>NZ_JBUZNN010000006.1:0-182609 GCF_055326235.1 Tessaracoccus yangjingae | reverse complement strand
CCCCCCCCGGTCTCCCCCTCCCCCCCCCCCCCCCCCGCCGCCGTGTCCGCGCGTTGGTGACGGGCGTTAGGATGGCTGGCGGTACTGCCGCGTGCTGTCGCGGTGTTCTCGAGATGAGTAGGAATCGACCTGTGGGTGTCATGGATTTTCTGAGCGGCCTCGGCTCCGGAGCCCAGCTCCGCAGGCTGCAGAAGGTGGCCGATCAGGTCAACTCCATCGAGGAGGAGTTCCAGGCCATGTCGGACGCGGAGCTCCGCGCCGAGACGGACACGTTCCGGGCCAGGATCGCCGACGGCGAGTCCCTCGACAGGCTGATGCCCGAGGCGTTCGCCACCGTCCGCGAGGCCTCTGTGCGGGTGCTGGGTAAACGGCACTTCGACGTTCAGCTCATGGGCGGCGCCGCTCTCCACTGGGGCAACATCGCCGAGATGAAGACCGGCGAGGGCAAGACCCTCGTCGGCACCCTGCCGGCCTACCTCAACGCACTGTCCGGCAAGGGCGTCCACGTCGTCACCACCAACGACTACCTGGCCAAGTACCAGTCGGAGCAGATGGGCCGCATCCACCACTTCCTCGGCCTGGAGGTTGGCGCCATCCTCGCGTCGATGACCCCGGAGGAGCGGCGGGTCGCGTACAGCTCGGACATCACCTACGGCACCAACAACGAGTTCGGTTTCGACTACCTCCGCGACAACATGGCCCTCCGCAGGGAGGACCTGGTCCAGCGTGGCCACCACTACGCCATCGTCGACGAGGTGGACTCCATCCTGATCGACGAGGCCCGCACCCCGCTGATCATCTCCGGCCCCGCCGAGGACACCCATGAGTGGTATCCGGTCTTCGCCAAGCTCGTCCGGACGCTGCGCCGCGATGTGGACTTCGAGGTGGACGAGAAGAAGCGCACCATCGCCGTACTCGCGCCGGGAATCGAGAAGGTCGAGGACAGGCTGGGCATCGACAACCTGTACGAGTCCGCCAACACGCCCCTGATCTCGTATCTCAACAACGCGATCAAGGCGCAGGAACTCTTCAAGCGCGACAAGGACTACGTCCTCGCCGGCGACGAGGTGCTCATCGTCGACGAGCACACGGGCCGCACGCTCGCGGGCCGCCGTTACAACGAGGGGCTCCACCAGGCGCTCGAGGCGAAGGAGGGCGTGCGGATCAAGGACGAGTACCAGACGCTGGCCACCGTCACCCTGCAGAACTACTTCCGCATGTACGACAAGCTCGCGGGCATGACCGGCACCGCGAAGACGGAGGAGTCCGAGTTCCAGAAGATCTACGGCCTGGGGGTCATCCAGATCCCCACCAACCGGCCGATGATCCGCAAGGATCAGCCGGACCTCATCTACCGCACCGAGGAAGCCAAGTACGAGGCCATCGTCAAGGACGTGGTCGAACGCCACGCGGAGGGTCAGCCGATCCTGCTCGGCACCGCATCGGTGGCCAAGTCGGAGCTGCTCTCGGGCCTCCTGAAGAAGGCCAACGTTCCCCACCAGGTCCTCAACGCCAAGCACCACGAACGAGAGGCCGCGATCGTCGCGGAGGCGGGGCGCCGTGGCGCGGTGACCGTGTCGACCAACATGGCGGGCCGCGGCACGGACATCATGCTGGGCGGCAACCCCGAGTTCCTCGCCGACCTGCAGCTGCGTAAGGCCGGCCTGGACCCGCACGAGACGCCCGAGGCCTACGAGGCGCAGTGGGCGGAGACCCTGGCTGCGCTCGAGGAGCAGGTGAAGTCCGAGCACGACGCAGTGGTGGAGACCGGTGGGCTGTACGTGATCGGTTCAGAGCGGCACGAGTCGCGCCGCATCGACAACCAGCTGCGAGGCCGTTCCGGCCGCCAGGGGGACCCGGGGGAGAGCCGCTTCTACCTCTCCCTCAGCGACGATCTGATGCGCCTCTTCCGGCCCGAGCTGCTCGAGCGCGCACTCCTCATGATGAAGGTGCCCGACGACGTGCCCATCGACATGAAGTCGGTGTCGAAGTCCATCGAGGGCGCGCAGAAGCAGGTCGAGGGCCAGAACTTCGAGATGCGCAAGAACGTGCTGAAGTACGACGACGTGCTCAACCGGCAGCGTCACGCGATCTACGGCGACCGCCGGCGGGTGCTGGACGGTGCCGACGTGTCCCAGCAGCTCCGTAACAGCGTGCGCAGGGTGGTCTCCGACGTGGTGCGCGGACACACGTCCGGGCTGCCCGAGGACTGGGATCTGGACACGATGCTCATCGAGCTCAAGACCCTCTACCCGGTGACCCTGACCGAGGAGGCGCTGCTCGACGACCTGCCCGAGCAGGACGAGCTGGTCGACATGGTCGTGGAGGACGCCCTCCGTGCCTATGACGCCCGCGAGGAGCAGCTGGGCGAGCGGACCATGCGCGAGCTGGAGCGCCAGGTCCTGTTGACGGTGCTCGACCGCAAGTGGCGCGAGCACCTCTACGAGATGGACTACCTGCGCGAGGGGATCGGGCTGCGGGCAATGGCCCAGCGCGACCCCCTGGTGGAGTATCAGCGTGAGGGCGGCGACATGTTCGTCGCGATGATGGACGCGTTCATGGAGGAGGTCGTCGGCTTCCTGTTCAACCTCGAGGTGACCGTCCGCCCCGCGGAACCTGAGCTGAAGGTGGGCCTGATCACCGATGAGGACGGCGCCCCCGTCCAGGTGCCGGCCCAGCCGAGCGCGCCCGAACCGCTGGCCAAGGGACTCGAGCGGCGGGCGGAGGCCGCGCTCAGCTACTCCGCGCCGGATGAGACCGGTGAGGTCACTCAGACGTCGGGCGCCCCGGCGGTGGCGGCGGAGAAGGTCGGCCGGAATCAGCCCTGCCCCTGCGGCTCCGGCAAGAAGTACAAGATGTGTCACGGCCGGCCCGGCGGCGCCCTCTAGGAGACCGCTGAACAATCATTCCTCGGCTGCGGCGCACCAGATCGGGCGATCTACCGCCCCCATATCTTGACGAGTATGTCCAATACGCTCACAAGATCTGGGGGCGGTATCTCAATCCCGCCTGATGCGTCCTCGCCGGAGGAAGCATTGTTCAGCACCCTCCTAGGCTGCGACCGCCGCGCCCGCGGTGCGCGCGCCCATGGGCGCGATGATCGTCAGTTCGGTGCAGCGCCAGCCTGCCCTCGTGGCGTCCAGCCGTAGGGCGCAACTCACCACTCGCCCGGCCACCAGGAGGCTCACATTGGCCTCGACGGCCCTTGGGGTGGGCATCTGGGAGCGCACACGGCCCACCCGCACCCGGCGGAAGTCCCCCGCGTCGACGTAGCAGGCCAGGTTGTCGAACGCCTGCCACCGCAGGTGCGGACGCAGCTGATGGAGGGGCCGCCGCCCCATCAGCGCCTCGAGGACGGCATGGATGAGTTGAAGCGCACGCGGTGGGGCGGGGGTGTGCGGCACCTCCGCGACATGGGCCGGGTGGGCCAGCAGCGTGATCGGCAACGGGTAGCTCATGGGCGAGACGCTAGGCGGCGCTGACCCCCACGAGCCATGCCCGGCATGCCTACTGACAACACCTACGTCAGACGGACAACACCTGCGTCAGTTCGGACAACACCTGCGTCGGTCCGGACAACACTTCCCGGGATCGGGACAACACCTCAGCCCCCGAACATCAACAGCAGCCCACCCACCGTGAAGACCACCATGATGGAGAGCAGGGGGAGATGGACGGCCACCCGGTCCGGGTGGGTGCGCACCGCGATGTCGTGGGTGACCAGTACGCCGACCACATGCCCGCCCACGATCAGGAGGACCTGGGTCACGGCGATCAACGTCGGATAGGCGAAGAGGGCGGTGCCGGGCGAGGCCTCGGCCATTCCGAAGAGGTTCCAGCCCAGCCCGAGGGGATCGCTGAACCGGATGAGGGTCCGCTGGCCCTCCAGGTACAGCATCGTGCCGTAATGGGCCAGGGCGTACCCGGCCACGAGCGGGATGAGCCCGGGGGCGAGCGCATCGGCACCGGGGTGGCCGTACGGTCGGGTGCCGAGCCGGAAGAGGCCGTAGATGAACGCGACGCTACCCACCAGGGCGACCGTGGCCACGGGCCAGCCCCACGGTCCGAGATCCTGGGTGGCCCGCACCCACGCCGCCGTGTTGGTGAGCGCGTCGAACAGCGTGCCGCCCAACAGCACGGCGGCGAGCGCCGCCAGGTGCTTCGGAGCGCGCCACGAACCGAGATTGCGCAGGGGGTTCATCCAGATGAGCACCCCACGCCCGCTCCGCCCCCACGGCGAGAGCCGGGCGAGGGCCGAGGCGTAGGCCTCGAAGGGATCGGCCCGGGCGATCCAGCCCTGGCCCCGAAGCGCCACCCCCACGACCACCCACGCCACCCACGCCGCGGCGAAACCCCTCAGCACGGGCAGCGTGGCGCCGTCGGGCTGCACCAGTTCCAGGTACAGGAAGACCAGCAGCGCACCCGCCGCGGGCAGGCGCGACTCTGCGGGGGCTCCGACGGGCGGGGCGCTGGTGGCGCCGGTGAACCGCAGCAGAAGCCGCAGCGGGTTGGTCCGACGGTAGACCGCACCGAAGAGCAGCGAGACGGGCACCAGCCCCACCCACAGCAGGACGTAGACGAAACCGAACACCGGATTGTCGATGCGGTCCACCCCGAACGCGAGGGAGATCGCCGCCAGGAGCCAGACGAGCCCCACCGCGACCCTCAAGGGCCGCGAGAACCACGGCGAGTCCACCACCCGGGTCAGCCTCGGCAGCTCAATCCCCGAGTGGTCGCGGAACCTCGGGGCTCTCCACGCGAACAGCACCACCCAGAACGTGACCACCAGGACGACGGCGGCGCCGCCGAGGACCAGGCCGAACGGCAGCGGAAGATCGCCCCGGGAGGCGATCCCGTGCATCGGGGTCACTTGACGACCAGATCCAGCCAGACGGCGTCGGTGACGTGGGACTCCACCTCGTAGGTCCCGGCCATCGTGGCGTCGAAGACGATGTCCGTCGGCACCCCGGCGGCGAGGTCCTGCTCGATCTCGTACCCGTGGACATGCGCGCGATCATCTGTGGGCGTGGTGATGCGCAGTGTGATCTCCGCGCCGAGCGCCACCTCGACCCTCCGCGTCGCCGCCGGCGGATCCGTCACGGTGAGTTCGATCGTGAGTGGTTCGGCGGTGGGCGCGGCGCAGGCGAGCAGGCCGAGGGCAGCGGCACCGGAGATGAGGTTCAGAAGGACGCGCACCATATCGCCGTCGAACCTACTCCCTTCTCGCAGCATGTGCATCTAGGCTGGTCACGTGAAGCGTCAGCTGGTGTTCATCCCCGTCGCGGCCCACGAGTTGGGCGCCCTCGTGGGGGACCCGCCGATCGAGAACAGGCCCGCCTACACGGTCACGCCTGAGCTGCTGGCCGAACTGGGGTATGCGGAGGCCGAGTCGGAGGACGCGGAGTACGCGGCTCTGATACTGGCCTCCGTCGCCGGTCTCGCCGCCCACGGCGTCCGCCTCGTCGTCGTCGCCGAGGTTGAGCCTTCGCTGATCGAGGAGTCGGAGGATCCCGCCAACGGGGAGGTGCTCCTCCGTTCGTGCCCGACGGGCTCCATGACGGCCTGGTTCGCCGAGGAGCCGGGCGTGGACGTCTCGGATGCCGCGGCCATGTCGCACGGGCTCACCATCGACCTGGCCTGGGACCTGCCCCAGGTGCAGGACCTGCTGCGGGAGCACGAGCTCCTGTGGAACGACGTCGTCGAGTACCGACGAGGAGCGTGAAGGGAAGGCTGCCATGCCTCGATCCATCTGGAAGGGCGCCGTGTCGTTCGGGCTCGTCTCCATCCCCGTCAAGGTCTACGGCGCCACGGAGGACCGCGACGTCTCGTTCCGCCAGGTGCACTCCACCGACGGAGGGCGCGTCCGTCAGCAGCGCGTCTGCGAGAAGTGCGGCGAGGTGGTGGCCTACGCGGACATCGCCAAGGGCTACGAGGCAGCCGACGGGCGCGTGGCCGTCCTCACCGACGAGGACTTCGCCAACCTGCCGCTCAGCACCTTGAAGACGGTCGAGGTCGTCCAGTTCGTCGACGAGGGCGAGGTGGATCCCACGTTCTTCCAGCGCACCTACTTCCTCGAGGCCGAGGCCGCCGGTCAGAAGCCGTACGTGCTCCTGAGGGAGGCGCTCGCCAAGGAGGACAAGGTGGCGGTGGTCAAGGTGGCGCTGCGCAGCCGGGAGTCGCTGGCGCTGATCAGGCCCAAGGACGACGTCCTGCTCCTGCACACCATGTACTGGCCGGACGAGTTGCGCGACGGAGGGTTCGCGTCGCCGTCGGCCGAGGTGAAGATCTCGGACGCGGAGATGGAGATGGCCAAGCTGCTCATCGGGCAGCTCGAGGGGACCTTCGACCCGGACGCCTACCAGGACTCCTACCGTGAGGCTCTGCTCGAGGTGGTCGAGGCAAAGCTGGCGGGCGCGCCGTCGCCGGCGGCGGCAGACACGTCCGCCCCCTCCGGAGACGTCGTCGACCTCATGGCCGCGCTCAAGGCCTCTGTGGAGGCGGCCAAGAAGCGCCGGGAGGCCGCCGCCAGCTGAGGTTGGCTCAGCGCGCGAGCCAGTCCGCCGCGCGGCGCTCCAGGCCGTCGAACGCGTCGCGGATGAACGGCTCGGTGAGCCCCTCCACCTTCTTGCCGACCAGCGGGATCTTCACGGTCAGGCTCCCGGTGTACCTGCCCTGCGTTCCGCCGTCGTGGGCCTTCAGCAGCGCCGCCGCGTCCACCTTGATCGGCATCCCCGGCACGTCGACGTCCACGGTGCCGCGCACCGACCCGTCCGCGGCGGGTGGCTGGAAGCGGAAGACCTGCGCGATGGTCACGGACTGACCGACGAACTTGCTGAGCGAACCGGGCACCGGGAGCTTCATCCTCAACCGGGTTGCATCGTCGTCGATGGAGACGGTGTGCTCGAGAGCCCCAGCGTGCCGGGCCACATCGGCGATGAACTCCTCGTTGCGCATCAGAGCGATCACGGCCGAGGGCTGGGCGGCGTACTGGTGGGTGTAGTCGAGATCCATGCCCGCCAGCGTAGCCGCCATGCCCGAACCCTAGGATTGCGTCATGAAGATCGACCTGCACACCCACTCAAGGGTCAGCGACGGTACAGACACCCCCACCACCCTTGTGATGAAGGCCTTCGAGGCCGGGCTCGACGTCATCGCCCTCACGGACCACGACACCTTCGCCGGAGTGGCGGAGGCCCAGGAGGCCGGCAAGAGGATCGGTGTGAAGGTGCTGGGCGGAATCGAGATGTCCGCGGAGCGCAACGGATCCTCGGTGCACCTTCTGGGCTACGGCTGTGACCCCTTCGACCGCGAGCTCAACGCCGAGCTGGCCCGCATCCGCTTCGGCCGCACCGACCGGCTCCCCGCAATGGTCGCCAAGCTCACCGAGGCCGGCCTCGAGCTCACCCTCGACGACGTGATGGCCGCCGCGAACGGGGCCCCCGCGCTCGGGCGCCCCCACGTGGCGGATGCGCTGGTGGCCAAGGGGTACGTCGCCGACCGCGACGAGGCCTTCGCGCTGTGGATCGGGGACGACAGGCCATGCTACGTCCACCGCTACGCCTGCCCGCTGGAACGCGCGATCGAGCTGGTGCACGCCGCCCGAGGCGTGGCCGTCATCGCGCACCCCTGGGGCCGCGGGGGGCAGCACGTCCTGCCCGCGCCGTACCTCGAGTCGTTGGTGCAGAGTCACGGGCTCGAGGGCATCGAGGTGGAGCACCCGGACCACGACGAGGAGACCCGCTCGCTGCTGTTCGAGATGGGGGGCCGCGTGGGCCTCATCCGGACAGGTTCCAGCGATTACCACGGACTGGGCAAGAAGCGGCACCCGCTGGCCGCCAACCTGACCCGCCCCTCCGCCTACCGCGACCTGCTGGCCCGGATCCGCCGACGGGGCGGCGTCGTCTAGGGCGCTACGCTGGGGCCTCGCACACCGTCGGACACCACACAGGCAGGTTGAGTTCATGTCGCTTTCCCCCGAGGACGCCTTCGACCCGGAGGCATCGCTTGCCCGATCGACGCAGCGGAGCGCGGAGATCGAGCGGCAGCTGACCCTGGACCCCTCCGGCTTCAGGATCCTGACGGGGGACCGCCCCACGGGCAACCTGCACATCGGCCACTACTTCGGTTCACTGCAGAACCGGGTGCGCCTCGCCGCGTTGGGCGTCGAGACGTACGTGGTCATCGCCGACTACCAGGTGATCACCGACCGCGACGGCGTGGGCCCCATCCGGGAGCGCGTCTACTCACTGTTGGCGGACTACCTGGCCGTCGGGCTCGACCCGCAGCAGGTGACGATCTTCACGCATTCGCAGATCCCGTCCCTCAACCAGCTGATGCTGCCGTTCCTCTCGATCGTCACCGACGCCGAGCTCCGCCGCAATCCCACGGTCAAGACCGAGCTCGACGACACGGGTGACCGCCCCATGTCGGGTCTGATGTTGACCTACCCCGTCCACCAGGCCGCGGACATCCTGTTCTGCAAGGCGAACCTGGTCCCGGTGGGGAAGGACCAGCTCCCGCACCTGGAGCAGGCGCGGGTGATCGCCCGGCGCTTCGACGAGCGCTACGGCCGGGTGGACGAGGCGCGCCCGGTGTTCCCGGCGCCGGAGGCGCTGCTGAGCAAGTCCGGCACCGTCCTGGGCCTGGACGGCACCAAGATGTCGAAGTCCAAGGGCAACACCATCGAGCTGGGCATGACCGCCGACGAGACGGCGAAGCTCCTCAAGCGCGCGGTCACCGACTCCGACCGGCACATCACCTACGACCCCGCGACCCGGCCGGAGGTGTCCAACCTGGTCAACCTGGCCGCCCTCTGCCTGGACCGCGACCCGGTCGCAGTGGCGGACGAGGTGGGCGACGGCGGGGGCGGTGGCCTGAAGAAGCTGGTCACCGAGGTCGTCAACGAGTACTTCGCGCCCATCCGCGCGCGCCGCGCCGAGCTGGTGGCGGACCCGGGTCACCTGGAAAGGGTGCTCGCGGACGGGAACCGGAGGGCCACCGCCGTCGCCGACCGGACACTCGACGAGGTCCGGCAGGCGATGCGGATGGTGTACTGAAGCGTTACTCGGCGGTGGGGGTCTCGGCCCCAACCTCGACGCCCCCACGGGTCCGGCGGCGCCGACGGCGGGGCTTGCGCTCCGCGTCGGCGTGCTTCTCCGGCGCGGGGTGGTCGCCTGCGGGCTCCGTCGACCGACGGCTCCGGTGCTTGCGGCCCTCGGTGGGGGAGTGCCTGGCCTCCGAGGCCTTCTCCCGCGCGGCGATGTGCCCCGGCACCCGGCCCTTCGTCCCCTCGGGGATGTCCAGGTCCGTGTAGAAGTGGGGCGACGACGAGTAGGTCTCCGGCGGATCCGCCAGGTCCAGGCCGAGGGACTGGTTGATCAGCTTCCAGCGGTTCACGTCCGCCCAGTCCACCAGGGTCACCGCGACACCGGAGTTGCCGGCGCGCCCGGTGCGGCCGATGCGGTGCACGTAGGTGGCGTCTGTGTCCGGGCACTCGTAGTTGATGACGTGGCTGACGCCGACGATGTCGATGCCGCGGGCCGCGACGTCCGTGGCCACCAGCACGGAGATGGTGTCCGCCCGGAACTTCTTGAGGGACCGCTCGCGGGCCTCCTGGTTGAGGTCGCCGTGGATGGCCGCTGCCGCGAAGCCGCGGTCCACCAGCTCGTCGGTCAGCCTCTGCGCCGCGCGCTTGGTGCGGCAGAAGATCATGACCTTCGTCGTCTTGGCGCCCTGGAGCAGCCGCCCCACCATCTCGGGCTTGTCCAGATCGTGGGCCTGGTAGACGTACTGATCGATGTCCGGGACGGTCATCTTGGCGTCGTGACCCTCGGCGCGGATGTTGACCGGCCTGTTGAGGGTGGCCCGTGCCAGGGTCAGGATGGGGGCGGGCATGGTGGCCGAGAACAGCATGGTCTGCCGGTCCGCCGGCGTCTTGCGCTGCAGGCGCTCGATGTCCGGGAGGAAGCCGAGGTCCAGCATCTCGTCAGCCTCGTCGAGGACCAGCACCTGCACGTGGGAGAGGTCCAGGGCTCCGCGGTCCGCGAGGTCGAGCAGACGCCCGGGGGTGCCCACCGCGATGTCGATGCCGGACTCGAGCGCGCGCAGCTGCTCGTCGTACCCGGTGCCGCCGTAAATGGTCAGCACACGCATCTTGAGGTGCTTGCCCGCCACGTCCAGGTCCCGGCCCACCTGGAGCGCGAGCTCACGGGTGGGGCAGACGACCAGCGCGCGGGGCTTGCCGTGGGTGGGCTTCTCGCCGCCGGAGATGGTCACCAGGCGGTGCAGGAGGCTCACACCGAACGCCAGCGTCTTGCCGGTTCCGGTGCGCGCCTGCCCGATCAGGTCCGTGCCGCTCAGGGCCAGGGGGATCGCCAGCGTCTGGATGGCGAAGGGATGGACGATGCCGGCCTCGGCCAAGGCCGAGGTGATGGATTCGTGAATGCCGAGGTCGGCGAAGGTCTCGTCGACAGGAGTCTCGTTGTCGCTCAGGGCTCAAACCAATCTGGAAGAACTCACGGCACGGTTGGCGCGCCGGAGGCGGGGCATTGCTGCCCGCAGGCCCTCAGTCTAACCCAGGAGGGCTATACCGCGCCGAAGCCGACGGTGCGGCTGCTCGGGGAGCCGAGATCCAGGTAGGCGATGCGGTTGCCCGGGATGAGGATGCGCCGGCCCTTCTCGTCTGCCAGCTCCAGCAGCGTGGAGCCCTGGACGGCCTCGCGCAGCATGGCGGTGAGCTCCTCGGGGGTGGCGGTGGTATCGATGCTGACTTCCCGGGGGATGTCGGTGATCCCGATCTTTACTTCCATGCCGCCACTCTAGTCAGAACCTCCAACCTCCACGATCCGCGCCAGGACGACGGTCACGTTGTCCTTTCCGCCCTGCGCGTTCGCCCAGGCGGTCAGTGCCTCCGCGAGCGTCCCCGGCCCAGTGGCGCCCGGCGCCAGCTCGGCCACCAGGGAGGCCAGCGCCTCAGGCTCGCTCGCGTAGTTCCACAGCCCGTCGCTGCACAGCAGCAGCCAGCCGGCGCCGACGGGGCGGTAGCGCACGAGCGACGGGGTGGCGTCCGTGGACTGGCGGCCCAGCCACTTCGTCAGCGCGTGGGCCTGGATGGACCGCTCGGCCTCGTCGCGGGACATGCCGAGCAGGATCCTGGCCTGGGCCATCGAGTCGTCGGTGGAAAGCTGGTGGGCGGCGCCGTCGTCCCCCAGCCAGTACGCGCGGGAGTCCCCGACCGAGCCCACGGTGATCGACCCGTCGTCCACGGACGCGGCGATCAGGGTGCAGGCGGACGGCGACTCGCCGTCCGCCAGGACGGCCTGGTTGGCTGCCGCGAACGCACCGGCGAAGGCGTCCTCGACCTCGGCGTCCACCGTGCGCTGATCGAGGAGCGCGGCCACCACCGTGTCCGCGGCCACCATCGAGGCACGCTCCGACCCTCGGGCCGTGCTCACGCCGTCGGCCACCGCGATGACGGCCGCCGGGGTGGGTTGGGTCCGCACGGCGATGGCCAGGGCGTCCTGGTTGGTGTGGTGACGGCGGCCGATGTCGCTGCAGCCGCCCACCCACGGGGCGGGCTCGCGAACGTAGTGGGCGCGCGCGGCGGGCGGCGGCTGATCCATGGGTCCTCCGTCCCGGCCTGAAGTTGGCACCATCTTGTCAGAACTGCGCGTCCGGCAGGGCCGGGGACCCGGCGGTGGGGAGCGCGCCGGCGAACAGGTCACCGTGTTCGGCCACCCGTTCGAGCATCTGGGAGGGGCTCACCCTCACCGGCGTCTCGGGGGTCAGCGCGGCCACCTCCTCCCAGGTGAGGGGGGTGGCCACCGACGGTGACTCGAGGCCCCGCACGGAGTACGCCGTCACAGTGTTGCGCGCGGCCAGGTTCTGGCCGTAGTCCACGAAGAGCAGATCCGCCCTGGCCTGCTTGCTCATGATCGCGACGAACTGCTTCGGATAGCGCTGGGCGAGGTGCTGGGCGAGGCCGGCGGCGAACGCGTGCACCTGAGAGGCGGGCGTGGGCTGGATGGGCACGCTCAACTGGAGGCCCTTGTTGCCGGAGCTCTTGGGGTGGGCCTCGAGCCCGAGCTCCGCCAGAGCCGTCGCCGCGAGGATCGCACCCCTGGCCGAGTCCGCAGGGGTGACCCCCGGGCCCGGATCGAGATCGACCACCAGCGTGGTGGCCCGCGGCTCGTCGTCCCCGGACAGGATGAGCCCCTCCGGGGAGGCGGTCGCGTCCTGGACGCGCCATTGGGGGGTGTGCAGCTCCACGGAGGCGAGGTTGGCCAACCAGGCGAGATCCGCGCGATGCCGGGCGGTGACGTAGCTGACGGTGCCGGCCGACGTGGCCACGTCCACCGTCGCCACCCATGAGGGGGCACCCGGGGGCAGATTCTTCTCGTAGAACGACCCTCCCGCGGTCCCGTCCGGGAACCGGACCCTGGTGATCGCGCGGTCCCGGAGGTGGGGCAGCATCGTCTCGGCGATGCCCACGTAGTAGGCGATGAGCTCGCCCTTGGTGAACCCGGATGGAAACAGCGGCTTGTCGAGGTTGCTCAGGGTCAGCACCAGGCCGTCGATCTCCGTGGCGATGCGCTCACTCATGCGGGCCTCCTCCCGGGCACGGGGCCAGCTTGCCACGGCGCGGTGTGGAATTGTCGCAGCCAGCTGGTTGCATAGGACCCATGCACTACCGGGTCCTCCAGTCACCGCCGGCCGAGACGTTCGCGCTGAGCAGCGAGCAGAGCGCGGCTGCCGCGCCCTCGCGCGGGGTCTCCGTGGTGATCGGGGGGCCGGGCACCGGCAAGACGGCCGTCCTCGCGGCCGCGGCCGCCAACCGCGTCGCGGCCGGCAGCAGCCTGGAGCGGATCATCGTCCTGTCGCACTCCCGCGCAGCGGCGCAGCTGGTCAGGCGCCAGATCAGCCGCCGGCTGGACCGGGCCCAGACCTCCCCGCAGGTGACCACCGTCCACGGGCTCTCGCTCGGCCTCCTCAGGCGCTACTGGCCGCACGAGTCCAGCCCTTGGCGGCTGCTGCGGGCCCCCGAGCAGGAGCGGCGCATCCGGGAGCTGCTCGCGGGCATGCCCCAGGAAGCCTGGCCGGAGGAGGTCAGGCCCGCCCTCGGCACCAGGGCCTTCTCGCGCCAGCTGCGCGAGGTGCTCGCCCGCACCCGGCAGCTGTCGATGGATCCCGAGCTGCTCGCCGCGCACGCCTCCGCCGCGGGCGACGAGCTCTTCGCGGCCACGGCCCGCTTCGTCGAGGAGTACCTCACCGTCGGGGACTTCTCGGGCACCCTGGACTACGCCGAGTTGGTGTACCGCAGCCGCCTGCTGCTCACCGAGCCCGGTGTCGCGGCAGGGGTCACCGCCGCGTTCGACGCGGTGCTCGTCGACGACGTGCACGAGGCGGATCCCGCCCAGATCGGCCTCCTGGCGGACCTGGCCGCCCTCGGCCTCCCCCTGCTCGCGCTGGGGGACCCGAGGCAGCGGATCGGCGGATTCCGCGGGGCCAGCCCGACGGCGCTGGCAGACCTGGCCGCCCTGCCGGGAGCCCGGATCACGGCGCTGGAGCGGGGCTTCCGCGCGTCGGTCTCCGTCGGCGCTTCCCTGGAGCTGCTGAGCGGGAGGATCGAGGCAAGGATGGCGCCCCCGTCGCCTGAGCCGCGGTCAGGTCAGGGGGAGGTGCGTGCCAGGGTCTTCGACGACGTGACCGCCGAGCTCGCGCATGTCGCGGCGGAGCTGCGCCAGGCCGTCGCCGTCGACGGATGCGCCTGGTCGGACCTCGCGGTCGTGGCGAGGGCCGGGCGTGCCCAGCTCAGCGCCGTCGCGAGCGAACTGGTCAGGCTGGGGGTTCCGGTGGACGTGTCGGGGGACGAGATCGCGCTCTCGGAGTACCCAGCCGTCGCCACTGTGCTGCTCGCCCTCGCGGTCTCCGCCCGGGCCACCGGGCCGGAGGCGGATGAGGCGCGCCTGCTCATGTCATCGCCGCTGTGCGGGCTCGACGGCGTGGCCCAGCGACGCCTGGGCCGGGCCCTGCTGGCCCGACATCGGAGCATGGGCACCTCCGTCGCGCTGCTCGGTCGCTGCCTCGCAGAGCCGGCGCTGCTCGACGGCATCGCGACGGAGGAGGCGGACGCTGGGCGGGCCCTGGCTGCGCTGCTGGCGGAGGTCCGTGCCGCCCTGGCCCGCGGCGCCGAGGTTCAGGAGGCGTTGTGGGCGCTGTGGGACGGCACGCCCTGGCCCGCCCGGCTCCGGGAGCGGGCCCTGCGCGGATCCAGAAGGGCGAACGCGGACCTGGACGCCATCGTCGAGATCTTCGACCTGGCGGCCAGGCATGAGGACCTCCGTGGGGCGGCCGGCGCCGAGACGTTTCTGCGGGAGGTGTCGGGGCAGGAGATCCCGGCAGACACCGGGCGGGAGCTCACGGTGGGGGGGCGCGGTGTCCGGGTCGTCACCGCCCACCGGACACGCGGACTGGAATGGGAGCGGGTCTGGGTGGTCGGCGCGCAGGAGGGCCTCTGGCCGCGGCTCACCCGCCCCGGGCTGCTGCTGGACGCGGAGCGCGTGCGGGCCGACGAGTTGGCCCCGGCGGGATCGGCTCCTCAGCTGGCGGCAGAGCGCCGGCTCTTCTACGTGGCCTGCTCCCGGGCACGCCGTTCACTCCACGTCAGCGGGGTGCAGGGGATCGAGGGCGAGGGGGGCCGGCCGTCGAGGTTCCTGGCCGAGCTCGGCGTCGAGGTGGAGCGGATCTACGGCCGGCCGGACAGGCTGCTCTCCGTCGCGGCGCTCGTCGGCGATCTGCGCCGGGCGCTGGAGGACGAGGCCACCTCTCCAGGGCTTCGTCGAGCCGCGGCGCTCCGTCTCGCGGACCTCGCGGCGGTCGTCCAGCCCGAGGGCGCCGCAGCCTTCCCCGCTGCGGACCCGTCGCGCTGGTGGGGGATCGCCGGCAGCAGCTCCGGCTCGGCGGCACCGTCCGGGCCGGTGGTCATCACCGGCTCGTCGCTGGAGACGCTCCTGCAGTGCCCGCGGCGGTGGTTCCTGTCCAGGCGGGCGAAGGCAGACACGGGCAGGGTCTCCAAGGCCTCCGTCGGCGATGTGGTGCACCTCCTCGCCAAGCATGCCGCCACCGAGCACCTCACGGCGGAACAGATGCGGGCCAAGCTCGACGACGTCTGGGCACGGATCCCGTTCGAGACCGAGTGGCTCTCGGCCACCGAGCGCACCGAGATCGACCAGGCCGTCGAGAGGTTCGCCGCCTACCACAGCCACAACCCCAACGTGCTGCTGGCGGTCGAGCGCCGGTTCCGGGTGCCGGTCGAGATCGCCGGCCGCGAGGTGGTCCTGGACGGCACGGTGGACCGGCTGGAACAGCAACCGGACGGGCGCCTCCGCGTCGTCGACGTGAAGACGGGGCGCCGGATCCTCCGGGAGGCGGAGGTCGCCGACCATGCGCAGCTCGGCATCTACCAGCTCGCCGCGTCCCTGGGCGCCTTCGACGACCTCGCTCCCGGCGCCCGGGCGGTGGCGCCTCCGGCCCTGTTGTTCCTCCGCGACGGGGAGGCTCTGCCCACCCTCGTGGCGCAGCCGTCCATCGACGACGTCCCGGCGCTCCCCGACGAGGACCTCTCTGTGGGACCCACCTGGGTGCACGACAGGATCGCCACCGGCGTGGACATCATCACCGACGGCAGGTTCGATGCCATGGAGTGCGACGCCTGCCGGTTCTGCGCCTTCGCCACGTCCTGCCCGGCGATGGGCCCGCGGACCGGAGCGCAGCGGTGAGCGTCGTTCCCCTCCGCCGGCGGCTGCTGTCCTCTCCTGAGCAGCTCATCGACGCGCTGCAGATCCCCTTCTCGCCGGAGCAGCTGGACGCGATCACCGCTCCGCTCGAGCCGGCCGTCATCATCGCCGGAGCAGGCAGCGGCAAGACCACGGTCATGGCGGCGCGTGTCGTGTGGCTGGTGGGCACCGGCCAGGTCCGCCCCGAGGAGGTCCTCGGGCTCACCTTCACCCGCAAGGCGGCCGCCGAGCTGGGCACGCGTGTCGCGGCGGCACTGGAGAGGGCGGGGGTGCTCGCCGGGCTGGAGGGCGAGGGGGCGGAGCTCGTGATGACCTACGACTCGTTCGCGGCCCGGCTGGTCAGCGAGTTCGGGTTGAGGATCGGCATCGACCGGGATCCCGTGATGGTCACCGGCGCGAGTCGCTTCCGGCTCGCCACCCGTGTGGTGGCCAACGCCCCGGGGCCGTTCCACAGCATCAGCCGGCTGAGCCACCACTCCATCCCGGAGCGCGTGCTCGCGCTGGACGCCGAGATGCAGTCGCACCTTGTGTCGCCCGAGGATGTGCTGGCCGAGTGCGAGCGCGCCGAGCGCCGCTTCGCGGAGGCTCCGCTGTACCGCGGCAAGACCATGCGTGACGTGGAGAAGGCGCTGGACGCCACCGCCGAGCGGAGGGAGCTCCTGCAGCTGGTCGGCGCGTACCAGGAGCTCAAGCAGGGTCTGGGCGTGGTGGAGTTCGCCGACCAGCTCCGGGAGGCCGTGCGCCTCGTCACGAGCGTTCGCTCCGTGGGCGAGGAGCTCCGCAGGCGGTTCAGGGTGGTGCTGCTCGACGAGTACCAGGACACCTCGTCGGCCCAGGCGCGCCTCCTCCGCGAGCTGTTCACCGGCTCCCCGTTCGGCGATGCCATGGGGTTTCCGGTGACGGCCGTCGGAGACCCGTATCAGGCCATCTACGGGTGGCGGGGTGCCGCCTCCGGCAACATCCTCGAGTTCCCGATGCAGTTCCGCCGCAGCGACGGCGCCCCCGCCGCCCGCTACACGCTGAGCGTCAACCGGCGCAGCGGGCAGCGGATCCTGGACGTCGGCAACGCGCTCGCACGGGACCTCGCCGCCGCTCCCGGCGAGAGTGGCGTCTCGCTGCGCGCCCCGGAGGGCGCCCCGCCGGGGATGGTGGCCGCAGCCACGTTCGACACGTTCCGCGACGAGGTGGACTGGATCGCCGAATCGGTGGTGGCCAGGCACGAGACGGGCACAGGCTGGGCCGAGCTGGCCATCCTGGTGCGCCGGAACGCTCTGCTCGCGCCGCTGTTCGAGGCGCTGCGCGAGCGCGACGTCCCCGTCGAGATCGTCGGGCTCGGGGGCCTGCTCGCGCTGCCGGAGATCGCCCCGATCGTGTCCACGCTCCGGGTGATCGACGATGTCGCGGCCAACCCGGCTGTCGCGGCCCTCCTGTCGGGGCCCCGCTGGCAGCTGGGACTCGCTGACCTGGAGCTGCTGGGGGAGCGGGCGAGGCGGCTGGCTGGATCCCCCACGCCGCCGTCGGACATGGGCGAGGCGCTGGTCCACGCCGTGACCCAGGCGGATCCCGGCGAGGCGGTGTGCCTGCTCGACGCGGTCGCCGACCCTGGCGACCTGCCGTTCAGCGAGGGCGCACGCGATCGCCTCAGGCGGTTCCACCAGGAGGTGGCCGAACTGAGGCGGCACTCGGCGGAGCCGGTGGCGGACCTGGTCACCCGGGTGATCGCAACCCTGGGCCTGGAGCCGGAGCTGATCGCCTCCGGTGCGGAGACGAGCCAGGTGGCCCGGTTCGTGGCAGAGGTGGCGGGCTACACCGATGTCGACGGAGACGGCAGCCTCAGCGGCCTCCTGGCATATCTCGACGCCGAGGAGGACTTCGGGGAGGGCCTTCAGCAGGCGGTGCCCAGCGAGGCGGACTCGGTCAAGCTCCTCACCGTCCACCGGGCCAAGGGACTCGAGTGGGACACCGTGTTCCTCCCGAGCCTGGTGGACAAGGTGTTCCCGTCCGAGCCTAGGTCCGGGATCTGGCCCACGCGGGCCGAGACCCTCCCCGCGACGCTGCGCGGGGACTCGTCGAGCATCCCGCAGCTGCGCGAGTACACCAGGAACGGCCTGGCCGCCTACCGGGAGGCCAGCCGTGCGGACCATCGGCTGGCGGAGGACCGCCTGGCCTACGTGGCGGTCACCAGGGCGAAGCTGCTGCTGGTGGCCTCCAGCCACGTCTGGACGCCGGGCAACATCCGGCCGAGAACCGAATCGCCCTACTTCACCGTGCTGCGCGAGGCGGCCGAATCCGCCCAGTGCTATCTCGACGAGGCAACGCGCGGGACCGACACCAACCCGGTGCCGGCCGTGCCCGCGCGGGCCGCGTGGCCGGCGGCGCTCGACGCGGACGTCGTCGCGTCCCGGGCCGCCGCCGCCGAACTGGTGGCGCAAGCGGGTGCCCTGGTCGGTGCCGGCGAGGAGGAGCGCACCGGGTGGGTGTGGGAGTCCGGGCTCCTCACCCCGGACGAGGAGGCGCGCATCTCGTCCTGGGACGAGAGCGCGCGGCACCTGGCCGCACTCGCGGGCAGGCGCGGGGGCCGAGAGGTGGCCCTGCCGGAGGGGCTCTCCGCCACGGCCCTGATGTCGCTGCGGCGGGACCCGTCGGGGTTCGCCGCCTCACTCCTGCGGCCCATGCCGCGGCCCCCGTCGATGGCGGCCAGGGTGGGCGACCGGTTCCATGCCTGGGTGCAGCAACGGTTCGAGCTCCCGGCGGCGCTGGACGAGGTCGAGGCTGAGCCCGCGGCGGACCCGGCCCAGCTGGGGCCGCTCATCGCCGCCTTCGAGGCCGGGCGTTTCGCCGATCTCGCGCCCGTCGGCATCGAGGTGCCGTTCGTCATGTCGTGGGGCACGCAGGTCCTCCGCGGCCGGATCGACGCCGTCTACGGCTGGGAGCGCGACGGGATGGACTACCTCGTCGTGGACTGGAAGACCTCCGACCGCCGGGCGGACCCGCTCCAGCTGGCCGTCTACCGCCAGGCCTGGGCACAGGCCCGGGGCGTGGACCCGTCGCGGGTTGGCGCGGCGTTCTACCATGTGCTGGCAGACCAGTTGCGCCTCGTGGAGGCCCCGGCCTCCCTGATCGACGATGCGCTGAAGGCGGGAGTGGAGACATGACGAACCACTGGAGCGTGCCGTCCGGGCTGGACCGCGCACCCGTCGCCCGCGCAGACGCGGACGTGGACGCCTCGTGGGCCGCCGCTGTGGTGCTCGAGGTGGACCCGGACGGCAACGTGTCGTCACGTGACGGGCGTCCCCTCCCGGTGCCCCGGCCGGGGCCCCGTCGCGCTGAGGACATCCTGCTCGGCTGGTTCCAGGGCCGGCCGTGGTTCGCCCGGCCCGCCGCGGTCATCGACGGCGAGACGCTCGGCTGGCGGGACGTGGACCCGGCGGACTACGACCCCCTCGCGGCCGCCGTCGCCCTCACCAGGTGGCACCTCCAGGCCCCGGCCTGCGAGCGCTGCGGGGCCACGACGCGCCCAGACCAGGCGGGAGCGCGGCGGGCATGCGACGCGTGCGGCGCCCTGGCCTTCCCCCGCATCGACCCGTGCGTCATCGTGGCCATCACCGACCCGCATGACCGGCTGCTCCTGGCCAGGCAGCGGCAGTGGCAGGCGCGGCGGGTCTCCATCGTCGCCGGGTTCATCGAGGCCGGCGAGTCGGCCGAGCAGGCGTGCCACCGCGAGGCCGGGGAGGAGGTCGGCGTGGTGCTGGAGCGGTTGGAGTACGTGTCCAGCCAGCCCTGGCCGATGCCGCGCTCGCTCATGCTCGGATTCAACGGGCGGGCGGCAGACTCCCGGATACGCGTCGACGGCGACGAGATCGCTGAGGGCGCGTACTACACCCGCGCGGATCTCGCCGCCGCCGTCGAGTCCGGTGACGTCATGCTCCCGGGGAGGGCGTCGATCGCCCGCCACCTGATCGAGCGGTGGTTGGCTACCGGCTGAGCCTGTCCGTCTCGTCCTGGATCCTGCTGGCCACTTCGGTCAGCTTCTCCCGGTGCTGCGTCGCGTGATGCGCGCAGAACAGCAACTCGCCACCGGAACGCAGGAAGACGCGGAGATATGCCTGCGCCCCGCAGCGATCGCAACGGTCGATCGCGGTGAGCGTCGGGTCCATGGTTACTTCAGTCATCGTGGGCTCCTCACCTTTCTGCTTCTTGGTAGTCAAACGTAGCGGGGCGTCACAATGTTCCCTCAACTGCGTGGGTAATCTGGGCCGGTGCAGACCCCGAAGAGCAAGCAGCCGCATTCCCGAGACTACGAGGCCAAGAATCTGCTGGTCCTCGAAGGGCTCGAGGCCGTACGCAAGCGCCCTGCCATGTACATCGGCTCGACGGACACCCGGGGGCTCATGCACTGCCTGTGGGAGATCATCGACAACGCGGTGGACGAGGCGCTGTCCGGATTCGGGGAAGCGATCCAGGTCACGCTGGGCGCGGACGGGTCCGTGGCGGTCACGGACCATGCCCGCGGCATCCCCGTCGACACGGAGCCGCGCACAGGCCTGTCCGGCGTCGAGGTGGTGTTCACCAAGCTCCACGCCGGGGGCAAGTTCGGCAACTCGTCCTACAACGCCACCGGAGGCCTGCACGGGGTGGGGGCGTCGGTGGTGAACGCCCTCAGCTCCAGGCTCGATGTGGACGTCGACCGCAACGGCGCCACCTGGTCGATGAGCTTCCGCCGCGGTGTCCCCGGGGTCTTCGACGGCGACGGCCCGGACGCGCCGTTCACGCCCGGGGGAGGCCTCCGCAAGTCGGGACGGGTGGCGAAGGGCACCACCGGCACCCGGGTCCGCTACTGGCCGGACCGGCAGATCTTCCTCGCAGACGCGGAACTCTCGCTCACGCACCTCCATGACCGCGCACGGCAGACGGCCTTCCTGGTGCCCGGGTTGCGCATCGACGTCGACGACTCGCGCGACGGCGAGCCTGCGCGGGAGTCCTTCGTGCACGTCGGCGGGATCACCGAGTTCGCCGACTTCCTGGCCACCGACGCCCCGCTGACCGATGTGATCCGGCTCCAGGGGCGGGACTCGTTCGTCGAGACGGTACCGATGCTCGACGAAGCCGGGGCCATGACGCCCACCGACGTGGAGCGTGATCTCGACGTCGACATCGCCGTCCGGTGGGGCACCGGCTACGACGCCCACGTCAAGTCGTTCGTCAACATCATCGCCACCCCGAAGGGCGGCACGCACGTCACCGGATTCGAGCGGGGCCTCACGCGCGCGTTCGTGAAGTCACTCGACGGCACCCGCCTCCTCAAGGCGGGCGAGGAGGTCCTCAAGGACGACTGCCTCGAGGGCCTCACCGCCGTCGTGACGGTGCGCCTGGCCGAGCCCCAGTTCGAGGGGCAGACCAAGGAGGTGCTCGGGACCCCGCCCGTGCAGAAGCTCGTGGCCGGGATCGTGGAGCGGGAGATGGGCGAGTTCCTCACCAGCACGAAGGCCGCCATCCGTCCCATCGCGCGCACTCTGATGGAGAAGGTCGTCAACGCCTCGCGCACGCGGGTGCAGGCGAGGGCGCACAAGGACAACCAGCGGCGCAAGAACGCACTGGAGTCCTCGGCCCTCCCGACGAAGCTGAAGGACTGCCGCTCCAACGCCGTGGACGCCACCGAGTTGTTCATCGTCGAGGGCGATTCCGCCCTCGGCACGGCCAACGTGGCCCGGAACTCGGAGTTCCAGGCGCTGCTGCCCATCCGCGGCAAGATCCTCAACGTGCAGAAGGCCTCGGTGGGCGCCATGCTCGAGAACGCCGAGTGCGCCTCCATCATCCAGGTCGTCGGCGCCGGGTCCGGCCGGACCTTCGACGTGGAGGCGGCCCGCTACGGCAAGGTGGTGTTCATGGCGGACGCGGACTCCGACGGGGCCCACATCCGCTGCCTGCTCGCCACCCTGTTCTTCCGCTACATGCGTCCCCTGGTGGAGGCAGGCCGGGTGTACTCGGCGGTGCCCCCTCTGCACCGGTTCGAGCTGATCAACCCGAAGCGGGGCTACGAGAAGTACATCTACACCTACTCGGACGCCGAGTACCAACGCAAGGCCGCTGAGTTGACCAAGCGCGGGCAGGCCTTCAAGGAGCCGCAGCGGTACAAGGGCCTGGGCGAGATGGACGCGGACCAGTTGGCGGACACCACGATGAGCCCCAGGCACCGGACCCTCCGGCGCCTCACCGTCGACGACGCGGCGGGCGCCGAGCGGGTGTTCGAGATGCTCATGGGCAACGAGGTGGCGCCCCGCAAGGAGTTCATCATCCAGGGTGCCTACGCCGTGGAGGCCGACCGCATCGACGCGTGACGCCCGGGCTCAGTCGACCAGCACCACCGACAGGTGGCGCGGGCCGTGCACCCCTTCGACCCGGCTGAGTTCGATGTCGCTCGTGGCGGATCCCCCGCTCAGCCAGGTCACAGGCCGGCGCGCCCGCAGGGCGGGGGTCAGCCGCGCGATCCCCTCCGGAACGTCGCTGACCACCTGATCCGCCCGCACCACGCAGATGTGACGGTCGGGGAGCAGCGTCAAGGCACGCCGGCCCTGGCCCTCGGAGTGGTCCAGGGCGATGGTTCCCGAGTCGGCCATGCCCACCGCGCAGGTCGTGACCACGGCGTCGATCGTGTTGAGCTCGGCGTGGGTGAGCTGGGGATCGTCGCGATGGAGGATCATGCCCGCCGCGACGAGCGCTTCAGCCCACGGTCGTGGGAGACCGTCCGGCCACGCGACGCTGGTGGCCCCGAGGTCCCTGAGGGCAGAGACGAGAGACTGACCCACCTGGGGTTCGGCGCACCGCACGACGACGGCCTTGTAGTCCTCCACCTTCTCCACGAAGTCCGCCAGGACGTCCGCGGTGGCCAGGGGCCTGCCGTAGGTCCAGTCCACGGGAACGTCGACCTCGGGTCTGGCCTCCGTCACGTCCGCGGTGGCCCTTCGTACCCGGCCGAGTACCTCGTCGCGCGCGCTCACTGCTCGTCTCCTTCGCGGTTCTGCTTCCACCATCGGCGGAAGGTCTGTGTGGGTGGCGCCTCGGTGTCGCGGGCGTCCAGCCAGCGGGAGGCGATCGGGATCGGCATCGGCCCGAGCCACCGCCCGTTGAACACCCGCCCGGCCAGGCGGCTGCCGGCCTGCGCTGCGGCGAGGTGGGACCCGTCGGACATCACCCAGCCGGCGCCCTTCATGAGCGCCTGCTCACCCGTCGGGTGCTTGGCCGTCTTGTGTTCGACCGCACGTCGGCGAAGGTGCACCAGGATGTCGGTGAAGGGGATGCGCACGGGGCACACGTCGTTGCAGGCCCCGCACAGGGTCGAGGCGAACGGAAGAGCGCGATCGTTGGCGCTGTCCATCCCGCGGAGCTGGGGGCCCAGCACAGCCCCGATCGGGCCAGGGTACGGGGACCCGTAGGCGTGACCCCCCACCCGCTCGTAGACGGGGCAGATGTTGAGGCAGGCGGAGCAGCGGATGCACCGCAGTGCGGCCCGGCCCTCGGGATCAGCCAGGGCGTTGGTGCGGCCGTTGTCGAGCAGGATCACGTGCAGGTCCTGGGGCCCGTCGCCCGGGGTGACGCCCGTCCAGAAGGAGGTGTAGGGATTCATGCGCTCGCCGGTGGAGGATCTGGGGAGGAGTTTGAGGAAGACCTCCAGGTCCTGCAGCGTCGGGAGGACCTTCTCGATGCCCACCACCGAGACGAACGTCTCGGGCAGCGTGAGGCACATGCGTCCGTTGCCCTCGGATTCGACGATGACCAGGGTGCCGGTGTCGGCGATGATGAAGTTGCCGCCGGAGACCCCCATCCTGGCGCGGAGGAACTTCTCCCGCAGGTGGGCTCGGGCGGCGTTGGTGAGTTCGGTCGGATCGTCCGAGATCCCCTCGGGCGCGGGGACGCCGTAGCGCCCCATCTCCTCGGTGAAGATCTCCCGGACCTCGGACCGGTTCCGGTGGATCGCGGGCACGAGGATGTGACTGGGAAGGTCGTGGCCGAGCTGGACGATCAGCTCGGCCAGATCGGTCTCCCATGCCGCGATGCCCTCCGCCTCGAGGTGCTCGTTGAGATCGATCTCCTGGGTGACCATCGACTTGATCTTCACCACCTCGTCCACGCCTTTGGCCTTGGCGAGGTCCGAGATGATCCGGTTCGCGTCGGCGGCGTCCCTGGCCCAGTGCACGGTGATCCCAGCCGCCGTCATGGCGGCCTCGGCCTGGAGGAGGTACTGCTCGAGGTGCCTGGCGACGCGGTCCTTGATCTGCGCGCCGGCGGTGCGCAGCTGTTCCCAGTTCTCCACCTCGGCCGCACGCAACACGCGCTTGTCTCGGATGGTTCCGGTGGCGTGGCGCAGGTTCTTGCGCTGCTCGGCGTTCTCCAACCCGGCCTTCGCGGCCTTCGGGAACGGCGGGATGCCGAGCCAGGAGCCGGGCTCCGGGGTGCGACGGATGGTGGTCATCGCTCTTCCTCCTCGGTGGTGGCCAGGATCTCGGCCAGGTGGATGGTCCTGATGCCCGCGCGCTGACGGTGCAGCACCCCGCCGATGTTCATCAGGCAGGCGTGATCCCCGGCCACCAGGTACTCGGCGTCTGTGGAGCGGACGTGCCGGGCCTTGTCGGAGGCCATCGCCACCGAGACCTCGGGGTTCTTGACCGAGAAGGTGCCGCCGAAGCCGCAACACTGGTCGGCCTTGGGAAGATCGACGAGGTCGATGCCGCGGACGTTGCGCAGCAGCCGGAGCGGCCTGTCGCCGACCCTGGCCACGCGCATGGAGTGGCAGGTGGGATGGTAGGTGACCCGGTGGGGGAAGTAGGCGCCCACGTCCGTGACGCCCAGGACATCGACGAGGAACTCGGACAGTTCGTAGGTGCGGGCGGCCACTGCTGACGCCTCCGCCTCGAGACCCTTGTCGCCGGCGTGGCGTGCCAGCATCGCGTGCTGTTCGCGCACGGACCCGACGCAGGAGCCCGACGGCGCCACGATGTAGTCGTAGCCGCCGAAGCTCGCGGCGTAGTTGCGCACCGTCGGGAGTGCCTCCTTCCAGTACCCGGTGTTGGTCATGATCTGTCCGCAGCAGGTCTGCCTGTCGGGGTAGGAGACCGTGCAGCCGAGCCTCTCGAGGAGCTTCACGGTGGCGATCGGGATCGACGGCTTCATCGTGTCTGTGATGCAGGTGGCGAACAGCGCGACATGGGGTGAGGTGGTCATCGTTAGGCCTTTCGATCAGGGGAGCAGCCAGCTGAGCACCGGCGTGGACATCAGGCCTGAGATCAGGCACAGGAGGGCGAGGAGGACGAAGCTCCACTTGATGATCCGACGCAGGATCACGGATTCGGCCCCGGGGATGCCGATCGAGGTGGCGGCGACGGTGAGCGACTGCGGTGAGATCATCTTGCCCACCACACCGCCGGCGGCGCTGGATCCGACGAGAAGCGCACGCATGTCGTCGGTCCCGAGGTGGCTGCCGGGCCCGATCTCGGCGCCGACGCCGGACTGCAGGCCGGAGAACAGGATGTTGGCCGAGGTGTCGGATCCGGTGACGTAGACGCCGATCCAACCCAGGACCGGGGCGACGAAGGGGTAGGCCATGCCCGCTCCGGCGAAGAAGAGCCCGAGGGCCAGCGTCTGGCCGGAGTCTCCCATGACGTAGGCGAGAGCGACGACCGAACCGATGGTCAGCATCGCGAAGCGCAGCTTCTTCACCTGTGCGGACAGGACGCCGAAGATCTGCGTGAGCGGCATGCGGTAGATGAGTCCGGTGGCGATCGCCACCAGTGCCAGCAGGATGCCGGGCGTGGAGGCCCAGGCGAGCGTGTAGGTCTGGTGAGAGGCCGGCTCGCCCGCGACGTTGAGCATCCCGGACAGGCCCGGCCAGGCGATCCTGACGTCGGTGGAGACGAGGGCGGCCTTGACGGCGGGGAGGGCGGCGACGGCGAACACGATGATGACCAGGATGTAGGGCACCAGGGCCATGAGGATCCGGCGACCGGTCAGCGGCATGGCGCCCTCGTCGGTGGCCATGGTGTGCGCCGCGTGGCCCTCGATCTCCGGATCGAGCGGGATCCCGATGCGGCCCGTGGCGCTCTCGCCGCCGGTGGGATGCCAGAAGCGGAGGAAGGCGATGGCCACGCCCACGCTGACGACGGCGGCGAACACCTCGGTGAGGTTGTAGAGCGGTGTGGCCGACACGATCCACTTCGTCACGCCGAAGCTGATCCCCACCACGAGCCCGAAGGGCCACACCTCCCTGAGGCCGCGCCGGCCGTCCATGACTGCGAGCAGGAGGAAGGGCACGACGAGGCACAGGATGGCGGTGAGGCGGCCGGTGATGGGGGAGATGGCCAGGACATCGTCGAAGCCGCCCGCCTTGGCGGCCATCAGGACCGGCAGGCCCACGGCGCCGAAGGCCACCGGAACGGTGTTGGCCAGCAGGGCGGTCAGCGCGGAGCGGATGGGGGAGAAACCGATGGCCACCAGCATCGCGGCGGTGATGGCGACGGGGGCACCGAAGCCCGCGAGCGCTTCGAGGAGTCCCCCGAACGAGAAGGCGATCAGCAGAGCGAGCACGCGCGGATCGTCGCTGATGAGGAAGAAGGTGCGGCGGAGGTCGTCGAAGCGGCCCGAGGCCACCGTGACCTCGTACATCCAGATGGCGGTCAGCAGGATCCACACGATGGGGAAGATGCCGTAGACGAAGCCGTGTGCGCTGGTGGCCAGGGCGGTGGTGACAGGCATGCCGAAGGCGGTGACCGCGACCAGGAACGCCAGCGCCCAGGAGAACGGGCCCGCGTGGTGCGCTCTCCAGCGAAGCAGCCCGAGGGTGACCAGCATCCCCGCGATCGGGACGGCCGCGACCAGGGCGGAGACCCATTGGGCGCCGAGAGGGTTCGTGTCGGGTTGGAAGGATTCCAAGAGCATGGGGTGAACTCCGTCGTTCATTTTGGTCAGACCTATTCGTCTGGTCTGACCATATGGAGTCCTCGGTTGAATGTCAATACGTTTCCATGCGACACAATGGGCCCATGACCACCGGAGGTTTCGAGACCGTGCTGGACTTCCTCACCGGCGAGATCCTCGCCGGACGGGTGGCCCGAGATTCGCGGCTGCCCAACGAGCGCGAACTCGCGGCCCAGCTGGGCGCCAGCCGCAGCGCCGTGCGGGAGGCCATCAAGGTCCTGCAGGCGCAGGGCGTCATCACGTCGAACACCGGTCCCGGGCGTGGCACCCGGGTGGCCGCCAGCCAGGGCGCGGCCCTCGGGCGGATGCTCAAGCTCCACGTGGCGCTGGACGCCATCTCGTTCGACGAGCTCACCGAGACCCGGGTGGTGCTGGAGCGCGCCGCCGCCGAGGCAGCGGCGATCCACGGTCAGGAGGCCGCGGTCGAGGAGCTGCGGGTCATGTCGGCAGGGATGGTCGAGGTGACCGATGCCGCACTGTTCAACGAGCTCGACACCGCGTTCCATGTGGCGATCGCCGGCCTGGGGGCGAACCGGCTGATCCGCGACATGACGATCGCGATCCGTGAGGCGGTGGCCGCCCCCATCCTGAGCGCGGAGGCCCGGCTGGCGGAGTGGGAGGTGTTGCGCCGACGGCTGGTCGACGAGCACGCGCGCATCCACCGGGCGATCGCCAACCACGACGGGCCGGGCGCCGCAGACCTCTGTGAGGCGCACATCCGTGGCGCGCACCGGGTGCTGCTCCCCTAGTGGGGGAACAGCCGATCACCCACGCTCTGCCGGCGACCGGGACTGATCGGTGCGGTCACCCGCGACGGCGGGTCAGATGACCTGGGTCAGCCTGCCGGTGTCCACGTCGTACATGAAGCCGCCGACCTCCGCGTAGCCCTTGATGAGGGGGTGGCTCGCCACCATGTCCACATCGGCCTGCAGCCGTGCCTGCTGGTCCGGGTGGGCGCCGAACGAGATCCACGACGTGTCGTGGCCGGTCCGCTCCGCGATGGTGCGGCGGATGTCCGCGTCGGTGCCGGAGGCCATGGCGCACCGGGTGTGGGGCACGATCATGATCCGGGTCACATTCAGGAGCTGAGCGCTCAGCACGCAGCCCGTGAGCACCGACGTCGAAACGCGACCCCCGGGGGAGCGCAGGATCTTCGCGTCACCCAGCCGCAGCCCCAGCATGGCCAGGGGCTCGATCCGGGAGTCCATGCAGGTCACCATGGCGATGCCCGCCTTGGCGATGCCGTCGAAGCCGCCGTCGGTGAACGCGTCGGCGTAACGCTTGTTGTTGGCCAGCAGATCCTCGAAGCTCATGGGGCCTCCCTTCCGTCGGCGATGCTACTAGCTGTCGGCGTCCGACCGGCCGCGTCCCGCCAGTGCGGACACCGGCTGCGTGAGCGGGGTGCCCGATCCGTCACGGCGGCCGTGCGCCGCCGGGAGCTCGACGGGGGACCCGCTCGCGGCGGCCGCGACCATGGGAGCGGGGCCGATGGCGGCCATCAGCAGCGTGTCCTCACCTCGGAGGAACCGGTGGGCGCGGACGCCCGCGGTGGCGCGTCCCTTGGCCGGGAACTCGCTCATGGCGGTCA
This sequence comes from Tessaracoccus yangjingae, assembly GCF_055326235.1. Taxonomy (NCBI): domain Bacteria; kingdom Bacillati; phylum Actinomycetota; class Actinomycetes; order Propionibacteriales; family Propionibacteriaceae; genus Tessaracoccus; species Tessaracoccus yangjingae. The sequence continues at coordinate 154,259 of NZ_JBUZNN010000006.1, read as the reverse complement.
CCTTGGCCAGGCCCGTCTCGGTGCCTGGGAGGGAACTCGACGACCCGGAGATGGTGACCGCCTCGTCGGCTTCGGGATCCACGGCGCCGAACCAGATGACGCGCGCGCCGGCCGACAGCTTGATGCCCGCCATGCCTCCACCGGCTCGTCCCTGGGGCCGAACGCCGGAGGCGGGGAAGTGCAGCAGTTGGGCGTCGGAGGTGACGAACGCCAGGTGGGCGTGATCGTCGCCCAACTCCACCGCGCCCACCACCTCGTCTCCCGGCTTCAGCGCGATCACGTCCCAGGAGTCTTTGGCGAGATTCTCGGGGTTGACGCGCTTCACCACGCCCTGGGCGGTGCCCAGGGCAAGGCCCGGGGACCCGTCCGCGAGCGAGGTCAGCCCCAACGGCCGTTCCCCGGCCGCCAGCGGCCAGAGCTCGTGCGCAAGGCTGCCGCCCTGGAGGCTGGGTGCAGCCGCGGTGAGGGGAACTGTGGGGAGCTCGATCGCGCGGCACCGGATCAGCCGGCCGCGGTTGGTCAGCACCCCGAACTCGCCGTGGGCGGTGGTCCTCACCCGCGCCACCACCACGTCGTGCGCGGATCTGCCGTCGGCCGGCAGCGCGTGATCCGAGTCGGTCCGGGCCACGAGCCCCGAGCCGCTCAGCAGCACCCAGCAGGGATCGTCGGCCATCTCCAGTGGGGCACGCGCCGCGGTGGGTACGCCGGACGAGGCGAGCAGCACCGTTCGACGGGGCGTGCCGAACTGGCGCCCCACCTCAGCCAGCTCGCCGCTCACGACACGGCGCAGGACGGCGTCGTCGTCGATGATCTCGCGCAGCCCGGCGATGGTCTCGGCCAGACCGGCCGCCTCCTTCTCCAGTTCGATGGTGGAGAACTTCGTCAGCCTGCGCAGCTGCATGTCGAGGATGTAGGTGGCCTGGGTCTCGGTGAGGTCGAACGCCCCGATCAGCCTGGCCCGAGCCTCCGCGGCGTCCTCGGACGAGCGGATGATCGCGATGACGTCGTCGATGTCGGCGATGGCGATCATCAGCCCGCGCACCAGGTGCAGGCGGTCCTCAGCCTTCCTGAGCTGGAACTGCGATCGTCGAAGCGTCACGGTGAGGCGATGATCCAGGAAGACCTCGAGCATCTGCTTGAGGCTCAGGGTGCTGGGCTGCCCCTCCACGAGCGCCACCGCGTTGATGGCGAAGGTGTCCTCCAGCTTGGTCACCTTGAACAGCTGCTCCAGCAGCGCCTCGGGGTTGATGCCGTTCTTGACCTCGATGACGAGCCGGGTGCCGTTGGCGAGGTCCGTCAGGTCCTTGACATCGGCGATCCCGGTGAGCTTCTTGTCGTCGACGCCCTTCTTGATCTGCTCGATGATCTTCTCGGGACCCACCATGTAGGGCAGTTCGGTGCACACGATGCCCATCCGGCGGGGCGAGACCTTCTCGATCCGTGTGGTGGCCCTCAGCTTCAGGGTTCCTCTGCCGGTGGCGTAGGCGTCGCGGACGCCGTCGAGGCCGACGATCTTGCCGCCGGTGGGGAAGTCAGGGCCGGGGATGTGACGCATGAGGTCGTCGAGCCCGATGGCGGGGTTGCGGATCAGCTGCTGCAGCGCCGCGACCACCTCGACCAGGTTGTGGGGTGCGATGTTGGTGGCCATGCCCACCGCGATGCCGGCCGCGCCGTTGACCAGCAGGTTGGGGAACGCGGCGGGGAGGACCACCGGCTCCGACTCCTTGCCGTCGTAGTTGGGCTTGAAGTCGACGGTGTCCTCGTCGAGCCCCCTGGTCATGGCCACGGCCGGGGTGGCCATGCGGCACTCCGTGTAGCGCATGGCGGCGGGACCCGCGTCGAGCGAGCCGAAGTTGCCGTGCCCGTCGATGAGCGGCAGGCGCATCGACCACGGCTGCGCCACGCGCACCAGCGCGTCGTAGATGGCGGTGTCGCCGTGGGGGTGCAGCACGCCCATGACCTGCCCCACGACGCGGGCGCACTTGACGTGGCCACGGTCAGGACGGATGCCCATGTCGTCCATGGAGAACAGGATGCGCCGCTGGACGGGCTTCAGGCCGTCCCGGGCATCCGGGAGGGCCCTGGAGTAGATGACGGAGTAGGCGTACTCGAGGAAGCTGGTCTCCATCTCCTCGGTGACGTCGACGTCGAGGATGTGTTCCTCCTCGTTGACTTCGTCGTCGATCGTCGACCTGGCCATCCTGGCCGCCTCCTTGCTCGGGGTCCTTACAGCAACCCGCGCAGCTTATCGCCCAATCCGTCACCGTCAGGGGCACGCACCTCCACCGCCGTGTCCGGCTCCCACCGGTCCTCGGTGGCAGGGACCTCCATCGGCAGGCCGTGGGCGAGGGCGTGCTCGCCGGGCGTGAGCTGACGGATGGCCCGCGCCCGGACGTGCTCGGGCTGCAGGGAGGCGAACTCCGCGTAGAGGTCCGGGTCGTGCTGCCCGTCGTCGCCGACGAGCAGCCACTTGATGTGCGGGAGGTCGCGAGCCAGCTCGCGCAGGCAGCGCCGCTTGTGGTCGGTGCCGCTGCGGAACCAGCCGGTATTGGTCGGCCCCCAGTCGGTGAGAAGCATCGCGCCCTGGGGGACGCCGTGGCGTGCCGTGAAGCGCTGGATCATCGGGTAGGTGTTCCAGGCCCCCGTCGACACGAAGATGATGGGAGATCCCGGGTTGGCCGCCAGGAGCTGCTGGTAGAGCCGGGCCATTCCGGGCACGGCCTGGCGGGCCTGCTCGGTCAGGACGAACGAGTTCCACGCCGCCACGAGGGGCCGGGGCAGCCAGGTGGACAAGATGGTGTCGTCGATGTCGCTGACGATCCCGAAGTCCACGTCGTCGGCGATCACCTGGACGCTGGCGAGCGCGGACGATCCGCCCTCACCCTCCAGCGTCACCGAGTGCCATCCGGGTGGGAGCCCCGGATTGCGGACCCGCACGTCGATGTAGCCTCCGCGATCGGCGCGCACCGGGATCCGGACGTCCCCGATGACCACCGACACGCTGGCACCCACCCTGGGCGCGTTGAGGAAGTTGCGCCACCCCCGGCGGTAGATCAGGGCTGAGGCTGCCTGGATGATCCCGAGGTCCGCCGACGGCCTCAGGACCACCCTGCCGAGGATCCGCAGCTGCTCCGATGTGCCGTAGCCGGTGAACGCCAGGATGGACTCCTGCCATCCCCGGCGCTGCAGCGCGCGGTTGACCAACCAGTTGATCCGATCCTCGATGCGGGCGGCGATGAAGGGGCGGGAGGGCATGAGCCCAAACGTAGTGCAACGTGCCAGAATGGGCAGGTGCCTGAGTCTGTCGAGAGTGTGAAGACCCTGCCGCCGCGGCTCATGGCCGAGATCGCCGAATGCAGCTTCTATCCGAGCCTGGTGGCGGAGACCGTCGGCCTGGGGCTGGGGGAGCGGGAGGTGCTGGACCATCTGGTGCAGCACGAGGCCACCTTCGCCGGCCACGAGCTGCATCGGCACATGACGGTGCTGGTCCGCACCGAGCGGCAACTCCTCATCTGTCACATCGACGAAGGTGAGGGCAACCGCACCGAGGCCGTCGCCACCACCGAGATCGTGGCCCTCCGCGCGATCGACTCGGTGGTCCTGACGCGGGCCCTGCAGGATCCCGAGAACCGCTCGGGACTCAGCGAGGCCTGGCTGACGATCGTCTGGGGTGCGGCCCGCCGTGTCGATCTCGGCCCCGCCGGCTGCGACGACCCGGCCTGCGAGGCCGACCACGGCTACACGGGTGTCATCCAGCCCGACGACCTCACGGTGCGCATGAGCCCTCAGGCGGACGGCGACAACGCCAGGCGGCTCGTCGCCTTCGGCACGCGCCTCCAGGCGGTCGTCGGTTGATGCGGTCGGACTTCGTCGAGCCCCGGTACGAGGATCTCGCGCTGGCCAACCTCCTCCCCAGCGTCATGGCCGCGCTGGACGGCGGTGTGCCGGTGATCGGCCTGCCGTGCGCCTCGAAGTACGTCGTGCTGCTGGTCGACGGCCTGGGCTGGCATCAGCTCCTCGAGCACGCGGACCACGCCGACACCATGGGCGGGCTCACGCGCGGCGCGTCCCGGCTCACCTGCTCGGTGCCGTCCACCACGGCCACCTCGCTCACGTCCCTCGGCTGCGGCGTGCCCACCGGCGAGCACGGCATCACCGGCTACACCTTCTTCGAGCCCACCGTCTCCCGGGTCATCAATGCCCTCACCTGGGAGGGCGGCCCCGAGGATCTCGGCACCTTCGCGCAGACCCCGACGCTCTTCCAGAGGCTGGCCACGGCCGGTCGACCCTCGGCCGCGGTCACGCTCGGCCGGTTCGCCGGGAGCGCGCTGACCAACCTGGCCTTCAGCGGCAGCACCCTGTACCCGGTCGGCAGGGAGGGGGACCCCGACGAGTTCGCCGGCCTGGTGGTGGAGGCGCTCGGGCAGGCCGACGTCGTCTACTGCTACGAGCGGATGCTCGATCACGACGGGCACGGGCACGGCGTGGGGTCCTGGCAGTGGCTGGACCGCCTCGCCATGGTCGACGATCTCGTCGCGCACCTCGTCGAGCAGCTCCCGCGTGACACCTGCCTGATCGTCACGGGTGACCACGGCATGATCAACGTTCCGGGCGCGTCGCGCATCGTCGCGGAGGACGAGCCGCGCCTCTCGGGGTACTCGTTCCTGGGCGGGGAGCCCCGATTCCGGCACGTCTACGGCGACGACGCGCGAGCGTTGGCCTGGGCGTGGGAGAGCGTCCTGGGGGAGAGGGCGCACGTGCTGCGGCGCGAGGAGGCCGTCGAGGCCGGCTGGTTCGGGCCGCAGGTCACCGGGTTGAGCGCGGCCAGGATCGGCGACGTCGTGGCCGCGATGACCTCCGACTTCGCGGTGATGAGCCAGCGCACGCCCGGCGAGTTCTCGCTGGTCGGGATGCACGGATCCCTCACGGCGGCCGAGATGGAGGTCCCGCTCCTCATCCACGGCGGTGAGCGGTGAGGCTGCGGATCGCGATCCTCATCGACGACTTCTACCCCGCCTCCGGCGGCATCGGGCGCTCGGTCGAGACCCAGCTCGAGGAGCTCACCGCACTGGGTCACGAGGTCACCCTGATCGCGCCGGACCGCCACCTCCAGAAGCCGCGCCGTGGCCGCATCATCGAGTGCCCCACCGTCTACATGGAGGGACTGCCCGCTCATCTGAGCGTGCTCCACTGGTCGCTGCGGCGTGCGCGGTTGATCAGCGACATCGCCACGTTCGACGTCGTGCACACGCAGACCGAGCGCGGCGCGCTGATTCTGGGGGCAAAGATCGCCCGGCTGCAGGGGGTGCCGCACCTGCACACGTTCCACGCCAACATCGCCGGCACCCACCAGACGGTGCGCGGCTCGGTCTTCGGCACCCTCGGCTACCAGGCGCTGATCCTGCCGGCGCTGCGCCGCGTCCGTGGCGGGCCCCCAACCTCGGCCGGGCTCCCTGCCGCAGTGCGGGAGACCGGCGGGCTGGCTGCCCGGACGGACTGGATGTCCTTCGCGACGATCGCCCAGATGGTCGACGGGTACGCGGTGCCGTCGCCGTTCATGAGCGAGCTGATCGACGAGGCGGCCGGCCGGCACCTCAACGGGTACGTGGTGCCCACCGGCTACAACCGCCGGATGAAGCGCGCCATTGACGAGACGCCGCGCGAGCGCGACGACGACGCCGTCCGCTTCCTGTCGGTGGGCAGGCTGGCGAAGGAGAAGCGCCTCGACGTGCTCATCAAGGCGTTCCGTCGCGCCAACATCCCCAACGGGGAGCTGGTGATCGTCGGCGACGGGGATCAGAGGGACCAACTGCGGGCCCTGGCGAAGGGCTGCGACGCGATCGACTTCCGCTGGCACCTCGCCTCGACGAGTGCGCTGGCCTACGAGTTCCGCAACGCCGACGCCCTGGTGCTGAGCTCCTACCGCTTCGACTCGCAGGCGCTGGTCATCGCGGAGGCGGTCTCGGCCGGCCTGCCGGTCATGTACTGCGACGACCGGCTCACCGTAGGGCTGTCCCCGCAGAGCTCGCTGCTGACCGGCCCGGACGTCGCGTCGATGGCGGCGGGCCTGCGCACCCTGACGGATCCTCAGACCAGGGCCTCCATGGCCGCCGCGACGGCAGATCTCATGGCGGACCTGGCCCCGGAGCGCACAGCCGAGCGGTACGTGGCCGCCTATACCGACCTCATCGAGCGAAAGGCGGGGCGGCGTGGCTGAACTCGTGTTCCACACCGGGCCCATGGATTGCGGGAAGTCGACGCTGGCCCTGCAGCTGGACTACACCCAGTCCACGCACGGCAGGCAGGGGCGGGTGTTCACCTCCCAGGACCGCGCAGGGGAGGGCGTCATCGCCTCTCGCCTGGGGCTGAGCGCCCCGGCACTGGAGGTGGATGAGGGCTTCGACTTCTGGCGCTACATCATCGCCGAGCTCACCAGCGGCAAGCGTGTGGACTACATCATCTGCGACGAGGCCCAGTTCTACAGCTCCGGCCATATCGACCAGCTCGCCCGGATCGTCGACGAGCTGCAGCTCGACGTCTACGCCTTCGGGATCCTGTCGGACTTCCGCACCAGGCTCTTCCCGGGGTCGCAGCGGCTCATCGAGCTGGCCGACCGGGTGGAGTCGCTCCCTCTCGGGCCGCTCTGCTGGTGCGGGGCACGCGGAACCCACAACGCCCGCACGGTGGACGGCCTGATGGTCACCGAGGGATCGCAGGTGGTGGTCGGTGACACCGCGGAGGGTGGAGAGGTGCGCTACGAGGTGCTGTGCCGGGCGCACCACCGCCGCAGGGTGACCGCGCGCAAGGCCAAGGCGACCCTCTCCCCGGATCCCCTCCCCTTCGATCCGGCCGACTTCTAGCGCCGCTCTAGGGCGTGGGGGTGGGGCCGCCGAACATGATCTCGTCCCAGGTGGGGATCTTGGCCCGGCGCCTGCGTGGCCGCGGCTTCTTCGGCTCGTCCCCGGCCTCGACCAGGGGCTCCTGCGTGGGCTCGGCCACCTCGTCAGGGGTGGCGGCGACGCCGTCGGCCTGTTCCGCGGACACCGGGATCGCGGCGTCCTCCAGCTCCTCGTCCGCCGACTCGCTGCCCTGCGGCTCCGGCACCGCGTCCTCGTCGAGGATTCCGGTGTAGATCCGCACCGAGTCCTCGCTGATGCCGCTCAGCATGTCGTAGAGCCGGTCGAGTTGAGAGGTGTCCTCGTTGCCGTCGTGCATGAGCTCGGAGGCGGGGACGTCGTCGCCGGGGGCGCCGGGCTCGGGGGTAGAGATGGCCCGCACCAGCGCCATCTCGTCCTTGAAGTCGACGGTGTTTTCCTCGTCCGCGCGGCCGTCCGGCGACTCCTCGCCGATCATCCAGCGGGCGTCGGCGTTGTGGGCGACGGAGAAGCGCGCCTTCGGGTCGAAGATGAACTCGGCGGAACGGGTCTCGGCCTCGAGGGCGAGCAGGCCCAGGACCCGCCACTTGAGGTCCGGCTGACGCCAGGCGTCCCACTCGATCGAGTCGGCGTCGATCCCGCGGGACCGCAGCCGCTGCCCGATGAGGTCCCCCAGCCGGCGGTGGGTCCCGGCTTCACCACGCCGCCGGACCGTGGCGGTCTGGGCTGACTGCGCCATGTGCTCGCGCTCTGCCAGCACCGGCCCGGCGAACGCCTCGATGCGCTCGAGATCCATGCCCGTCTCCTCGGCGACCTCGGCGACGGAGGCGCCCGAGCGTATCCGTAGCTGGATCTCGCGGGGGGTCAGAGCATTCACGTTGTTCCTCGTCCGGTCGGGTTCCTTCGGGCAAACTTACCAGCGCGCCACCGCCGGGGGGTCCGTGACTTGCGTGGGCACGCACAATGGGGCCGAGAACGGCGGCAGGCCGGTGTACCGCCGCGGCCGATCATGTGATACACATAGGGCCGTTCGCGGCACAGGAAGGGACACTGACGGATGGCAACCGATTACGACGCACCCCGCAAGACCGACGAAGAGATGAGCGAGGACTCCATTGAGGAGTTGAAGACGCGTCGCAACGACAAGAACTCGGGCAAGGTCGACGAGGACGAGGTGGAGGCCGCGGAGTCCTTCGAACTCCCGGGCGCGGACCTGTCCCACGAGGAACTGACCGTTCGCGTGCTGCCGCGCCAGGCCAACGAGTTCACCTGCGCTTCGTGCTTCCTCGTGAAGTCCCAGAGCCAGCTGGCCGAGGTCAGGGGCGGGCAGAGCTACTGCGTCGACTGCGTCTGAGGCCCCTGGGCCTCAGAGGTCCAGCCGGCTGCGCAGCTTGCTCGGCCCCACGTGCGAGAACGTCGAGACCCAACGCCGCTGGATGAAGCGGTTGATGACGATCTGCGACATCCCCACGCCCAGGCCGCTGGCCGCCGCCCAGATGAAGGCCCGGGCCATCGGCGTCTCGGGGTCGTTGATGTCGGGGACGGGCTCGCCGGTGGAGGCCTCCCACACCTTGGTCACCAGCTTCTGGGCGATGAGCGTGGTCAGGGCGCCGAGCACCCCGGCATAGATCTTCCACATCAGCTTCTCGGTCAGGGCCATGGGGTTCCTTTCGCTGGGACCATCACCGCCACCTTAGGTGCTTCGGAGTAGTGTGGAAAGGTGACCTACCGCGAACGTCTGTACATCCCCTGGTGGTGGGTGGTGATCGCTCTGCTGTTCTGGCTCAGCCTCGCAGTGGCCGTCCTTGCCTACATCCCCGCCGGCCCTGCCATCGCGTTCTCGGCGCTGGCGGCGCTCGGGATCGGCCTGGCGCTGGTGGCCTACAGCCTCACGCTGGTCGGTGTGGACAACGGCACCCTCACCGCCGGACGCTGCAAGGTTGAGGGGGAGTACATCGCGGGGGCGGTGCCGCTGAGCGGGGAGGACGCACGCGTCGCGGCCGGCCCGGGGGCAGATCACCGGGCGTTCCTCTTCACACGCCCCTTCGTATCGGGGCTCGTCCGGGTGGATCTGGCGGATCCGGCCGATCCTCATCCGTACTGGCTCGTCAGCACGCGCAGGCCCCACGAGTTGGCGGCGGCGCTCGACTCGGTCAAGGGTCGCCCGTGATCATTCCCACCATCGCGGATGCGTCGCAGCTGCCCACGTACGCCCACCCGGGGGACGCGGGCGCGGATCTGCGCGCCACGCACGATGTCACCCTGCAGCCGGGCCAGCGCGCCCTCGTCGCCACCGGCGTGCGCGTGGCGCTGCCGGAGGGCCACGTCGGACTCATCACCCCACGCTCCGGCCTGGCCGCACGCCACGGGCTCAGCGTCGTCAACTCGCCCGGCATCATCGACTCGGGCTACCGGGGAGAGATCAAGGTGAGCCTGATCAACCTGGACCCGGCCGAGCCGCTCACCCTCCTCGCCGGGGACCGCATCGCCCAACTTGTGGTCCTGCCGTTCGTCTCGGCCACCTTCACCCAGGTGGACACCCTCGATGACACCTCGAGGGGCGCGGGTGGCTATGGTTCTACGGGCGGATTCACCACTTCCTCCTAGCCAGTTAGTTAAGGACACACACCAGTGATCTTCGGACGCAAGAAGCGCAACGAGAACGTCGACGACGACATCGAGGGCGGGGAGGCCGTCGTCGAGGTCGACGAGCAGGGCCCCGCCGTCGGTGAGGCGGAGCGCTGGGACGCGGAGTTCAGCCGCGACGAGGGCCCCTTCGACATCTCGGAGGTGGACCTGGAGGCAGACGAGCACGAGGTCAACAGGCTGGACCTGGGCACCCTGATCATCACGCCCTTCCAGGACATGACCATGCAGCTGCAGGTCAACCGCGAGAGCAACCAGGTCCAGTCCATCCTCGTCGGCGACGGCCAGTCGGCGCTCGAGGTGGCCGTCTTCGCGGGGCCCGCGAAGTCGTCGATGACGGGCGAGATCCGTGATGAGGTGCTCGAGTCCACCCGGCAGCAGGGCGGGCGGTGCCAGGCCGTCAAGGGCCCGTTCGGCACCGAGCTGCGCCGGGCGCTGCCCGTGAAGGATCCGAACGGGAACCCGGCGATGCATCTGTCGCGGACCTGGCTCGTGCCCGGGCCCGGCTGGGTTCTGCGCGGCGTCCTCCTCGGGAAGGCCACCTTCTCCCCGGATGACGAGGACGCGCAGCTGCACCTCTTCGAGTTCTTCAGCAACCTGGTGGTCCGTCGCGGGTCGACGCCCGCGGCCCCGGGCAGCCTCCTGCCCATGAAGGTCCCCGAGGCGAAGGGCTGACCGATGGGCAAGCGTTCGGTTGCGGAGCGGCTGCGGCGCTACTTCCTCTCCCACGAGGAGCTGGAGGCCACGGAGCTGCGCGAGCAGGCGGAGGTCAGCGGCGCCCAGCCCCTGACGTCGTGCCAGATGCGGTCGAGGGTCATCCTCCAGGGCACCATCACGGCGGTCACCTCTGACGCCGCGCACGGGTGGCTGGAGGCGGAGGTCACGGACGGCTCCGGGACGGTCAAGCTGGTGTGGATGGGCCGAAGCCGCCTCGAGTGCCTGCTGCCCGGCCGCCACATCCGCGTCGAGGGCCGCCTGGCGCAGGCCGACGGGGACTGTGTGATGTTCAACCCCGACTTCGAGATCGTGCCTCAGTCGTCGTAGTCGTCGGCGTCGAAGAGCGCCGCGAGGTCGGCCTCGGACTCCTGCGTGACCAGGAAGAGCAGCTCGTCGCCGCCTTCGAACGCGCGGTCCCGCTCGGGGGTGAGCGGCGCACCGTCGCGGATGATGGCCACCAGCACCGTGTCGCCGGGCAGCTCAACGTCGCGGAGCCTGCGTCCTGCCAGGTGGGAGGACTGGGGGAGGGTCACCTCGGACAGGTGCGTGGTGGACTTGTTGAAGGTCAGCAGCCGCACGAGGTCGCCGGTCGAGACCGCCTCCTCCACGAGCGCCGACATGAGGCGGGGCGTCGACACCGACACGTCCACGCCCCACTGGGCGTCGAAGAGCCACTCGTTGCCCGGGTGGTTGACTCGGCCCACCGTGCGCGGCACGCCGAACTCGGTCTTGGCCAGCAGCGAGTGGACGAGGTTGACCTTGTCGTCCCCGGTGGCGGCGATGGCCACATCGCAGTTCTCCAGTTCGGCCTCCTCCAGGGACTGGAGCTCGCAGGCGTCGGCCTGGAACCAGTCGGCCCCTGGCACCGAATCGGGCTTGATGGCGGCCGGGTCCCGCTCGATGAGGAGCACCTGGTGCCCGTTGGCGATGAGCTCGCGGGCGATGGACCGGCCCACATTGCCGGCCCCGGCGATGGCGACGCGCATGATTCTCCTAGTGCTTGGCCGGGGGGTTTGCGAACAGGGTCTCGAGCTCGTCGGTGCGGTCCGTGTGGCACGCGATGTAGACGAGGTCTCCGTCCTGGAAGATGGTGTCGCGGTCCGGGACGATGCCGCGTCCCACGCGCTGGATGAACGGGATGGGGGTGCCCGCGGCCGCCTGGAGTTCGCTGATCCGGCGCCCCACCCAGCCGTTGTGGACCTTGATCTGCAGGAGCCGCGCGGTTCCCGTCGGGTCCCTCCACACCGGCTCGCTGCCCTCTGGCAGCAGCCTGCGCAACACCTGGGTGACCGTCCACTTCACCGTCGCGACGGTGGGGATGCCCAGCCGTTCGTACACGGCGGCGCGGCCCTGGTCGTAGATGCGCGCGACGACGTTGTCGACGTGGTAGTTCTCGCGCACCACTCGAGCGGCCAGGATGTTGGAGTTGTCGCCCGACGAGACGGCCGCGAAGGCGTCCGCCTTGCGGATCCCTGCGGCCTCGAGCACTTCGCGGTCGAACCCGACGCCCTTGATGGTCAGGCCCTTGAAGTCCTGCCCCAGCCGGCGGAACGCGTCGACGCTGACGTCGATGATGGCGACACTGTGGCCGCGCTTCTCGAGGCCCGTGGCGAGCATCGAGCCGACCCGGCCGCAGCCCATGATGACGATGTGCACCCTTGACTCCTTCGGAGACTGTCGTCACAGAACCTACACCCCGACGGCAGGGGGCGCGCGATGACATTGGGGGACAAGAGGTCTACCGTAACCCCGTGAACGTGATGTCGGCGCTCAAGCGCATGGTGGTGGGGCGGCGACTCACCAACGCCCAGATGGGTGAGACGCTTCTGCCGAAACGGCTGGCCCTCCCGGTCTTCGCCTCCGACGCGCTCAGCTCCGTCGCGTACGCCCCGGACGAGATTCTCATCACCCTGTCCCTGGCGGGCATGGCAGGGTTCATGTTCTCCTGGCAGATCGGCGTGGCGGTCGCGGTCGTCGTCGCCGTGGTGGTGATGTCCTACCGGCAGACCGTGCACGCCTACCCCAACGGCGGCGGTGACTACGAGGTGGCCCGAGAGAACCTCGGACACGCCGCCGGGCTGACGGTGGCCGCGTCGCTGCTGGTGGACTACGTGCTGACCGTGGCGGTGTCCGTGTCCGCCGGCGTGATCAACGCCAAGGCGATGGCGCCGTTCCTGGACGGCTACGAGGCGTGGACCGCGGTCGGCGTCATCGTGTTCCTCACCCTGGTCAACCTCCGCGGCGTGCGCGAGTCCGGAACGGCTTTCGCCATCCCCACCTATGTATTCATGACCTCGATGCTGCTGATGATCGCCATCGGCCTGTTCCGCATCTTCGTCCTGGGCGAGACGCTCAACGCCGAGACCGCGGACCTCATCGTCATCCCGCCGGAGGGCAGCCCAGAGTTCGCGGGGTGGGCCATGATCGCCATCCTGGCGCGATCGTTCTCCTCCGGCGCGGCCGCGCTGACCGGGGTCGAGGCCATCAGCAACGGCGTGCCCGCGTTCCGCAAGCCCAAGAGCAGGAATGCTGCCACCGTCCTGACCATGCTGGGCGCCCTGGCCATCACGATGCTGCTCGGTATCGTGGCGCTGGCCAACCTCACCAGGGTCCACCTCATCGACGAGCTCAACGGCACGCACTACGTCAACGCCGCGGGCGAGACCATCCACAGCGCCGCCCACACCGTCACGGGCCAGCTCGCCCGCGTCGTGTTCATGGACTGGTTCGAGCCCGGCTTCTACATCGTGATCACGGCCACGATGCTCATCCTCTTCCTGGCCGCCAACACGGCATTCAACGGGTTCCCGTCGCTCGCCTCGATCCTGGCCAAGGACGGCTTCCTGCCCCGCCAGCTGCACACCCGCGGAGACCGCCTCGCCTATTCCAACGGCATCGTGATGCTGGCGATCGCCGCGATCGTGCTCGTGATCGCGTTCGACGCGTCGGTGACCGCGCTCATCCAGCTGTACGTCGTCGGCGTCTTCCTGTCCTTCACCCTGGGCCAGATCGGCATGATCATCCACTGGACCCGTGCCCTGGCGACGGAGCAGGACCCGGCGGTCCGTCGTCGCATGGTCCGGTCGCGGGTGATCAACACCATCGGGGCCACGGCCACGGGGGCCGTGCTCATCGTCGTGCTGATCTCGAAGTTCGTGCACGGCGCCTACCTGGCCGTGGTGGCCATGGCGGTGCTGTTCGGGCTCATGATGGCCATCTCCAAGCACTACCGTGCGGTCGAGCAGGAGGTCGCGCTCAAGCCGGAGTCCGACCGCGCGCTGCCGAGCCGCGTGCGTGGCGTGGTGCTGGTGCAGCGGGTGAACCTGCCCACGCTGCGCGCCATCGCCTTCGCCCGTGCCGCCCGGTCCACCACGCTGACCGCGGTCACCGTCGCCGTCGACGACGACGAGGTGGAGCGGATCCTCGACGAGTGGGAGGCCGAGGACTTCGGCATCCCGCTGAAGGTGATCGCCTCCCCCTACCGGGAGATCACGAGCCCGTTCATCAAGTACGTCAACGAGCTGCGCAGCGAGAACCCTCGCGACGTGGTGATCGTCTACATCCCGGAGTTCGTCGTGGGCCACTGGTGGGAGCAGATCCTGCACAACCAGACGGCCCTGCTGATCCGCACGCGCCTGCACTTCATGCCGGGCGTCATGGTCACGAGCGTGCCGTACCAGCTGAAGTCGTCGTCGAAGGCGAAGGCGGCGGCGAACAAGGCATCCGAGCCGCGCCGCCGATGACCGTCGAGGTGACGCTCGAGCGCGTGGCGCATGGCGGGTACGTGGTAGGCCGTGCCGACGGGAAGGTGCTGTTCGTCACGGGTGGGCTGCCGGGCGAGCGCGTGGTCGCGGAGATCACGGAGACCGGCAGCCGGTTCGACCGCGCGAGGGTGGTGGAGGTGTTGGAGCCCGCCGCGGGGCGGGTGACGCCGCCGTGCCCCGTCGCGGCCCGCTGCGGCGGTTGCGACTGGCAGCACGCAGACCACCCCACGCAGCTGGCGCTGAAGGGGGCGGTGGTGGCCGAGCAGCTCCAGCGGCTGGCCGGGATCGCCTGGGAGGGGTCGGTCGAGGCCGCCCCTGGGGGCCTGACCGGCTGGCGAACCCGCGTGCGCTATGCGGTCGACGAGTCTGGTCGGGTGGGCTTGCGGGGTCGCCGATCCCACGAGGTGGTGCCTCTCCCCGAGCAGGGGTGCCTCATCGCCGCGCCTGGGCCCACCGTCGGCGAGCTCGTACGTGCCGGGCGGCCGGGGACCGACCTCGAGGTGACGGTCGCCGACGACCGCACCGTCCTGGCCGTCGCCGGCGCATCCCGCGGGGAGCCCCCGGTCCTGCAGCACGTGGGTGGCCGGACGTTCGAGGTGGACCCGGGCGGGTTCTGGCAGGTCCATCCGGACAGCGCGGCGATCCTGACCGGCGCGGTGCTCGAGGGGCTTCGTCCCGAGCCGGGGGAGCGGGCGCTGGACCTCTACTGCGGGGTGGGGTTGTTCGCCGGGGCCCTCGTCGACGCCGGCTGCGTGGTGATGGGGGCGGAGTTGTCCAGGGACGCCGTGCGGCTGGCCCGGCGCAACGTGCCCGAGGCCGACTTCGTGGCCGGGGCCCTCGAGCGGGGGCACCGGGACCTCCCGGAGTGGGCCGATCTCGTGGTGCTCGACCCGCCGCGCAAGGGGGCGGGGGCCGCAGTGGTCCGCGCCATCGCGGAGCGCCGGCCACGCGCGGTCGCCTATGTGGCCTGTGACCCGGCCGCCCTCGCCCGCGACCTCGCCACCTTCGCGGACCTCGGCTACGCGGCCACGTCGATCAGGGCGTTCGATCTGTTCCCGATGACCCACCATGTCGAGTGCGTGGCGATCCTGCACCCTCGTCCTGACACCGGCGTTCACCCCCTAGACTGAACCCGACCGGCGATGCCGCCGTGCGTGCACCTGCATGGTATCTTGATATCAAGACAGTTTGGCGAGCGCCAAGTGAAGGAGAAGGATGAGCGTCAACAGTTTCGGGGCCAGGACCAGCCTCGACGTCAACGGCACCACGTACGAGATCTTCAGGCTCGATGCGGTCCCGGGCTCCGAGAAGCTGCCCTTCAGCCTCAAGGTTCTGCTCGAGAACCTCCTGCGCACGGAGGACGGCGCCAACATCACGCGTGCGGACATCGAGTTCCTCGGCAACTGGGACCCCACCGCTGAGCCGGATCATGAGATCCAGTTCACCCCCGCGCGCGTCATCATGCAGGACTTCACCGGCGTGCCCTGCGTGGTGGACCTCGCCACCATGCGTGAGGCCGTCGTCGCCCTCGGTGGGGACGCGGCCAAGGTCAACCCGCTGTCGCCCGCGGAGATGGTCATCGACCACTCCGTCATCGCCGAGGTGTTCGGCACCCCGCAGGCCTTCCAGCAGAACACCGACATCGAGTACCAGCGCAACCGCGAGCGCTACCAGTTCCTGCGCTGGGGCCAGACCGCGTTCGACAACTTCAAGGTGGTGCCCCCGGGCACCGGCATCGTGCACCAGGTCAACATCGAGCACCTGGCGCGCGTGATCTTCCCGCGCGTCGTCGACGGCGTGCTGCAGGCCTACCCGGACACCTGCGTGGGCACCGATTCGCACACCACGATGGTCAACGGCCTGGGCGTCGTCGGTTGGGGCGTGGGCGGCATCGAGGCGGAGGCCGCGATGCTCGGTCAGCCGGTCTCCATGCTCATCCCGCGCGTCGTCGGCTTCAAGCTCTCCGGCAAGCTGCAGGAGGGCACCACGGCCACCGATCTCGTGCTGACCATCACCGAGATGCTGCGTGCGCACAAGGTGGTGGGCAAGTTCGTCGAGTTCTACGGCGAGGGCGTCTCCGAGGTGCCGCTGTCCAACCGCGCCACCATCGGCAACATGAGCCCCGAGTACGGCTCCACCATCGCCGTGTTCCCGATCGACGACAAGACCACGGACTACATGCGCCTCACCGGCCGCGACGAGCAGCAGATCGCGCTCGTCGAGGCCTACGCCAAGGCGCAGGGTCTGTGGCACGAGGCGTCGCACGAGCCCGTGTTCTCGGAGTACATCGAGCTCGACCTGTCGACGGTGGTGCCGTCCATCGCCGGCCCGAAGCGCCCCCAGGACCGCATCCAGCTGATCGACGCGAAGGCCAACTTCGAGGCCGCCGTCGGGTCCTACACCCCGGACCCGGCCAAGGTGGTCCCGATCACGCTGGCCGACGGCACGTCGTTCGAGCTGGCCAACGGCGCCGTCACGGTCGCCTCGATCACCTCCTGCACCAACACCTCGAACCCGAGCGTGATGATCGGCGCGGCCCTGCTGGCGAAGAAGGCCGTCGAGCGCGGGCTGACCCGCAAGCCGTGGGTGAAGACCTCGCTGGCTCCCGGATCGCAGGTGGTCACCGACTACTACGAGAAGGCCGGCCTGACGAAGTACCTCGACGCCATCGGGTTCAACCTCGTGGGCTACGGGTGCGTCACCTGCATCGGCAACACCGGTCCCCTCATCCCCGAGGTCTCGCACGCGGTCAACTCCGAGGACCTGGCGGTCACCGCCGTCCTCTCGGGCAACCGCAACTTCGAGGGCCGCATCAGCCCCGACGTCAAGATGAACTACCTGGCCAGCCCGATGCTCGTCATCGCCTACGCCCTGGCCGGCACCATGGACGTGGACCTCCTCACCGATCCGATCGCCCAGGGCGCCGACGGCAGCGACGTGTACCTCAAGGACCTCTGGCCCTCCCAGGCCGAGATCGAGGAGGTCGTCGGCTCGTCGATCTCCGCGGACATGTTCGCCTCCCGCTACGCGGACGTGTTCACCGGTGACGAGAGGTGGCGGTCGCTGCCCACCCCGGAGGGCAACACCTTCGAGTGGGACGAGGACTCCACCTACGTCCGCAAGGGCCCGTACTTCGATGGCATGCCGGCGGAGCCGAACCCCGTCGAGGACATCTCAGGGGCCAGGGTGCTGCTCAAGCTGGGAGACTCGGTCACCACCGACCACATCTCCCCGGCCGGCAACATCAAGGCGGACTCGCCCGCCGGGCACTACCTGTCGGAGCACGGCGTGGAGCGCCGCGACTTCAACTCCTACGGCTCACGGCGCGGCAACCACGAGGTCATGATCCGTGGCACCTTCGCCAACATCCGGCTGCGCAACCAGATCGCACCCGGCACCGAGGGCGGCTTCACGCGCGACTTCACCCAGGCCGACGCGCCGGTCACCACCGTCTACGACGCCTCCGTCAACTACGCGGCGGCCGGCGTCCCGCTGGTGGTGCTCGCGGGCAAGGAGTACGGCTCGGGCTCCTCGCGTGACTGGGCGGCCAAGGGCACGGCCCTGCTGGGCGTGCGCGTCGTCATCGCCGAGAGCTACGAGCGCATCCACCGCTCCAACCTGATCGGGATGGGCGTCCTTCCGCTGCAGTTCCCGGAGGGGCAGTCGGCGCACTCGCTCGGCCTGTCCGGCGAGGAGACGTTCTCCGTCCGTGGCGTCACGGCCCTCAACGACGGGGTGACGCCCAGGACCATGACGGTGACCGCGGCGAAGGCCGACGGCAGCGTCGTCGAGTTCGAGGCGCTCGTGCGGATCGACACGCCGGGGGAGCGCGGCTACTACGTCAACGGAGGCATCATGCAGTACGTGCTGCGGAACCTGGCCAAGAGCTGACACCAGCACTCGGAGAGGCGGTCCCGCTGAGGGGCCGCCTCTCGTGCTTTCCCGTTGCTTTTGTCCGCGCGGTGGGATTCAATAGAACACATGTTCGACGATGATGACACCATCCGCGTGTACGTGCCCCCTGGCTGGCCCGGCTCGGTCCGGCCGCCCGGCTCGCAGGGCTGGTTGTCCTCAGCCGAGGTCTTCCTCCTGGACTGCTGTCCCGCCGAGTACCGGGGCTATCCGGTGGTGCGCCGCCATCCGGTCGTGCTGGCGCGCCTGGCGCAGGAGTTCGTCGCCTCGCAGCTGGTCGCCACGCGCAGTGGGCTCACGGGGCTCAGGGCCTCCCTGTCGGGAGTGGTGGACGCGGACACCGCAGACCAGGCGGCCGGGGTCCTCCAGCAGGAGGAGGCGCGGCTCACGCGGGTGGCAAGAGGGGTGGATCTGGTGGAGCAGGCGCTGCGGGACGCCAGGTTCAAGCCGCGGCTCTAGCGGCTCGCCCCCGGGATCGCCCTGGAAATGGCCCTACTATTGAGCGCATGCCCTTGATGGAATCGATCCAGAGCCCACGCGACCTCCGTGCGCTCTCGAGGCGGCAACTCGTGCAACTCGCCGCCGAGATCCGATCGTTCCTCATCACCAAGGTGAGCCGCACCGGGGGGCATCTCGGGCCCAACCTGGGCGTCGTGGAGCTGACCATCGCCATCCACCGGGTGTTCGATTCGCCGTCGGATCCCATCATCTTCGACACGGGCCATCAGAGCTACGTGCACAAGATCCTCACGGGTCGCGCCCCCGGCTTCGACACCCTGCGCCAGCGTGGCGGGCTCTCCGGCTATCCCGAGCCGGCCGAGTCCGTCCACGACTGGGTGGCCAACTCGCATGCCTCCACGGCCCTGTCCTGGGCTGAGGGGCTGGCCAAGGGCTACCGCCTGCGCGGCGAGCAGCGCACCGTGGTGGCCGTCGTCGGCGACGGCGCCCTCACGGGAGGCATGGCATGGGAGGCGCTCAACAACATCGCGGCCGCACCCGGTCTCAGGCTGGTGGTGGTGGTCAACGACAACGGCCGCTCCTACACGCCCACCGTCGGAGGGCTGGCCAATCACCTGGCAGGGCTGCGCACCGACCAGAGGTACGAGAAGACCCTCAGCCTGATCAAGCGCACCGTCAAGCGGATGCCGGTGGTGGGCCGCCCCATGTACGACCTCATGCACGGGGTCAAGACCGGGGTCAAGGACGTGCTCGCGCCCCAGTCGATGTTCTCGGACCTCGGGATCAAGTACATGGGACCGCTCGACGGGCACGACATCACGTCGCTGACCAACCACCTGGAGCAGGCCCGCCACTTCGGCGGCCCCGTTCTGGTGCACTGCGTCACCCGGAAGGGTCGCGGCTTCCAGGCGGCCGAGGAGCACGAGGAGGACCGCTTCCACGCCGTCGGCAGGATCAACGAGATCACCGGTGAGCCCCTCTCCGCCTCGGTGCAGGCCACCTGGACCGACGCGTTCGCCGAGGCCATGGTGCAGATCGGCCAGCGGCGGCCGGAGGTGGTGGCCGTCACGGCCGCGATGCTCCATCCCACGGGCCTTGGCCGCTTCGCCGCCGCCTTCCCTGAGCGCACGTTCGACGTCGGCATCGCCGAACAGCACGCCGTCGTGTCGGCGGCCGGGCTCGCCCGGTCCGGGCTGCACCCAGTGGTGGCGCTGTACGCCACGTTCCTGAACAGGGCCTTCGATCAGGTGCTGATGGACGCGTCACTGCACGGCGTCGGCCTCACCATCGCGCTGGACCGGGCCGGGATCACGGGCACCGACGGTCCCAGCCACAACGGGATGTGGGACATGAGCCTGCTCGGTGTGGTGCCGGGCGTGCAGCTGGCCGCGCCCCGGGATCAGGCGAGGCTCGTCGCCGCGCTGGACCGGGCCGTCTCCGTGGACGACGCGGTCACCGTGGTGCGCTACTCCAAGGAGCGGCTCCCGGACGAACTGCCCGAGGTGGCCCACCTGGGCGACGGCCTGTCCCGGGTAGACGTGCTCCGCCGGGCGGAGGGTGCGCGGCTCCTGATCGTGGCCTATGGCCAGTTCGCGGGCATGGGCCTGGCGGTGGCCGACCGCCTGGAGGACCAGGGCGTCGCTGCCTCCGTGGTGGATCCCTTGTGGGCGCTGCCGGTCAGCGCGGAGCTGGTTCGCATGGCGGGGGAGTACGACCTCGTGGTGACGCTGGAGGACAACCTGGTCGAGGGCGGGGTCGGGCAGAAGCTCCGCGCCCGGCTCGCGGAGGCCGGCGCGGAGGCGAGGGTGCTGACGTTCGGTATCCCGCAGCGGTTCCTGGCCCACGGGTCCCGCGAGGAGGTGCTCGACGAGATCGGGTTGACCGCAGCCAAGGCCTCCCTGGAGGTGCTGGGCGTCGTCCTCAGCGGCGCCGACGTCGACGAGGAGGAGGCCGCGCGCCCGGCCTAGGTCTCCAATGCCTCCGCGATCAGGGGTTCCAGGAACTCCGCCTGCCAGGGCCTGGCCCCCAACGAGATCAGGTCGTCGCGGGTGATCGCGCTGTGCTCGAAGAGCGCGGCGTGCAGGGCGGCCGGCGGCGCCACCAGGCTGGGCTGCAGGCCGCCCAGATCGCAGGCAAGGGCGTCGACGGCTGGGCGCACCTTCGCCCACCGTTCGGCCGCCTCCGGGTTGATACGGTCCCACGTACGGGGGTGCGGGACCCCGGAGTGGGGCCCGCGCCTGGAGGGGTAGTCGCTCTCCGGCATGGCACGCACGGTGTCCAGGGCGGTCAGCCAGTTGGTGAGGAACCGCTGCCCGGGTGGCGCGCCGAAGCCCTTGAGCGCCTGAAGCTGGCCTCGGGTGGGCACGGCATCCTTGGCGCGGGTGGCGATGTCGATGATCGCCGAGTCGTGGAGGATCCATCCCGGAGGGCGGTCCCGACGCTGCGCGATGGCATCGCGTTCGAGCCACAGCGCGCGGGCCACCGCGTACTGGCGCGGCGTCCGCAGGGAGGTGACCCCGGAGAGGCGTCGCCAGGGATCCACCCTGGGCTCCGGCTCCGCCGTGTGGCGCGAGAGGGTGTCGGCGAACTCCTGTTGGGCCCACTCGTCCCTGCCGACCTGGGAGAGTTCCTCCTCGAGGACGGCAGCCAGTTCGAGCAGGTAGTCCACGTCCAGCGCCGCGTAGGTCAACCACGCCTCGGGCAGCGGCCGCTTCGACCAGTTGTCGGCGGAGTGAGCCTTGCGCAGCCGAACATCCAGCTCCGCGAGGAGGAGGGCGCCCAGGCTGGCTCCGGGCTTGCCGAGGAGCCGAGCCGCCAGTTCGGTGTCGAAGATGCGTGGCGGGATCACGCCGATGCCGCGCATGCAGGGGAGGTCCTGGCTGGCGGCGTGGATGATCCAGGTGGCGTCGCCGCAGGCCTCGACCAGCGAGCCGAGGTCGGCAGCGCCACCAGACTCGAAGGCGACGGGGTCGATCAGCCAGGTGCCCGCGCCCTCGCGCCGGATCTGGAGTAGGTAGGCCTTCGGCCAGTAGCGGTGGCCGTGCGCACGCTCCGTGTCGAACGCCACAGGGCCCTCGGCCCCGTGGAGGGCGGAGAGGCATTCATCAAGGGCGGCGCTGTCCGCGACCACTGGGCGCAGCGGCTCTCGGCTGTCTTCGACGTAGGTCACGAGCGACGCCCGAGGGGGAGAGGGGCCACGCCCGGGGGGAGTGGGGGTTGACCGGCGACCTGCCCCATGAGGTCCTCCCAGGCGGCCAGGTGCGCAGTGAGGGCGTGCCGGGCGTCCAGGGTGGGGGTCCAGGAGCAGCGCAGCTCCACCTCGGCGCGATCCTCGTGGGCCATCTCCCCGAATCCCTTGCCGTAGGAGGCGGTGACGGTGCCGGCAAGCGCATGGGCGACGCAGCCCCGGCTGTCCAGTGCCTCGGTGAACCAGGACCATGCGACATCGGGCAGGAAGGGATCGGTCACCATGTCCATGTCGACGTCGGCCCGGACGTAGGTGACGAGCCGGAACGTGCCCGCCCAGGAGTCGTTGCCTGCCGGGTCGTGCAGGAGAATGAGGCGCCCGGAGGCCAGCGGCTCGTCGGGCCCGGCCAACTCTGCCTCGATGGCGACCGAATGGGGGGCGATCCGCTGGGGGGAGCCGATCTCATCGGTGCTGAATCCGCGGCGCCAGGTCATGGCATCGAGCTCGCGCAGGGCCCTGGCGAAGGGCTCAGGTGGCGCGGGGGTCACGTTCGCTGGCACGCACCCACACTAGGCCGGGAGCGTGCACTCCCGACGGTGACGCGCCGCAGGGGGCTCACGGGCGCCGAAGGCGCAGGCTCACCGAGTTGATGCAGTAGCGCAGGTCTGTGGGGGTGTCGTAGCCCTCGCCCTCGAAGACGTGCCCCAGGTGCCCGTCACAGGCGGCGCAGCGGACCTCCACGCGGGCCCGTCCGGGGATGGACTCGTCCCGGAGATAGCGCACCCGTTCTTCGGCGAGGGGGGAGAAGAAGCTGGGCCACCCGCAGTGGGAGTGGAACTTCTCGGTGCTGCGGAACAGCTCGGCGCCGCAGCCGCGGCACTCGTAGACGCCCTCGTCCTCGGTGTCGGTGTACTCGCCCGTGAACGGCAGCTCCGTGCCGGCGAGGCGGAGAACCTTGAACTCCATCGGCGAGAGCTCGGCGCGCCACTCATCGTCGGTCTTGGTCACGGGGGCGACGTACGGCTCGGTCATGCCACCGATCTTAGGAGGGCGTGACAAGCCTCAGGAGTCGTCGCCGTCGAGATCGTCCGGCAACCGGGTGGGCGTGCCGTCCAGCAGCTCCATGGCGCCGAAGGCGTACCGGGCCAGGATGAGCTGGCACAGGTGCGGATTGTCCCCGATGGGTGCCGTCACCGCGACAGCACCAGCCCGCATGGCCGCCTGGGCATGCGCCTGATAGGCGGGCGTGGGAGTCAGGTGGAGGCTCCCGACGGCGATGTGTCGACGCCCCTGCATGCGCAGGGACTGCACTGCTGCCGCGGTGGCCCGGCCGTCGCCGTCCTCGACCGCGAGCTGCACAGGGAGGCGATGATGCGCCGACCACTGCCTCGCGCGTCTGGCCAGCAGCGACCCGCCGCGGACGTCGCCTCCTCCGGGCGCGGTCAGGACGAGGCCGTCGATCTCGAGGGCGCCACCGCGGTGCAAAGCCTCCCGGACGCGCTCGTCGAGGATGTTCAGCACCTCTCCGGCCGGTCCGACGGGGCGGCTGATTGCCAGACGGATGTCCTTGGAGTGGGAGAAGCTGTCCAGTTCGGCGGCGTGTCCGGCCGCTGACACCAGGTCCAGGGGGATGATGACGGCCTCGGCCACGTCGTCGGCGGCGAGGGCCCCGATGACCTCCTCGACGCTGGGGAAGAGTCCTCCCAGGCGGGCGAGGTGGACCCGGAGGTCAGGGCGAGTCAGTTGGAGTGCGCGTGCAATGCCCCGCAGTGCGTCCGTCACCGGCGCTTCGTCCGGGCCATCAGCCACGAGCACGATTGCCGGCGCGGTCATTGACTCTCTCTCATCGGGCCACCAGGGTGGCGGTTCGGAGATCTAGAGTGGGCGATGGCGGTTTCGAACCGCCGACCTCTTCGGTGTGAACGAAGCGCGCTACCACTGCGCCAATCGCCCCTAGCGAAAACGGAGTCTAGTGGAATCTGTGGGAGATTGCGAACCGGCTGTGCTGGACATGCAGACGCCGAAGGGTCAGGCCCGCGCCCACCTGGCATGCCCCGACGGCCCCGACCGTGGACTGCTCGTCCTGGGGCACGGGGCGGGCGGGGGCGTGGACACGGCAGACCTCAGGGCGGCTCGGAGCGCCGGCCTGGGCGCTGGATACGTGGTGGCCCTCGTCGAGCAGCCCTACCGCGTTGCCGGCCGCAAGGCGCCCCCGCCCATCGCAGCGGCCGACGCGGCGTGGGTCGCGGCGGTCGGTGAGTTGAGGGCCCTGCACCCAGCCGGTCCTCTCGTCGTGGGAGGACGGTCCTTCGGTGGACGCGTCGCCTGCCGCACCTCCATGGAGGTTGGCGCCGACGCGGTCCTCTGCCTGGCCTTCCCCCTCGTCGCCCCCTCCGGCAGTGACCGTTCGGGGGAGTTGGAGAGCGTTGAAGTTCCGGTGCTCATCGTCCAGGGCCGGAGCGATCCGTTCGGCATGCCGGGCCGGGCGCCGGGGAGGGAGGTCGTGGAGGTGGACGGCAACCACTCGCTCCGGAAGGACGGGGCGGTCATCGAAGGTGCCATCGCGGCGTGGCTTCGGGGGCTGCGAGGTGCCCGCTGAGCGTGGAACCGGGGCCCCACGGCGTGATTTGTGTTCCCCGAGAATCGTGCGCTAATGTTCTCTACGCGCCGAGCGGCAGCCCACAAGGGCAAATGCAGACAGCGCATGCGGACGTGGCTCAGTTGGTAGAGCATCACCTTGCCAAGGTGAGGGTCGCGAGTTCGAATCTCGTCGTCCGCTCGGAGAACAAGACTCTCCCAACCCGCTTGGGGAGCGTGAAACTCCATCCAGGTGGAGTGGCCGAGAGGCGAGGCAACGGACTGCAAATCCGTGTACACGGGTTCAAATCCCGTCTCCACCTCGGGCGGTTGGCGCAGTGGTAGCGCGCTTCCTTGACACGGAAGAGGTCGCCGGTTCAAACCCGGCATCGCCCACCAGACATAACGAGCGCAGGCTCCCGGATTCTACGGATCCCGGGAGCCTTGTTCCGTTTTCGGGGAGGGTCGTCTGACGTTCTGCTAGGCGGTGACGGGTCCCTGCTGCTTGGGCGGGGGACCCGTCACCGGGGTTAGGGGTGGGTCAGTTGATTGTCCATCCGCCGTCGGCGTCAATGACGACGAGCGACGGCCCGGCCAGAAGTGCAGCCTGTGCGGTGGTGGCGCCGATCTTGTTCGCGAGCAGCTTCCACTCGTCACCGTACTGTTCGACGATGAAGTTGCTTGCGCCGGTGTGGGTGAGGGTCGCGGAGCGCGGGTTGCCCATGTACCACAGCACGTCGGGTCCTTGGCCGGTGGCGTCGGTGGTGAACTGCCGGGCCACGGACAGGGGCTTGATCACGATTTGCCAGGCGCCATCCGCGTCGATCTGGAGTTGCCTGATGTCGTCGTAGAGGCCGAAGGCCCCGGTGCCCTGGACGACTGACGTGTCGAGCCAGAGGGGGTAGTCGGCTTCGGCGTTGGCGCTGTCGAGGCCGGTGATGCTGAGGTAGTCGTACTCGTCGGCGGGGGTGAAGGTCGCGGTGACGGTCCCGTTGTCGACGCCGGCGGGGAGGGTGACGATGCTGGTTCCGGTGCCGCTGTATTCGGCGAAGTAGTCGGTGGAGAACCGGACGATGTTGTTGAACACCCAGTCGCTCTTGGTCACGTACTTGGTGGCGCCGGTGGAGGTCTTCGTGGCGGCGATGAAGGTGGACCAGATGTAGGAGCGGCAGGCGTTACGGCCGGTGGTGGGGGTGTCGCATTCGGTGTACCAGTCGCGGCCGCCCTGGGTGAATTCTCCGCTGTTGCCGAGGGGGTTCCCGGTCCACTGGGCTCGGGGCGAGGGAAGGTAGGTGAGGTTGTTGAACACCCAGCCGTTGGTCTGCACGTAGCGGCCGCTGACCAGCTTGACCTGGGTGGCCCAGATCTCGGTGCGGCATCGGGTGACGCTGCTGCTGTACTGGGAACATTCGGTGCGCCATTGACGGCCGTTGACGGTGTGGGTGCCGGGGGTGGTGTAGACGTCGACGGCTGAGGCGGTGGTGGGCGACGTTGCCCAGGAGCCGAGACCGAGCAGCGCGGCCAGGACTCCCACGATTAGTTTCTTCATAACCCGAACGATAGGGGGTGCCCTGGTCCAGGGGCTCAGCGGGGCTGTCTGTCCCGGCGGACGGGGGCCGCGGTGCCGCTGTCGGCTGGGGCGATTCGCTGTGACCTGGCCGTTTCTTGGTGTTTGCGCCTCACGTGACCTGCCGTCTCTGTGATACTACGGCTTGTCATTCTCGTTGGGGGTGCGGTGAGGTCGGCGCGAGGGTGCGTAGGGTTGGGGGAGTGTCGCGGTGGCTGCTTGTCGGGTGGGTGCGCGGGTTGTGGCTTGCGGTGTCGGTGGCGTTGATCGTCGGGTTGGGTGTCGCGTCGCCGGCTCAGGCTGATCCGCAGGACTCACCGCCGGCGGTTGTGACGCGGCCGGATTGGGTGTCGGCGTCGGTGTCGGCGCGCGCTTCGGGTGTGCGGGTGGAGGTGTTGTCGCAGCGTTCGGAGACCACGCAGGTGTTTGTGAACGCGGATGGCACGGTGGTGGAGGAGACGGCGTTCGCGCCGGTGCGGTTCCGTGACGAGGCGGGGCCGGAGGGATGGCGGGAGATTGATACCACTTTGGTCGCGTGCTGACGCGGGTGACTGGCTACATGTATGCAAGGATTCTGGAGTATTCGTTCTTGATGAACCATGTTCGAAAACATGGAGCGTGCCCCCGAGGGAATAGGGCAACAAGGCCGTGCAAATGAACAGTGAATTGCGGCCGTCTTCCGCACCAGCGCCCGATGTATTCAATCTGTCCGCCTTCACAGAGGGCGCCGATCCTGAGGTCACGCGGGGACGCATTGTTTCCAAAGAGCCTGGTCCCGGACCTTTCCCCTGGCCTGAGATCGAGCCTTGGATGGGCAAGGCGCGGTTGCGCAGTCTTCAGGTGGCGGTGCACTTCGGCGGTGCGAAGCCGACGATGGCCCAGTGGCTTGATGAGGGCGAGCGCCGTCTGTGGGTGGATGTTGCGGGGCTCCGCCCCCACCTAAACAACCGTACGGCTTGGGGTTTGGCGCTGATCCGGCATTGTGATGCCGCTCTGCTCGCATTGTCGCGGTATTTTGGCGTGGAGCCCCCTCCGGCGATTCCTCGCATGTCCGAAGAAGCGCAATTGGAGGCGTCGGAGTCTGAGCCGGTACCGGCTGAGATGGTGATGGTGGTCCTGCCGGAGAGTGTGAGACCTGCGTCGAGGGCTCGCTTGTGGGAGGAACTGAGGGTCTTCCTCGCGGACGGGCCGGGGGCGCTCCAAGAGCATTGGCAGTCGATGGATGGAGCATCCTACGTTAGTTTGCAGGCCAGTGGGGTGCGAGAGATTCAACGGTGGGTGAAGGCTGCCCGTTCGGTGACTTCCGATGATGATCCGTACGATCGAGTGCTGCAGGCCGTCCATCTGATAGCACTAGGGCGCGGCGAGTACGACAGAGCGGTCAGGAGTCCCAAACGCTACCTGGATCACTGGCCTGAGAACGGTGGCGAAGAACTGCTCACCGTGTTCGGTATTCCCTGAGGTTCAGGTGGCCGAACTAGCTTGGTACCTGAGCACGAGGTAGCGTGGGCCCAGCAAGCGGGGCCGCTTGGCCCATATCCGCTGCCATGTAAGTCGCCCAAGGGCGCCCCCACCTGCGGTGTTTTCGCACCCTACCGCGATGGTGAACGTGTGACCAGTTATTACATCGGATTATCCAGAGAATCCGATGCAATATACGGGAGGACCATTTGAGAGAACTCGTCGAGCCGCGGTAGGTCGACGATCGACGAGACCGACGTCACAGAGTCGCCGTTCGCCAGGTTCTGACGCTCAGTCGCCGGACCTACCTGGCGGCGCCCTTCAGGGATCCTGAGGTCTGGCCGGCGGGGTCGTACACCGTGCAGATGATCTCGCGGTCGGCGAGTTCGTCCCAGCCCTGCTCGGTAGGTGTGAGGGGGAAGATGTCGAGGGTCGATACGTCGTAGGCCATGCCCACGAATGACTCGAACTCGCTCAGGCACGTCTCCTCGATTGCGGCATCGATCGCCGCCTGGCCGGGGAATTCGCCGTCGGGCATGACGAATGAGTGGTAGACCTCGTTGTCGTGGGCCTCAGCGCACGGCACGGCCGGGACGTCGGAGATCTCCTCATCGGTGGTGTCGTTGAAGCAGTCACCGACCCGCAGCGAGAAGACGTCGGCGGTGCCGGCTTCCGTGACCTCCTGGGAGTCGCCGTCGCGGGTCGCAGTTCCGGAGCAGCCGGCAAGGCCGGTCACGACGATGGTTACGGCGAGGAGCGCGGGCAGTCGGCGGGTGATCGAGCGGGAGATGGCCATGGTTTCGATTCCTTCAGGCGGCGGCGTGGGTGCGGACAAGGCGCGATGCCAGAGGCAGGGTACACCGTAGAGCTGGACATGAGTTCGGCACGCGATAGTGACCGGCGCTACGGAACTGTGTGTCATCCAGTCGCCGGCGCCCCACTCGACGAATGACCGATAAGCAGCATTATGTCATTTTGCAGTGCGCCGGCCGTCCCCCGATCTCTGGTCTGGCGCACTCGAGCCTTGACACCGGGAACCCGCGCGGTGACAGTGGGTCGATGGCCGATGACAGCGTGACCCGTCCCACCGCAGTGCCTGTCGAGGACTTCCTTGCCACCATCCCGGAACGTCGCCGTCCCGAGGCGGATGAACTCATCGCCGTGATGCGCGAGATCACCGGCGAGCCCGCTGTCATGTGGGGGCCGAGCATCATCGGCTTCGGCTCACTGCACTACCGCTACGACACCGGCCGTGAGGGCGACATGCCCCGGCTGGCGTTCAGCCCCCGGAAGGCGACGCTGACGATCTACTTCGAGGGCTTCGACGGCTACGGGGAGCAACTGGCGAAGCTGGGCAGGCACAAGACCGGCGTCTCCTGCCTCTACCTGAACAAGCTGTCCGATGCCGACCCGGCGGTCCTGCGGGAGATGCTCGCCACGTCGTACGCCCGCTCGGGGGCCCCGGCGTCGAAGGTGTCCACCGTCGACGAGTACGTGGCGAACGTCCCGGCGGTGGCGTGGCCCGTGTTCGACGAACTGCGCGCGCTCGTGCGCGACGCTCTCCCCCGCGCCGACGAGGTGTTCAGCTACGGGATCGTCGGCTACAAGCCTGTCAAGGGCCGCGCACGGGTCTTCATCTCGGGTTGGAAGGACCACGTCGCCGTCTACCCCATCCCGGCCGATCCTCAGCTCGCCGACGAGCTGAAGGCCTACACACGCGGCAAGGGCACGCTGTGGTTCCCGTTGGCGGAACCACTCCCCCGTGACCTGATCCGCCGTGTCGTCGCCGCGCTGGTGGCAGACGTCGACCCTGCGGGTGAGGGGCCCCGGTCATGAGTGACGGTGCTCGGCCTCCCCTGCCGGTCCTCCCCGACGGGGACTTCCGCCGGGTCCTGTGCGTGGTGGCGCACCCCGATGATGTCGAGTACGGGCTGTCCGCCTGCGTGCACCGATGGGTCGGTCAAGGCGCTGAGGTGGCCTATCTCCTCCTCACGTCCGGCGAGGCCGGGATGCAGCGCCCACCGTCGGAGGTGGGTCCGCTGAGGGCGGCCGAGCAGCAGGCCGCCTGTGACGAGGTGGGCGTGACGGACCTGGAGATCCTGCAGCATCCCGACGGGATGCTCGTCTATTCGCTCGATCTTCGCCGCGACGTGGCTCGGAAGATCCGGCAGTTCAGGCCGGATGTGGTGGTGACGGGCGCCTGGGATGTCGAGGTGGGCTGGGGGCTGAACCAGGCAGACCACCGGGTGGCGGGCATGGTCACCCTCGACGCCGTCCGCGACGCGGACAACACTTGGGTCCATCCGGAACTGGCTGCCGATGAAGGGCTCGCGAAGTGGGCCACCACCTGGCTGCTGGTGGCTGCGGACAATGCCCCCACGCACGGGGCGGTCCTCACCAGGGAGGACGTGGCCGCCGGCGTCCGCTCCCTTGGGGCGCACGGGGCATACCTGGCCGACATCCCCGGGCATCCGGCACCGCGGGACTTCATCCCCGGGATGCTCGGCGCGCAGGGCCCGGCGATGGGTGCCGAGTTCGCCTGTCTGTTCCGGGCACACCGGCTCGTCGGGCAGGACGCATGACGAGACCCCCCTCGGGCGCGAGGCACGGGTGTTGGCCGATTCGGTCACGCCATCAGGCGTCGTCGCCTAGTTTTGATACGGGCGTGTATCTCACCGCCGATCTCTGACAGGAGTTGCCGATGTTTGACTACGACGAGTTGCTGTCCACTCTCCCGATCGACCAGCTGGCGCAGCGCGTCGGGGCGAGCCCGGAGGATGTCGAGGCCGCCACCCGCAACGCGCTGCCCGCCCTACTGATGGGCATGGGCGCCAACACCCAGGATCCCGCCGGCGAGGCATCGCTGGCCTCAGCGGTCGGCCAGCACGACCCGCGGCTCGTCCAGGGGGGCATCAACCTCGACGACGTGGATCAGCAGGACGGCGCCAAGATCGCCCACCACATCTTCGGCGACAACGAGGACCAGGTGGTCAACCAGCTCGGCGGACTCGGCGGCGGCAACGCGCTGATCCAGAAGCTTCTCCCCATCCTCGCCCCCATCGTGATGTCGTGGCTGGCGGGCAAGCTGATGGGCGCCGACGAGGCCCAGGGCCAGCCCCGCCAGGCGCCCTCATCCGGGGGCGGCGGCCTGGGCGACATCCTGGGTCAGATCCTTGGGGGAGGTGCCTCGGCACCTCAGGCGCAGCCGCAGCAGCCCAGTGAACAGCCGCAGTTCCGGGTGCCCACGGGCCAGGCCGACGACAGCACGCTCAGGATGCCGGAACCCGAGGCGCAACAGCGCCAGAGCCAGCCTCAGCAGCAGACGATGCCGGGTGGGCTCGGCGGTGGGATCCTGGGCGACATTCTGGGCGGGCTGCTCGGGGGTGGCCGCCGCTAGATCGGCCTCGAACGTCGCAGGGCCCCGGGGTTCTCCCGGGGCCCTGCGACGTTCAGCGACGACGGGGCCTCTGCGCCCCCGGCTCGAGCGCTGTGGTGGGTCACTCGAACGGCGACGGGTCTCCTGCCCCCACCCGGGCGATCACGGGCTCGTCGCCGCTCAGGTCCACCACCGTCGTGGGCTCCACGCCGCAGTCACCGGAGTCCAGCACCGCGTCGATCTGGTGATCCAGAAGCTCCTTGATGGTCCACCCATCCGTCAGCGACTCCTCGTGACCCGGCAGCATCAGCGTGGACGAGACAAGCGGCGCCCCGACGGCATCGAGGAGAGCCAGCGTGGTGCGGTGGTCGGGGATGCGTACCCCAACCGTGCGCTTCTTCGGGTGCAGCATCATCTTCGGCACCTCGCGGGATGCCTTGAGGATGAACGTGTACGGGCCCGGCGTGGCCGCCTTCACCGCGCGGAAGACCCAGTTGTCCATCTCGACGTAGGCGCCGAGCTTGGCGAACGAATCAACCACCAGGGTGAAATGGTGCTTGTCATCGAGGTGGCGGATCCTGCGGATCCGTTCGATGCCCTCGGCGTTGCCGAGCGTGCATCCCAGGGCGAAGCAGGAGTCCGTGGGGTAGGCGATCAGCCCGCCGTCGCCCAGGATCCTGGCCACCTGCGCCAGCGACCTGGGCTGCGGGTTGTCCGGGTGAACGTGGAAGTACTGGGCCATGGGCCCAGGCTACCCATCCTCAGAGCACCGCCGCCGAGATGGCCGCCACCTCGTCGTTGCTGAGTTTCAGGTCCATGGCCGCCGCCGAATCCGTGATGGACTCCGGCCGCGACGCGCCCGGGATGACGATCACGTGATCGCCGAGCGCCAGCTCCCAGGCGAGGGTGACCTGCTGCGGAGACACCCCGTGGGCGGAGGCGATCTCCGCCAGGACCGGATAGCGGTTCCCCACGGCCGTGGCTCCACCGCCGGTGCCGCCGAGCGGCGACCAGGGGAGGAAGGCGATCCCCCGCTCTGCGCAGAAGTCCAGCTCCACCTTGCTTGTGTGGTTGAACTTCGGCGAGAACTCGTTCTGCACCGCCGCCAGTTCCCCGAGGCCCAGCACATCGACGGCGATCTGGATCTCCTCGACGTTGGCGTTGGAGATGCCGATCTCGGAGATCAGCCCCTCCTCTTTGAACCCCGCGAAGGTCTCCATGACGGAGGCGTAGACGCGGCTGCGGTCGGGCCGGTGGAGGTAGAAGAGGTCCAGCTTGTCCACGCCGAGCACCAGGAGCGCGGCCTCGAGGCGCCCGCGCAGGTAGTCCGGCGCGGAGTCCCTGCCCCAGCGCTCCCCCACGGACCGGGTGATGCCGGCCTTGGTGGCCACGACGACGTTGCTCACGTCTCCGTCGTAGCTGCGCAGGGCCTTGGCCACGATCCGCTCGTTGTGACCCATCGAGTCCCAGCTGGGGGCGTAGATGTCCGCCGTGTCGATGAGCGTCACGCCGGCGTCGAGGGCGGCGTGGACGGTGGCGATGGCCTGCTCCTCCGCCGGCTTCTCCGGCTTGTCGCTCATGGAGAAGGGCATGGCACCCAGACCCACCGAGGACACTGTGAACTGGCCGATGCGGCGCTGCTTGCTAGTCATGGCTGCCACTCTACCGACCACGCAACGGGTCCACCGGTGAGGTTCTGGCGGCCGTCACCGACACCGAACCGGGGACGAACGGCAGGCTCACGTCCCTCAACTCGACGAGGCACCGGACCTCGACCTCGACGGTGGCGCGCTGCCCCAGCGCACGTCCCGCTCCGGCGGCGTCGACGGCGACATCGGTTGTCCGGCAGGCAACATGACGCTGAGCCAGCGACAGACGGGCCGCCTCCAGCGCCGCGCTGTGGGCGCTGGAGCTGCTGCGCTCGAGCGAGGCCGACCTGGCTGCGGCGG
Organism: Tessaracoccus yangjingae; assembly: GCF_055326235.1. Classification (NCBI taxonomy): domain Bacteria; kingdom Bacillati; phylum Actinomycetota; class Actinomycetes; order Propionibacteriales; family Propionibacteriaceae; genus Tessaracoccus; species Tessaracoccus yangjingae. Next base: position 121,769 of record NZ_JBUZNN010000006.1, on the reverse strand, counting down.
CGGCCGCCGCGCCCACGCTCTGCTCGGCGATCGCGATCCTGGCGAGCGAGATCACCAGGCCGATGAACAGCACCAGAACGGGGAGGATCACCACCGCCTCCACGGACATGGCCAGGCCGCGCTCACCACGGTTCCTCGTCACGAGCCGGTCACCCGCTCCGTCGCCGCGGTGACCGTCTTGCGGATCTCGCGGGGCCACACGATGACGACGGCGCGCCCGCTGACGGTGGCGGTGGTGGTGCGGGCTCCCCTGCTGACGCTCACGCGCACCTGGCTGAGCGAGCCGTTGCCCGCCACCTCGGCCGCGGCCGCCTCCCCGTCGCCCGGCCGCCCGTCATAGGCCGCTGCGACGGCGACCCCCTGCTGGGCGGCGGCCAGCGCCGTCGACTCCGCCCAGTACTGCAACGACCACTGCATCAGGCTGAGCAGGATCCCGATGGACAACGGCAGCAGCACCACAGCCTGGACCGATCCGCTGAGTCCGCGCTGGTCTGTTGGTCGTCTCATGCGCCCATCCTGCCAAGCGGGAGGGTCACCGCTTCCCGGCTGTGGACAACTACGGTGCCCGCCCGCCCTCGCCGCCCCTGGCCCCCGCGGCAACGGCGGGGTGCAATAGGCTGGAGCCGACAACCCCAGCGTCATGCATTCCTATGAAAGGACCCTCATGGTCAAGAAGGTAGCCATCCTCACGGCCGGCGGTTTCGCTCCCTGCCTCTCCTCCGCAATCGGTGGACTGATCGAGCGCTACACGCAGGTGGCCCCCGAGATCGAGATCATCGCCTACCGCCACGGGTACCAGGGCCTCCTCAAGGGTGACTACCTCGTCGTCGACGACAAGGTCCGCGCCAACGCCGCTCTGCTGCACAAGTTCGGCGGCTCCCCCGTCGGGAACTCCCGCGTCAAGCTGACCAACGCCAAGGACCTCGTCAAGCGCGGGCTCGTCGCCGAGGGCGCCAACCCGCTCCAGGTGGCGGCGGACCGTCTGGTGGCCGACGGAGTCGACGTCCTGCACACCATCGGCGGCGACGACACCAACACCACCGCAGCGGACCTCGCCGCCTACCTCGCCGAGCACGACTACGGCCTGACCGTGGTGGGCCTCCCCAAGACCATCGACAACGACGTCATCCCGATCAAGCAGTCGCTCGGCGCGTGGACCGCGGCAGAGCAGGGCGCGATCTTCGCCAAGAACGTGGTGGCGGAGCACAACTCCGGATCGCGCATGCTCATCGTGCACGAGGTCATGGGCCGGCACTGCGGCTGGCTGACGGCCGCCACGGCGCAGGAGTACCGCGCCTGGCTCGACACCCAGGAGTGGCTGCCCGAGATCGGCCTGTCGCGCGCCGCGTGGGACGTGCACGGCGTGTACGTGCCCGAGGGCGTCATCGACATCGCCAAGGAGGCCGAGCGCCTCGGCACCATCATGGACGAGGTGGGCAACGTCACCATCTTCCTGTCGGAGGGCGCCGGCCTCGACGCCATCGTCGCCGAGATGGAGGGCGCCGGCGAGGAGGTGCCGCGGGATCCGTTCGGCCACGTGAAGCTGGACAAGATCAACCCCGGGGCGTGGTTCGCCTCGAAGTTCGCCGAGAAGCTGGACGCAGAGAAGGTCATGATCCAGAAGTCGGGCTACTTCTCCCGCTCCGCCGCCGCCAACGACGCGGACCTGGCCCTCATCAGGCAGTGCACCGACCTCGCCGTCGACTGCGCGCTCCGCGGTGAGCCCGGCGTCATCGGCCATGACGAGGAGAACGGCGACGTGCTGAGCGCCATCGCGTTCGACCGGATCAAGGGCGGCAAGCCGTTCGATCTGAACCAGGACTGGTACAAGGCGATGCTGGCCGACATCGGCCAGGACTTCCCCGTCATCACCGCCGCGCACTGACCACCGACGCGGGTCTCCCGCGTCACGCAGAGGCTCGTCGCCCCACTCCACAGGAGTTGGGACGGCGGGCCTCTGCCGCATGTAGAGTGGACGCGTGAGCATCGAACCGTTTCGACAAGTGCACTCCCCCGGCGTCTGGTTCGGTGGGGACTACAACCCCGAGCAGTGGTCCAGGACGGTCCTGGACGAGGACCTCCGCCTCATGCGCGAGGCGCACGTCAACACCGCCACCGTCGGCGTGTTCTCGTGGTCCTCTCTCGAGCCGGAGCCCGGACGCTACGAGTTCGGCTGGCTCGACGACGCGATGGACCGGCTGCACTCGTCGGGTGTCAGGGTGATCCTGGCCACGCCGACGGCCTCTCCCCCGCCGTGGTTCTCCCGCCTCCATCCGGAGGCCCTCCCTGTCACGGCCGACGGCGTGCGTCTCATCCACGGAAGCCGCGACACCTACAACCCCGCGGCCCCCGCCTACCGCAATGCCGCTGTGCGCATCACGCGCGCGCTGGCCGAGCGCTACGGCACCCACCCGGGCCTGGCGATGTGGCACCTGCACAACGAGTACGGCACGGTGTCCTACGGTCCGGTGACCGACGCGGCCTTCCGCACGTGGCTGGCTGGACGCTACGGGGACCTCACGGCACTCAACGCGGCCTGGAACACGGCATTCTGGTCCCAGGGGTACTCCGACTGGCGAGACGTCCACGCGCCGCAGGCCACGCAGTACCTGCCCAACCCCGCACACGTCCTCGACTTCAAGCGCTTCAGCGCGGACCTCCTCCTCGACTGCCTCCGGGAGCAGGCGACGGTGGTCCGCGAGCTCACCCCGCACGTGCCCACCACGACCAACTTCATGCTGCCCACGTGGAACCACTACGACCAGTGGGCGTTCGCCCGCGAGATCGACGTGGTCTCGATCGACCACTACCTCGACGACGCCGGCCCGGCCGGGGAGACCCACGTGGCCTTCGGCGCGGACCTGGCCCGCTCCTTCGCCGGTGGGCGGCCGTGGCTCCTCATGGAGCAGTCCACGAGCCTGGTCTACGACTACGCCGGCGGCCGGATGCTGCCCAAGGAGCCGGGGCGGATGCGCCGCAACACCTACCAGTACCTGGCCCGCGGCGCCATGGGATCGCTCTTCTTCCAGTGGCGCTCACCGCTCGTGGGCGCCGAGTTCTTCCACTCGGCGATGGTGCCGCACGCCGGCCCGGACTCGCGGATCTTCCGCGAGCTGGCCGCGCTGGGGGCGGAGCTGGAGGCCGTTGCCGAGGCAGTGGCGGACCCCGCCGCCGGCCCTGTGGTCGAGGCCCGGGTGGGCATCGTCTGGAGCGCCGACGCCTGGTGGGCGGCGCAGACCCCCGCGATGCCCTCGAACGACGTCGACTTCCTCCCCGCCGTCCGCGCCGTGCACACGGCCCTCTGGGAGCTCGGCGTGGTGGCCGACGTGGTGTCCCCCGACGGCGACCTCGGGCGCTACGACGTGATCCTCGTGCCCAGCCTCCTGGCGGTCAGCGACCACCAGGCGGAGGCGTTCGCCCGTTTCGTGGACGGTGGCGGCCATCTCGCGGTCTGGCACTTCGCCGGCTCCACCGACGAACACCTGCGGGTGCGGCACGGCAGCTACTCGGCAGCCTTCGCGTCCCTGGCCGGGATCCGCGTCGAGGAGCACGTGCCGCTGGCCCCCGGCGGCTGCGTGACACTGTCCGACGGGGCCTCGGGGAGCTCATGGACCGAGCTCCTCCAGCTCCATAGGGCCGAGGCCGCGGCCACCTACACGGGCGACGCCCACCCCGTCATCGGGACCGGATCCCCCGCGGTCACGCGCCGGATCCTCCCGGGCGGGGGCCGCGTGCACTACCTGTCGACGCGGCTGACGGGCGCGGACCTCCGCTCCTTCGTGGGACGGGTGCTGGCCGAGGCACACGTCCCGACGCCGGGCTACGAGGGGGTGGAGGTGGTCCGCCGTCGAGCCGGCTCCTCCAGCTACCTGTTCGTGATCAACCACGGCACGGCTCCCGCCACCGTCCCCGCCGCGGGCACGAACCTGCTCGACGACCAGCCGGTGACCGGCATCCTCACGCTCGTGGCCGGCGACGTCGCCGTCGTCCGCGAGGACCGGGGGGACGCGTCATGACCAGCCTCACGTATCACCGCCCGTCGCGGTCCTGGCTGGACCGCCTCCCGCTTGGCAACGGGCGCCTGGGCGCCATGGTCGGGGTCGAGGACGGCGCGGTGCGGATCGGCCTCAACGAGTCGACGGCCTGGTCCGGTGGGGTGGGCTCGGCCGTGCGGAACCTGGTCCACCCTTCTGTGGCGGCTGAGGCCCTCGCGGACGCGCGCGCGCTCATCGAGGGCGACGACCCCGTCGGGGCCGAGGAGGCCCTGCGTCCGCTGCAGCACGGCTACGCGCAGGCGTTCCTGCCCGTGGGCGAGCTGGAGGTCCGCCTCGAGGGGGCCGACGGCGCCGGCGTCGTCCGGTCCCTCGACCTGGCCACCGGCGTCCACACCGCGACACTCTCCGACGGCGCGCGCACCTGGCAGATGCGCACCGCCGCCTGCCTGGGCGACGACGTCCTCGTCCACACGGTGCGGTCGACGCAGCCGGGCGATCTCCGCATCAGTGTGGCCACGCCGCTGCGGGTCGAATCGCTCGAGGCGACCGACGGCGCGGTCACGCTGGTCGCGGCGCTGCCGGCCGACGTCGCCCCGGGCCACGAGCCCGACTCCCCACCCCTCACCTGGGAGGTGCCCGGAGTCGATCCGGTCCGCGTGGCCCTGCGGCTGCGCGTCACCTCCGACGGCGAGGTGGGCGTGGACGACGGGGCCATTGTCGTGCGCTCAGCGACCTCAACGGAGATCGTGCTCGCGATCGAGACCACCTACACCTCCCCTACCCTGCCCCCAGGCCCCGTCGAGGACGCCCTCGGGCGGGCGATCCGTCGCGCGGAGGCACACGCCGAGTCCGCACTCGCCCGGCACGCGGCCGCGCACTCCGAGCGGGCGGGGACCTTCTCCGTCCGCCTCGGAGGCACCAGTCCCCTGGCCGATCCCGACGAGCGGGTCAGGTCCGCGGCGCTCACGGACGTGGCCGCCACGGACCCGTCGCTGGTGGCGCTGCTCCTCGAGTACTGCCGCTACCTGCTGCTCAGTTCCAGCCGCGACGGCGGCCTCCCGGCCAACCTCCAGGGGATCTGGAACGCCGAGCTGCAGCCGCCCTGGTCGTCGGCGTACACGCTCAACATCAACCTGCCGATGAATTACTGGGGAGCCGAGACCACCGGCGCATCAGGCTGCCACCGCTCCCTGCTGCCGCTGCTGGAGTCGCTGGCCGAGCGGGGCGGGGACACCGCGCACCGCCTGTACGGCGCGCGGGGATGGGTGGCCCACCACAACAGCGATGCCTGGGCCTTCACGCTCCCCACCAACGGGGACGCGTCCTGGTCCCAGTGGGCGATGGGCGGGGCGTGGCTGGTGCGCCAGTTCGACGAGCAGCGGCGCTTCGGCGCGATGGACGATGAGACACTCCGCCGGTTCTGGCCCGTCGCCCGGGGCGCAGCGCGCTTCCTCCTGGACTTCCTGCGGGCCGACGCCGACGGGGTCCCGCAGACGATTCCCTCCACCTCACCCGAGAACCGCTTCCTGCACAGAGGGGTCCCGGCGTCGCTGACCCGATCCTCCGCGATGGACCGCGCCCTGGTCCGCGACGTGCTGCTCATCGCGGCGGAGCTTGCCTCGACCTTCGCCCCGGAGGACCCGATCGGCGCCGAGGCGTCGGCGACGGCGGCCCGGATCCCCGGGCCGCGCGTCTCGTCGGACGGCACGATCGCGGAGTGGGGCGAGGACCGCGTGCAGGAGGAGCCGTTGCACCGCCATCTCTCCCACCTCCTCCCGTGGTTCCCGGGTGACCTGGACCCGGCCGGCCACGCCGCCGCCGTGGCCGCGACACTCGACGCCCGAGGCGACGACTCCACCGGCTGGTCGCTGGCGTGGAAGATCGCGCTCAGGGCCAGGCTCGGCGACGGCCAGGCCGTGGGGCGGCTGCTGGCCCTGGTGGTGCGCCCGGCGGACGACGGCCCCGGCTTCGCCCAGCGCGGCGGGCTCTACGCAAACCTCTTCGCCGCCCATCCGCCCTTCCAGATCGACGGCAACCTCGGATTCCTGGGAGCCTTCGTCGAGGCGCTGCTCCAGAGTCACCGCCCCGGCCGGATCGACCTGCTGCCGGCGCTCCCCCCGCACCTGGACGACGGCGAGGTCACCGGGCTGGTGGCCAGGCCCGGCGTCGCCGTGGACCTCGAGTGGCGCGACCGGCGCCCGCACAGGCTGACTCTCCGAGCCCTCACTCCGGCGGCCGCGGGCACCTATGCCCTCGTCCACGACGGCGTGTCGCGGCCGGTGACGGTGCCGCCGGAGGGCTCGCTGGTGGTGGGGTTCAGCGACGCCTGAGCCCGCGGACCACCCCGGCCAGCAACGCGCCGAGACCGAGCCCCGTGGCCGCGCCGACGCCGTAGCCCAGCCGGGTCCCGATCCGGACGCTCCGTGCCGCCACGTCCTGCCGGACCGGCCGCGCCGGATCCGGTGGCGGCAGGGTGACCGGATCCGCCCGGCGTAGATCGTCGAGGCTCCTGGTGGCCGCCCACCTGCGTGAGGCCTGATGCGACGCCGCCACGGTCTCCTCCGCGAGGTCGATCCCGGCGTGGTCGGTCACCTCGGAGGTCCGCCCGGCGTGGCTCGTGGCAAGCTCTGCCGCCCACACCTCGTCTGTGCCGATCCAGGCGGCGGACATGAGGATGATGGTGGCGAGCAGATTCAACACCAGCATCAGGACGATGACGGGGCCGAAGATGGCCGAGGCGGGATTGTTGGAGAACAGGCCCACGAGACGTCCCGCCACCTGCTGGAGCGCCGTGATGAGGACCGCGCCGATCAGGGTCCCGATCAGCCAGACGCGGGGCCTCGCCCGCTTCCGGGGCATCGCCACGAACAGGAAGGCGATGAGGATCCAGCTGGCCAGGAGCGTGAGCACGACGCTCACGGCCTGGAAGAGGAACTCGATCCCGGGAAGATGGCTCCAGCCCAGCCACTCGATGACCTGCCTGGAGAATCCGCCCCCCACGGAGGCCACGCCGAGGCTCACCCCCACGCACACGAGGAGCCCGAGGAAGATCACCAGATTGAGCGCGATCTCGACGAAGAAGTTGCCCCTCCGTGCCGCGTCGGCGAACTTCTCCGACCACATCACCCGGACGGCGCGCTTGAGGTTGCCCACCCAGTTCGAGCCGGAGTAGGCCGCCGTGACGACGGCCACGCTCGCCACCGAAGCCCAGTTCTTGAAGGCGTGATCCACGACCTTCCCGAGGCTCTTCGAGAGGTCCGTGGCCCCGAGCTCGGCATCCAGGAGATCCTTTACCTGGTCGAGCAGGTCTGGGCGCAGCACGGTGAGCGTCATGCCCAGCATCGAGAAGGCGAACATGACGATGGGCACCATGGAGAGCACGGAGAAGTAGGTGATGCCGGCCGCGAACTGCGGCCCCAGACGCTTGTTGTAGCGGTTCATCGCGGCCATGGCGTGGGCAACCACAGGCCGCTGCATCACCCTGGCGATCCAGTCCTTCACGGACGAGACCTTACCGGCGGCTACGCTGCGCCGGGAGGCTTCAGACGGCTCGCGTCCGCCGTCGGGCCGCGAGCTCATCAGAGGGGTCCAGGGTCTCGGCCGTGCGCTCGCCGGGGAGCGCGGCCAGGGTGCCCTCCAGCTCCCGCCAGACGCTGCTGACGGAGATCATGAACATGCCCTGACCACCGCGGCTCAGGTCGAACAGCTCGTTGGCTGAGGTCACCTCGTAGACGCTGAACCCGTCGCTGACGAGCGTGAGCTCGGTCAGGTCGTCGACGCCGCGGGCGTGCAGGTGATCGATGGCCACCCGGATCTGCTGCAGGGAGATGCCGATGTCCAGGAACCGCTTGACCACGCGCAGCAGCAGAATGTCGCGGAAGGAGTACAGGCGTTGGGTCCCGGAGCCCTCAGCGTTGCGGATGGACGGGACCACCAGCCCGGTGCGGGCCCAGTAGTCGAGCTGCCGGTAGGTGATGCCGGCCACGCGATGGGCGATCGGGCCGCGGTAGCCGGTGTCGCTGGGCACGGGCGCGAAGTCGCCGTCGAAGAGCAGGGCTTGAAGCGGCTCAGCCTCTGGCGTCTCAGTCACGTTCCCTCACTTCTTCCGCGGCGTTGGTGCACCGGCAGACCCGACGCTAATCGGGTGCGCGTCGAGAGCGGGACGACACGCTCGAGCATGCCGGAGAAAGTTCGCGGGCGCGGCCGGCCGTGGCCCGCTCCGGGGCCGGTGTCGAATCCCTCGAATGGGGTCTGACCAGGCATTATTCGTCTTCGAAGTCGTCGGCGTTGACGCTGTCGAGGAACGCCCGGAAGGCCTCAACCTCGTCGGTCTGGGCGGCCTCAACCTCAACCCCTACTTCATCCATGAGGGCGGCCGGGCACTGGATGGTCCACCCCAGGCGTACCGCCACGGCGACGCAGTCGCTCGGCCTCGCGTCGACGACGTGCTCTCCGAGCCGCAGCTCTGCCCGGTAGACCCCCTCCTCCATGCCGGTCACGACGACCACGCCCCCGTCGGGCGCGATCATCGGGAGCAGGGTCGCGAGGAGGTCGTGGGTGAGGGGCCGGGCGGCAGCCGTGCCGTCAAGGCCGCTGGCGATCGCCGCGGCCTCGATGTTGCCGACCCAGATGGGCAGGCACCGCGACCCGCCCTGCTCCTGCAGCAGGAGCACCGCCGGCTCGTCCGGCGAGATGAGGCGGATGCCGAGGACGTCGAGACCGATCATGGGCTCAGCCTACTCAGTGGATCTGGCCGTGGAGGAGGGCTGCGTGGGCCTGCATGACAACCCGGTAGAGGTCGACGACGACCTCCTGGGGGGGTCCCGACCGGCGCCGGTACTGGTCGAGCGCCTGTTCGACGACGGCCGCCTCCATCGCCGCCGCCTGCTGCATCACCCTGAGTTGCCGGAGGTCCACGCCGTAGCTGACCAGCTTCTTCGCCGAGACAGCCAGGGCCACCGCCTCGCGGCCGTAGAGCTGGGACCCTCGGCGCGGCTGAATGATCTTGAGGCGCTCGAGATGGATCAGCGACGCCTCGCCGAGTCCCGATTCGGCCAGGACCTGCCGACGCGTCAACAGCCCCTGCGCGGCGGAGACGCGGGCCGCCTGGCGGGGTTCGGAGGCCGGCTCGTCGTCGGTGGACGACGGGGTGGCGAGCGATGCGGGCTGTTCCCCGCGGTCGAGTGCGTCGAGTTCCTCGCGGATGACCTTGAGCGGGAGGTAGCGGTCACGCTGCGCGCGCAGCACGTAGAGCAGCCGGTCGACGTCCTCCTGGCTGAACCGCCGGTAACCCGAGGGCTGCTGACGGTCCGGAGAAATCAGACCCTCCGTCTCGAGATACCTCAGCTTGGATACGGAGATGTCCGGGAACTCCGCCCGGATCATCTCCAGTACGCGGCCGATGGTGCGCGCCGCGCCAGGCATCAGCTCAGACCGGGCTCACTCAGCGAGATCGTGGCGCGGTACTTCCCGATCTGGATCTCGTCGCCCTCGCGGAGCACCGTCCGCCCGTCGAGCAGAGTGCGGTTGACGTAGGTGCCGTTGAGGCTGCCCAGGTCCTCCAGGTAGAGCTTGCCGGCGCTGCGCACGAACTTCGCGTGATGCCGCGACACGGTGATGTCGTCGAGGAAGATGTCCGACTCCGGATGCCTGCCCACGTTGGTGATGTCGTTGTCGATGAGGAACCTGCTCGAATCACCCGGGCCGCGGTTGACCACCAGAAGGGCGTTGCCCGCGGCGAGCGTCTTGGCCTCCGCCCGCTCCTGGTCCGTCAGCTCGACCACGGGCCGGTCGTCTGCGGTGACCGGGATCATCGTCGTGGTGTCACCCGTCGGGTCTGCCAGGGGGGCCCCGCACACACTGCAGAACCGCGCCTCCGATGAGCTGTCAGATCCACACTGTCGGCACTTCATGAGTCAACACTCCTGGTTCGTCATCGACGGGGCGCTTGGGACTTCTACGCTACCTGAGGAACTTATCACCCGCTATCAACTGCGTTACCGCGGTCTGGCGAACTCGTTCTCCCCCGGGGTGGCCACGGAGTCGATCGCGACGGACTCCTCCTGGGTGATGGTGACCCGCCCACCCACGCGCTCGCCCTCCACCTCGCTGACGAGGCCGCCACGGAAGCGCGCGCCCGCCTCGAGGGTGGCGGGGTCCCCGATGGCCTCGATGAGGTAGGGGGCCTCGAGGGTGACCCCGTCGGCGGTGAGTATGCCCGCCTGATCGGTGCCGAACCAGGACCGCATCACCAGACGCACGGTGTCGTTGAGCTCGATGACCTCTGCGCCCGCATCGCGCAGCTCCTCGACGGCGTCGAGCAGCAGCTCGGCACTGACCCGGCCCTGCGGGTCGTCTATCTCGATGCGCACTCCCGGGCCGCTGACCGGCACCGTGCCGGCGATGATCTGTGCCTCCTCCAGCCGCCGGGCCGCCTCGGCCCGCGCGGCCTCGTCGCGGTCCGCCCCGCTCAGGAGTTCGGAGCGTGCCTGCTCGAGGTCGCGCACCTCGTCCTCGAGCCGTCGGGTCTCCGCGGTCACGTTGTCCAGCAGCTGGATGAGGTCAGCCTGGCGCACGTTGGCGAACTCGGGCTGGTTCGCCTGGGAGCGCAGCGTCACCACCACGATCAGCGCGGTGAGGAACAGGGCCACGCCGACGGCGAACTGGCCCCGGCTGGGCCGGAAGAAGGCCTTCAGCAGGGCCCCCGGGGGGCGACGGGGGGTGGCGCGCCTCGGCTCAGGCATGGAGCAGCGCCCGTCGGATGGCGGCGGCGTTGGTGAAGATGCGGATCCCGAGGACGACGACGACGCCGGTCGACAGCTGCGATCCGACCCCGATCTGGTCCCCGACGAAGACGATGAGTCCTGCGATCACCACGTTCGACAGGAAGGACACCAGGAACACCCGGTCCGAGAAGATCCCGTCCAGGTAGGCGCGGGTGGCACCGAGGATGGCGTCGAACGCGGCCACGATGGCGATGGGGAGGTACGGGACCAGGACGGGAGGAAGGGTGGGCTGCAGGAGCAGACCCACCACGACGCCGGCCACCAGGCCCAGGATTGCGAACACGTCAGTTCTCCTCGTCGCTGGTCGTGGCGTGGCGGATGGCCATGCCGGGATCCGCCGGGAGGTCGAGGTCACCGTCGGACGCCTCGATCTCCATGGTGAGCCCGTAGTTCATGGTGAGGAACTGCCACCAGGCGGCGGCCGGGGTCTCGTTGAACCGGGCCGGGAGCGTGCCCGGGTCCCCGATGACCTCAAGGCGGTAGGGAGGGCTGAGGGAGACGAAGTCCACAGTGATGGCCGCCCCGGCCGCCCGGATCGGGGTCAAGGCGCTCAGCCGCCTCCCGTTGATGGACACGGCTTCGGCGCCGGCCTGCCACAGCCCGTTGACGAGGCGGCTCAGGTCGCTGTCGAGCACGAGGCCCTTGGCCTGTGTCGCGGCGGGCGCGTCGTCCACCGTGACGACGATCCCGGGACCCGTCACGGGCAGGGTGCCGGCGGCCAGTTCCGCCTCGGCGAGCCGTTGCCGGTCCTCGGGGGAGCCGAGCGCGCCCCCTGCAAGCTCGCGGACCTCCGCCTCGAGCTGCGCCGACTGGCTGGTCAGCTCGTCCTGGCGGGCCCTGGCTGCGGCCACCCGGTCCAGGAGTTCGGAGCGCTGGGTGGCGGCGGCCCCGGCCCCCCGGGTGGTCTGGAGAACGGCGACGGTGAGGAGGACGGCGACGAGCGCCACGCCGACCAGGAGCCGCCCGCGTCCCACCTGGGGGCTCGTCTGCAGCCGGTATTCGGGCTCGAGCGCACCCTCCTGGAGGTCGGTGAGCAGGCTCATGCTGGCGTCGGGACGCCTCACTGAGCGCTCCGCTGCAGCCGCACGGTCTCGCGGACGTAGAGCAGGCCGGCCGCCCAGTAGACGAGGGCACCGAGCGAGCCGAGGACCCAGCCCGCGTAGTGGGCCCAGGCCAGGTCGAGGGAGGTGGGAGAGCCCAGCAGGATCAACGGGAGCGCCAGCAGGAGCAGCATGGTGCCGGCCTTGCCCACGATGTTGACCGGCAGGGCCAGCATCCCGTGGCGCCGCAGAGCCGGAATCAGCGCCGCGAGCATCACGTCGCGGGCCACCAGGATGACCACGAACCACCACGGGACGATCCCGCGGACGAGGAGGACCACCACCGCGGCCAGGATGTAGAGCCGGTCGGCGATGGGGTCCAGGCGGGTGCCCAGCCGGCTTCGCTGCTTCAGCCTGCGGGCGAGGTAGCCGTCGAACCAGTCGGTCACGCCGAACACGGCCAGCATGATGACCGCCGCCACGTCCTGCCCGTCCAGGATCAGCCAGCAGAACACCGGGATGCCGAGGAGACGGATGAACGACAGGACGTTGGGCACCGTGAGGACGGCGTCGGTGTCCCAATCGGGGACCACGGGCGAACTGGTCACGCACTCAGCCTACGTCAGCCCCGTTGCGCCGCGCCGCCACGCGCCGGTAGGCGGCGGCGATCTGCGGCCCGACGACCGGCCACGTGTAGCGCTCGACGAGGCGGCGCGCGGCGAGCGGATCGACGGGGTCGGCGAGCCTGCGGAGCAGGGCGGCACGGGCGGAGGCCTCGTCGTCGACCGGGAACCAGGACACGAACCCCGGGTGGTCCACGACGTCGCGGAAGGCGGGGAGGTCCGAGGCGACGACGGCGCACCCGTGGGCGAGCCCCTCGACCAGGATCATCCCGAAGCTCTCCCCGTACCGGTTGGGGGCCACCAGGACGCTGGCGGAGTGGAGCATGCGGGCCTTGTCGTCGTCGTCGAGCTGGCCGAACTCGTGGACGACAGGGTCGCCGTGGCCGCCGGGACCGACGGCCACGAAGTCCGCCTCCGGCACGCGGCGCGCCAACGCCTGGAAGAGCGGGTACCCCTTGCGGGGTTCGTCGAGGCGACCGAGGAATGCGACGGTCGGCCTGCCGAGCCGCCGGCCCGACGCACCGGGCGCCGCGATGGCGTTGGGGATGACGACGGCGTCGACGCCAGTCAGGGCCCGCGCCGTGGCGGCGGCGGCCTTCGAGACGGCGATGGAGATCCGGTCCGGGAGCAGCGCGGCCCGCGGCCGGACGAGCGCGGCGAGGGGCCAGGGGTCGAAGGATGCGTGGTGAGTGACGACCAGCGCGCGGGCGGCGCGCGCCGCGGCGAACGCGGCCCCGGGCGTGAGGGGCTCGTGGACGTGGACCACGTCGGCCCCCTCCACCGCTGCGGCAGCCAGGCGGGACTGGCTGGGACCGACTGCCAGCTGCGCCACCGAGCCGTTGAAGCGGAAATCCCGCGGGGCCCCGAGCAGCGTGACCGGCACACCCCGGTCCCGGTGGACCGTCCCGGGGGCCACGACGACGGGGCGGTGGCCCTCATCCTGGAGCCACCGGGCAAGGCCGAGGACGTGCGTCGCCACTCCCCCGGGCCGGTCGAGCGAGTAGGGGCACACCAGGGCCACCTTCAGCGTCACAGGAACACCCGGCGAAGCATCAGCCAGTTCTCGGGGCTGCGCCGCACGGCGGCCGCGAACCGGTCCACCACGCCGCGCATCATCGCCTCGGGATCCTCCCCCGCGACCGGGTCGGACACCTCCAGCCGCAGCCGGTTCCCGTGGAAGGCCGTGGTGACCACACGGAGGTCGGCGCCGGTCCGGCGGGCCAGCAGCGCGGGCCCGGCGGGCACGCTGACCAGCCCCGAGCCCGGCCATGGCACCTTCACGCCGCGCGAGGAGAGGTCCCGGTCGCTCAACAGGCACACCAGCCGCCCGGCACGCACGTCCTCGGCGAGCGCCGCCATGAGCTCGGGCCGGTCAACGGCGTAGATCTCCATCCCCATGCCGCGACGGGCGTCGCGGAACCGCTCGAACAGCCCGTCGGGCAGGCGTTCGGCGACGCTGACCACCCGGATGCCCACGCGGGCGGCCCACGCTCCGGCGAAGTCCCACGAACCCATGTGCGGGAGGGCGACCACCAGGCCGGGGCCCGCCAGCGACGAATGCAGCTTGGCCTCGTCCTCGGCGCTCACGTCGATGGTGGCGAGCACCTCGCCGTCCGACCATCGGGCCAGGCGGAGGGACCACAGGGTGTTGCGGAGCCAGTTCTCGACGAGGAGGCGCCGCTGCCGCCCGGTCGGCCGGCGCCCTGTCGCACGTTCGATCGTGGTCTCCCAGGCCGCAACGCCCTTCAGCGGCAGCAGCGCCGCCACCGGTGCGATGCCACGGGCCAGCGCGTCGCCCCAGGGGCGCGGGAGCCGTGCCCCGACGGCCCAGAGGGCGCCGCTCATCCCCACGTCAGGCGTGCCAGGCCTCGGCCAGCAACGACCTGGCCTCGCCGATCAGCTGGGGCAACGCACGGGTCTGGGCGACGATCGGCAGAAAGTTCATGTCGCCCGACCACCTCGGGACGATGTGCTGGTGCAGGTGCATCCCGATGCCGGCGCCCGCCACCGCCCCCTGGTTGATGCCGATGTTGAACCCGTCCGGCCGCGACACCTGACGCACCACCGTCATCGCCCTCTGCGTGAGCGCGGCCACGTCCGTGGCCTCCTCCCGCGTCAGGTCGGTGTAGTCGGCCACGTGCCGGTACGGGCAGACGAGCAGGTGCCCGGGCGCGTAGGGGAACAGGTTCATCACCACGTAGGCGTGCTCGCCGCGCGCGACGATGAGCCCGTCGGCGTCGTCGCGGCGCGGCGAGGCGCAGAACGGGCACTCATGGTCGTGCTTGGGCTTGCCGTCGCCCTTGATGTAGACCATCCGGTGCGGGGTCCAGAGCCGTTGGAAGGCGTCGGGGACCCCGGCGAAGTCGTCGCTCGTCTCCGCCTCAGGCATCGGCCGTCGGGGACGCGTTCGAGCGTGAGGCGATGAACTCGACGATGGTGGCCACCGCCTCGGCGGCGGGCACCCCGTTGCGCTGGGAGCCGTCGCGGAAGCGGAAGGACACGGATCCGGAGTCGCGGTCGTCGCCGCCGGCGATCAGGACGAAGGGCGCCTTCTCCTTCGAGGCATTGCGGATCTTCTTCCCGAAGCGGTCGTCGGAATCGTCGAAGTCCACCCGCACGCCCTTCGAGCGGAGCTGCGCGACGATGTCTGCCAGGTAGGCGTCGAACTCGGCTGCCACCGGGATGGCGATGACCTGCACGGGCGAGAGCCAGGCAGGGAAGGCGCCGGCGTAGTGCTCGATGAGCACGCCCATGAACCTCTCGATCGAGCCGAACTTCGCCGAGTGGATCATCACCGGCTGCTGACGGCTGCCGTCCGGGGCCGTGTACTCCAGCTCGAAGCGCTCGGGCTGGTTGAAGTCGTACTGGATGGTCGACATCTGCCAGGTCCGGCCGATGGCGTCCTTGGCCTGGATCGAGATCTTGGGGCCGTAGTAGGCGGCGCCGCCGGGGTCGGCGACCACGGGCAGCCCGGACTCCAGGGCGATCGCGTCCAGGATGGCGGTGGCCTCTGCCCATTGCTCGTCGGAGCCGATGAACTTGTCCTTCTTCTTGCCGTCCTCGTCGCGGGTGGAGACCTCGAGCACCACGTCGGTCAGGCCGAAGTCGTTGAGCAGGGACAGCACGAACCTGAGGAGGTGGCGCACCTCGTCGGGCGCCTGCTCCTTGGCGCAGTAGCTGTGGGAGTCGTCCTGCGTGATGGACCGCACCCGGGTCAGACCCTGGACCACGCCTGACTTCTCGTCGCGGTACACGGTCCCGAACTCGAAGAAGCGCAGCGGGAGGTCGCGGTAGGAGCGACCACGGGAGGCAAAGATGAGGTTGTGCATGGGGCAGTTCATCGCCTTGAGGCGGTAGGCCTGTCCACCGCGGACGACGTTGCCGTGCTCGTCGCGCTCGGCGTCCTCCAGAAGGGGCGGGAACATGCCCTCGGCGTAGTACGGCAGGTGCCCGGAGGTGTAGAAGAGCTCCTCCTTGGCGATGTGGGGGGTGCCGACGTAGTCGAAGCCCTCCTCGATGTGACGGGCGCGGACGTAGTCCTCCATCTCGCGCTTGATGACGCCTCCGCGGGGATGGAACAGCGGAAGCCCGGAGCCGACGATCTCGTGGAAGCTGAACAGGTCCAGCTCGACGCCCAGCTTGCGGTGGTCCCGCTTCGCCGCCTCCTCGAGGCGCATCCGGTACGCCTGAAGGGCGTCCTTGGTGGGCCAGGCGGTGCCGTACACCCGTTGCAGTCCCGCGTTGCGCTGGTCCCCGCGCCAGTAGGCGGCGGACGTGCGGGTCAGGGCCCACCCGTTGCCGAGGTAGCCGGTGTGGGGGACGTGCGGGCCGCGGCAGAGGTCCTTCCAGGCCACGGTGCCGTCGCGCCGCACGTTGTCGTAGATGGTGAGCTCGCCGGCCCCCACCTCCACGCTGGAACCGTCATCGGCCGATGATGACGCCTTGTCCGCGACGAGTTCGAGCTTGAACGGCTCGGCGGCGAGCTCGGCGCGTGCCTCGTCGTCGGTGACCACCCTGCGCACGAAACGCTGCCGCTCCTTGACGATCTGGCCCATGGCCCTCTCGACGGACTTCAGGTCCTCAGGGGTGAGCGGCGCCGTCGCGAAGTCGTAGTAGAAGCCGTCGGTGATCGGCGGGCCGATGCCCAGCCTGGCCTCGGAGAAGAGCCCCTGGATGGCCTGCGCCGTGACGTGGCCCGCCGAGTGACGCAGGATGCTGAGACCGTCGGGGCTGTCGATGAGGACGGGCTCGACCTCGTCCCCGGCGGCGAGTTCGCGTGCGAGGTCGCGCAGCTCACCCCCCACGCGCATGGCGACGACGCTGCGATCCTCACCGAACAGGTCAAGGCCCGTCATGGTGGTGGTCAGCGTCACCTGTTCCGCGTCATTGTTGCGGCGGACGGTGATGGCTCCACTCATCGGGGCTCCCTGGGGTGTGTCGGTGCGGTTGGCTGACGCCCATTCTGCCCCTCCGCGCCGTGGCCGTCATCTCAGGGCTTGCTCAGGCGCGAAGATCCCAGAAGTCCTCATGCCGGTGGATGTACTTCGCGATGAAGGGACAGGTGGGGCGGACCTTGAGCCCAGCCTCGCGGGCGTCGGAGAGCGCGAACTCGACGATGCGGTTGCCGTGCCCGTTGCCGCCGTGGGCCGGGTCGACCTCTGTGTGGTACATGTCCACGACGCCGCTGTCGGTGCGGTAGTCGATCAGGCCGATGAGCTCATGGCCCTGAAAGAGCTCGTAGCGGTTGGCGGCGGCGTTCTTCGTCAACGTGAGGTTCTCGGTCATGCCGCGAGACTACCCGGCGGCGATGGGGCCGACGGTGGCCCGGGTGAGCCTGACCAGGTCGTGCGCGGCGAGCTCGACGTCCAGGCCCCGGCGGCCGCCCGAGACCAGCACCGTGTCGTGACCCATCGCGGACTCGTCGAGCACCGTGGGCAGGGCTCGCTTCTGGCCGACGGGGCTGATCCCGCCCACGACCATCCCCGTGCTGCGCTCCGCCACGGCGGGCTCGGCCATGACCAGGCGCTTCACCCCGACGTGGGTGGCGAGGGCCTTGAGGTCGAGTGTCCGGTCCACGGGCACGATGCCCACCACCAGGGCGCGGCCGTCGGAGGCCAGCAGGGTCTTGAAGACCCGCGCCGCCGGGACGCCGAGGGCGGCGGCGGCCTCCATCCCGAAGTTGGTGGATCGCGGGTCGTGCTCGTACTCGTGGACGCGGTACGTCACCCCCGCCGCGTCAAGCGCCTTCAGCGCCGGGGTGGCTCCGTGCGTCCTGGCCATGGGTCTCCCTTCGGGCGGTGCGGATGGCCCCGATCGACGCGGCGATGACGGCCGCCATCGCCAGCCACTCGACCGGATGGAGCAATTCTCCCAGCACCACCCAGGCGAAGAGGGCGGCCGCGGCCGGCTCGAGGCTCATCAGGATGCCGAACGTTCCGGCGGCGATGCTGCGCCGGGCCCGCAGCTCGAGGCCGTACGGGATGACCGTGCTCAGGAGGGCCACCAGAGAGATGACACCGAGCACCCTCGGGTCTGCCAGCGCACCGTCGGCCAGGGCGAGGCCGGGGCCGGCGAGCGTGACCGCTCCGATCAGTGAGCCCACCGTCAGGCCGCTGGTCCCCTCCCATCGCCGGCCGAGCGGCCCCGCCAGCACGATGTAGCAGGCCCACAGGGCGCCCGCCCCCAGCGCCAGGGCCATGCCGATCAGGTCCGGGACCGTGGGGCCGGACCCCAGCAGCACGACGCCGACGGCGGCCAACGCCACCCAGATCAGGTCCACCGCCCTGCGCGAGCCCAGCACCGCCAAGGCCAGGGGGCCGACGAACTCGAGGGTGACGGCGAGGCCGATGGGGATCCGGGCGAAGCTGAGGTAGATGAGCAGGTTCATCCCGGAGAGGCACAGCCCGTAGCCGGCCGCGACCAGCCAGTCTCCACGTGACCGGCCCCCGAGGCGGGGGCGGGCGATGAGCAGGAAGATCAGGCTGGCGACGGAGCCGCGGAGGAAGGCCAGCGTGGCCGGATGCGCGGCGTCGAACACGCCCTTGGCCAGTGCCGCCCCGAACTGCACCGATGCGATGGCGATCAGCACCAGGACGACGGGATGGGGGCGGCTCACTCCGGCGAGCCTATCGACCCGCGCCCATCGCCGCCGTCGGCGGGCCCGGCACGGGGCGGCGGCCACTCACCTTCGGGTGCGGGCTGCATTCACCATCGGCCAGACCTCCGATGAGGGTCGGGGTAGACGGCTCGGGGTCCCTCGCCTCAGGTCTACCTTGAGGGCTCGTGAACAGGAAATCCGCGACCGCCCCAGCACTGGTTCTGGCGGCCCTGCTGCTGGCCCTGGGCTCTCTCCCCGCCCCGGCGGGTGCCGAGACGGTGGGCATCCCCAGCGGCCTCGACGAAGCCCGGGGCTGCGTCTACAACGGTTTCCCCTACGCCCCCACCGCGGGAGTGATCGCGGCGGGGCCGCACTGCTTCTCCACTCCTGACGATTCGGGCCGTCCCGTGGTGGCGGGGGTCGACCCCTCGAAGACCGCGGCGGACCTCGCCTCGATTCAGGGGTGGTCCCCGCTGCATCCTGATCACTACGTCGCGCGGGGGACCTTCGCCACCAGGTTGATCGGGGACGCGCCTCGGGCCGCGAACTCGGCGGCGATCGCGACGTTCGTCTCCGACGCCCTCCCCCGGATGTACCTGCCCGACACGTTCGATCCGTGGCTGAGGATGGGCGCCAACGTGGGCGACGGCGTCCACGCTCACGACAACATCCCGATCTACACCGTGGACTCCTCCAATCCGTACCAGGAGTTCGCCGTGTTCGCCTCGACCGATGCGCGCGTGGTGAACTTCCCCCGTCTCAAGGCGGTGACCACCGGGCGGCTGCCGATCCCCTCATGGGCCCGCGCCTCGGACGGCGGGGACCGGGCGTTCGCCACCTTCGACGTGGCGACCGGCATCATGCGCGGCTACTACAACGCCGTCAAGGCGGGGCCGGACCTGAGCGAATGGCACTTCGCCGCCTCCGGCTACTGGTACGGGGACCCCGAGACCCGCTCGGCAGGGGCCGACAACTACTGGTTGGGCTATCTCACAGGCTCCAACTCGGTCATCGGCATCAGCAACGAACTCACGCAGATCGGCGCGGAGGAGGTTCGCCGTGGTGAGATCGGCCACATGGTCTCGTTGACGTTCCCGGACTACCAGCGCGGCGTCATCTCGTTCCCCGCCAAGCAGACCGACGGCGGGCTGGACCCCGCGGCGTATCCCGACGCCCCGGCCGCGGGCCAGGTGTTCACCTTTCCCAAGGCCTTCGACGTCGAGGCCTACGTCAAGGCCAACGGCATCGACCCCACGATGGCCGCGGTCATGCGCGCCGTCCAGAAGTACGGCGGCATCGTCTCCGACAAGAACACCTTCGTGATGGCGCTCAACTTCGAGAGCCCCTACGGGATGGGCAATGGGGTCAATCCCTGGAAGTCCGACCCCGAGCTGGCGTCCAGGATCAACAACCTGACCAAGGACAAGTTCCCGTGGGCGCTGACCGAATGGCTGCCGATCGGCTATGCGGCCCACCTCACCAACGCGGCCGATCAGCCGGCTCCTGCTCCCCCGGCGGTTCCGGAGACATCCACGGCGCCGAGGCCGGAGGGCGTCTACTACAACCCTGGCTACGCCACCTCGGGTGGACGAAGGTGGTTCACGCGGTGCGAGGAGTACACCGCCGAGCTCGAGCGCTGCTTCGCCTACATCTGGGCCACCGAGGCCGTCCAGTCCGGCCGGGGCTGGACCACTCGCGACGCGTGGGTGTTCAACAACCTGTCCTACCTGCCCGCTCCGCGGGCGGCCTGGGGAGGCAATCCCCTGGCCGTCAGCGGGTCGTTCACGTCAGGCGGCCGTCAGTGGAGGACGTCCTGCGCCGACGACTGGACGGGATCCAACGGGTGCAGATCGTTCATCTGGGCGCGCGTCCCCGTGTTCCGGGACGGCTCGTATCGTCTCGAGTGGATGTGGGTGTTCAACAACGTCGTTGCGTTCACCGGCTGACCCAAGCCCTCAGCAGGTGAAGAGCGCCTCGCCCGCGGCGACGGCGCGTCCCACGGCGTCGGTGCTGACGGAGTCTGGCGCGCCGTCCATGACGACCACCACGACGGTCCGCTTCATCCCCGGGGCCGTCACCGTGTCCGGGTCCCAGGCGACGATCGGCGTCCCGGCCGTCACGTCGCCGCCCTGGGCCGCGAGCACCTCGAAGCCCTCGCCCGCCAGCTTGACCGTGTTGATGCCGATGTGCACCAGGATCCCGGTCTCGCCGTCGACGAGGAGGATGAAGGCGTGGGGGCTCACCTTCAGCAGGTGGCCGTCCGCGGGCGCGACGACGACCTGCCGCCCACCGTCGGGCTCGATCCCGACGCCCGGACCGACGGTCTGGGCGCTGAACACCGGGTCTGGGACGTCGACCATGTCGATGACCCGGCCTGCGCACGGGGCGAGAATCTGCATCACACATGCTCCTTCGGATGTCGATGTGCTCCGCACACTAGCGCCGCGGGGAGGGCTCCGGGTCGTCGGGAGCCAACTCCCCTATCCTGGGCCCGAGCGGCTTGTCAGGGCCGGAGACACGATCAAGGACGATGGCGATGTATTACGGCGGCGACTACAACCCGGAACAGTGGCCCGAGGAGGTGTGGGCGGAGGATGCCCGCCTGATGCGGGAGGCCGGCGTGAACCTGGTCAGCGTCGGGATCTTCGCCTGGGCGAGGATCCAGCCGGCGGAGGGCGTCTTCGACTTCGACTGGCTTGACACGGTCCTGGACCTCCTGCACGACAACGGGATCGGCGCGTGCCTGGCCACCGCGACCGCCTCGCCGCCGCCGTGGGCGGGGATGCGTTACCCGGGGATGTTCCCGGAGGACCGCGACGGCAGCCGGTTCTGGCACGGCAGCCGCCAGGCCTACTCCCCCACCTCCCCGGACTACCGCCGCCTGGCGGGCGAGCTGGTGACCGCGATCGCCGGCCGCTACGCGTCCCATCCGGCGGTGCGGATGTGGCACGTGAACAACGAGTTCGGCTGCCATCTGCCGGCGGACTACTCCGACAACGCGGCGCGGGCCTTCCGGGTCTGGCTCGCGGAGCGCTATGGGCACATCGACGCGCTCAACGAGGCCTGGGGCACCCAGTTCTGGTCCCAGCGCTACGGCGGCTTCGACGAGATCGTCCCGCCGCGCAAGGCGCCCTACAGCCTCAACCCCGCCGGGGTCCTGGACTTCAAGCGGTTCACCTCCGACGCGCTGCTCGATCTGTTCCTCATGGAGAAGCGGATCATCCGCGAGGCGGGCGCCGAACAGAGCGTGACGACCAACTTCATGGGCGCCTTCGAGCCGCTCGACTACCACCGCTGGGCGCCGCACCTCGACGTGATCGCCGACGACAGCTACCCGGACCCCAACGATCCGCGCGCCTGGCAGGCGGCGGCGTTCACCAGGGACCTGATCCGCTCCCTCAAGCCCGACACCCCGTGGCTCCTGATGGAACAGGCCACCAACGCCGTCAACTGGCGGCCGAGCAACGCCCCGAAGGCGCCAGGTCAGATGGCGGCCCTCAGCATGCAGGCCGTCGCCCGCGGCGCGGACGCGGTGATGTTCTTCCAATGGCGGCAGTCCCGCGCGGGGTCGGAGAAGTTCCACTCCGCGATGCTCCCTCACGCCGGGACGGGAACCGGCACCTGGCGATCGGTGGTCCGGCTGGGCGCCGACCTGAGTGCGCTCCCGCCGCTGGGACGGGTCACCGCCCGGGTCGCGGTGGTCTACGACTGGGAGAACCGGTGGGCCGTCGAGCAGCCCGACCATCCGGTCGTGCTGGACTACCTCGGCCAGGTGCAGCGCTGGCACGCGGCCCTGCTGGAGGAGGGCGTCCTCGTCGACGTCGTGGACGCCGAGGCTGATCTGAGCGGGTACGACGCCGTCTTCGCCCCGCTGCTCTACCTGCTGACCGAGCGGGCGGCCCACGGGCTGAGGGCCGTCGTGGCCAGAGGCGGCACGGTGATGACGGGTCCCTTCAGCGACGTCGTGGACGAGCACGACCGGTTCCGCGACGGCGGGTTCACCACCCAGCTCGGCGACCTGCTCGGAGTGCGGGTCGTCGAGTTCGGCGCGCTGGCGCTCACCGCCCCGGGACAGCAGCGCGCCTGCGTCGACGGTGGTGGTCTCGGATCATTCGACGGCACCCACTTCGCGGAGGAGCTCGTCACGGACGCGGCGGAGGTCGTCGCGCGATTCCAGGGTGGGCGCACCGACGCGATGCCCGCGGTGACGATGCGGGCCCACGGTGAGGGGAGGGCGTTCTACGTGGCGACGATCCCTGACGACGCCGGCATGCGGGCACTGGTGCGCCTGGTCGCCCGTCCGTCGGGACCGGCACCCCGCCCGGGCACGGAGAAGGTGCGCCGGGGCGACGTGACGTTCGAGATCGACCACGAGGCGCACACGGTCACCGTGACCGGGCACTGAGCGGCGGGTCAGGCGAACAGCTCGTCGACGGCGTCGAGCACGTCGTCGGGCACCGTCGTGGACCCGGCGGCGGCGTTCTGGGTGACCTGGGTCACCTGCGTCGCGCCCGCGATCACCGAGGAGATGTTGGGCTGGCCGAGCAGCCACTGGAAGGTCACCTCGAGCATCGTGTGACCGGCATGCTCGCAGATCAGCCGGTAGCGCTCGAGCAGATCCCAGTCCACGCCTGCCAGTTGCGCGGCCTTGATGGAGCGCATCCGGCCCTCGCCACCACCGTCGGCGGTGTACTTGCCGGTCAGCAGCCCGTTGGCCAGGGGGAAGTACGGGAGGACGCCGAGCCCGAGCTCGACGGCGACGGGGAGAAGGTCGTACTCGATGTCCCGGGCAAGCAGCGAGTACTCGTTCTGGGCCGAGATGAACGACTCGTACTCCTCGGCGAGGGCGACGTCGGCCGCCTCCCGCGCAAGGTCCCCGGTGAAGTTCGAGTGCCCGATGTAGCGCACCTTCCCCTCCCCGACCAGTTCGGTGAGGATGCCCAGCGTCTCCTCGATCGGGGTCTCGGGATCGGGGGTGTGCATCTGGAGCAGATCGATCCGATCGGTCTTGAGCCGCACCAGCGACGCCTCGACGGCGGACCGGACGTACCGCCTGGCCCCCTTCGGGCCCCATGCCTCGGAACCGGGCATCTCGAAGTCCTGATGACCGAACTTCGTGGCGAGCACCACGTCGTCTCGCCGCCCCTTCAGCGCCTCGCCCAGGAACTCCTCGCTCCGGCCGGGGACGCCGCCGTAGATGTCGGCGCCGTCGAAGAACGTGATCCCCTGGTCGATGGCCGCGTGGATCACCTGGATGCTCTGTTCCAGGGACTGCGTCGCCGTCCGCGGGCGGGAGAAGTTGTTGCACCCCATCCCCACGACGCTCACCCGGAGGTCCGACGTTCCGATGTTGCGCTGCTCCATGCCACCACCTTAGGCAACGCGGTGCCCGGATGGGCACCGCGTCGCCGACCGGTCAGTAGTTGATCATGTGGCCGGCGATCCCCTCGACGGCCTCCTTGAGCGCCTCCGACAACGTGGGATGTGCGTGGATGTTGCGGGCGACGTCGTCGGCCGTGAGGTCGTAGGCCTGCGCCAGCGTCAGTTCGGGCAGCAACTCGGTGACGTCGGGGCCGATCATGTGGGCGCCCAGCAGCTCGTTGTAGCGCGCGTCCGCCACGACCTTCACGAACCCGGTCCCCTCGCCGAGGCCCCAGGCCTTGCCGTTCGCGGCAAACGGGAACTTCGCCACCTTCACGTCGTAACCCTTGTCGCGGGCCTGCTGCTCCGTGTAGCCGAACGACGCGATCTGCGGCTGGCAGTAGGTGGCGCGCGGGATCATGTCGTAGTTGATCGGGTGGGTCTCCACGCCGGCGATCGTCTCGGCCGCCACGACCCCCTGGGCCTCGGCGGTGTGGGCGAGCATCATCTTGCCGGTGCAGTCCCCGATGGCGTAGATGTGCGGCACCGACGTGCGCATGTACTCGTCGATGCCGATGGCCTTGCGGTCGGTCAGCGCCACGCCGGTGTTCTCGAGTCCGAAGCCGTCGACGCGGGGCGCGAAGCCGATGGCGGACAGGAACCGGTCCGCCTCGAGGACCCGCTGCTCACCGCCGGCGGCGGGGCTGACGGTGACCTTGACCCCCGAGCCGGTGTCCTCGATGCCCTCGACCTTCGTGGAGGTCAGGACCGTGACGCCGAGCTTCTTGTAGGCCTTGGCGAGTTCGGCGGAGATCTCTGCGTCCTCGGTGGGCACCATGCGGTCCAGGTACTCCACGATGGTGACCTTGGTCCCGAACTGGCTGAGCACGAACGCGAACTCGGTGCCGATGGCGCCGGAGCCGCCGATGATGATCGAATCGGGGACGTTGTCGGCGAGGATCTGCTCCTCGTAGGTGACCACGTTCTCGGAGAGCTGCGTTCCGGGCAGCAGGCGGGTGGTGGCGCCCGCCGCGATGATCGCGTTGGTGAACGTGACCGTCGACTTCTGGCCGTCGTTGCCCGCCACCTCGATCGTGTGGGCGTCGATGAACGTGCCCCAGCCGTCGATCTCGGTGATCTTGTTCTTCTTCATCAGGTAGTGGATGCCCTTGGTCATCCGCTCGGACACCTGACGGCTGCGCTTGAACGCCTTGCCGTAGTTGAAACTCACCTCGCCCTCGATGCCGAACGTGTCGGCCTCGTGGGTGAAGATGTGGGCCAGCTCGGCGTTGCGCAGGAGGGACTTGGTGGGGATGCAGCCGATGTTCAGGCACACCCCGCCCCAGTACTGCTTCTCGATCACGGCCACCTTGAGTCCCAGCTGGGCGGCACGGATGGCGGACACGTAGCCGCCGGGGCCGGCACCGAGGACGACGACGTCATATTCAGAGCTCATGTGAGCCACTCTAGTGCCCGGTCGACGGGGCGCCGATGCCCTGCCTACGAATCCAGGGACGTTATCTCACACATGAGATACCCTGGCCGGATGAGCGCAACGAGCGAGTCAATCGGACGGATGATCCGCGAGGCCAGGCTGGCCCGCGGCTGGTCGCAGCAGCGGCTGGCAGACGAGCTGGGCACGGTCCAGAGTGCCGTCCACCGCATCGAGAACGGGCAGCAGAACCTGTCGCTCAGTATGATCAACCGGCTGGCCGAGGCGCTGGAGATGCCGCTGATCCAGACCGCCACGCAGGGCAGCGTGAACTTCGAGATCCAGGGGCCCACCCGGCTCTCCGGGGACATCGACGTGCGCACCAGCAAGAACGCCGCCATGGCCATCCTGTGTGCGAGCCTGCTCAACCAGGGACGCACGGTCCTCCGCGGGATCGCCCGGATCGAGGAGGTGGACCGCATCAGCGAGGTGCTGACCTCCATCGGGGTGAACCTGACCTGGATCGGGGACAACGACCTCGAGATCGTCCGCCCCGCGGAGCTGACTCCCCACACCATCGACGCCCGCGCCGCCAAGCGGACCCGCAGCATCCTCATGCTGCTCGGCCCGCTGATGCACGATTTCGACCAGTTCCTCCTCCCCTACGCCGGCGGCTGCGACCTGGGCGCGCGCACCGTCCACCCGCACATGTCGGCCCTGCACAAGATGGGCCTCACGGTGGAGGCCACCGAGGGCAACTACCACGCGGTCGTGGAGAAGATCCCCGCGGGGCACCGCTCCATCACCCTGATCGAACGCGGCGACACCGTCACGGAGAACGCGATCATGGCCGCGGCCCGCACCCCCGGGGTCACGACGCTGCGCAACGCCTCAGGCAACTACATGGTGCAGGACCTGTGCTTCTACCTGCAGCAACTGGGGGTGAAGATCGACGGGGTGGGCACCACCACGCTGACGGTCACCGGCCAGGAGCACATCGAGGCAGACGTGGAGTACTGCATCTCCGAGGACCCCATCGAGGCGATGAGCCTCCTCACAGCGGGGATCGTCACCAGGTCCGAGATCACCGTGCGGCGCTGTCCGATCGAGTTCCTCGAGGTGGAGTTCGCCATCCTCGACGAGATGGGCCAGGTGCTTGAGATGTCCGAGGAGTACCACAGCCGCAACGGCAAGACCCGCCTCGTGGACGTCACCGTCAAGCCGTCGGAGCTGGTGGCGCCGCTGGACAAGATCCATCCCATGCCGTTCCCCGGCCTCAACATCGACAACCTGCCGTTCTTCGCAGTCATCTGCGCCACCGCCACGGGCCAGAGCGTGATCTACGACTGGGTCTACGACAACCGGGCGATCCACCTGAAGAAGCTCTCGGATCTCGGCGCCAACATCCAGTTGATGGACGCTCACCGCCTGCTCATCCTGGGGCCCACCAGGTGGCGGGCCCGCGAGATCGAGTCGCCGCCGGCGCTCAGGCCGGCCGTGTGCCTGCTGCTGGCCGCGCTCGCGGCCCGTGGCACCACCAATCTGATGGACGTCTACGTGATCAACCGCGGGTACGAGGACCTGCCCCAGCGGTTGAACAAGCTCGGCGCCAGCATCAACGTGTTCTGGGGCACGCCCGACACGGACGCCTGAGGCGGCTCAGCGCAGCGGTTCGGCCTGGAACACGAAGCGCGGGTCGACGATGTCGGACTGCGCATCCACCAGGCGCAGCTCGGGATGACCGGAGCGTGTGGTGGCCTCCAGCACCGAATAGACCACGGATGCCGTCACGCCCAACGCCGCGCCGACGTCGCGGCCGCGCAGCCAGTTGGCCAGGAACATGGCGGTGGTCAGGTCCCCGGATCCGGTGAACTTCCGATCGAGGACGGGCGTCTCCACCTGCCACGCACCCTCGGGGCCGACGCCGATCATCCGCATCACGTCATCGGCGGCGTCCGATCCCACCACCGATGTGACCACCACCACCTCCGGACCGCGGCCGCGGAGCTCCTCGACCGCCGCGAGCACGTCGCCGGTGGTCCGGGTGGGGTGCCCGGTGAGGAACTCGAGCTCGAACAGGTTGGGGGTCATGATGTCGGCGTGCTCGACGACATGGTCGCGCCAGAACTCGGGGATGCCGGGGCGGGCGTAGAAGCCGCGGTCGACGTCGCCCATCACCGGATCGGCGCAGAACACCGCGCCGGGGTTGCGCTCCTTGATGAGCCGCGCGGTGTCGAGGATCACCCGCCCCACCTCCGGCGTGCCCTGATACCCGCACAGCAGCGCGTCGACGGCGCCGAGCACGCCGCGGTCGTCGATGCCCTGGACAACCTCCCAGACGTCCGCCGAGGGGATGAGCGGGCCGCGCCAGGCGCCGTATCCGGTGTGGTTGGAGAAGTTGACGGTGTAGACCGGCCACACGTCGATGCCGGAACGCTGGAGCGGGAAGACGGCGGACGAGTTGCCCGCATGGCCGTACGCGACGGCGGACTGGATGGAGACGACCGTGGTCATGGGGACATCCTTGCATCCGGGAGCCGGTTCGCCGATCTCGACGGTCGCCGGTGGAGAGTAGTAACTATTGGCGAAACAGGCAGTCAGACCGTTATGCTGCGGACCTATGGCCGGAGCGCACGAGGACTACCTGTCCCCTGAGTTCATCCCGATGGCCCACCGCGGAGGCGCGCTCATGACCGCCAACCTGGGCATCGAGAACACTGTGCGCGCCTTCTCCAACGCCGTGGCCCTGGGGTTCCGGTACCTGGAGACCGATGTGCACGCCACCAGCGACGGACGGCTCGTGGCCTTCCACGACGACGACGTCTCCCGGGTGACCGACGTGACCGCCTCGCTGCGAGAGGTGCCCCTGCGCGAGGTGCAGAAGCTGCGGGTGGGCGGGCGCGAGCCCATCCCGACGCTCGACGAACTGTTGGAGACGTTCCCCACGTGCAGCTTCAACATCGACATCAAGCACTTCTCGGCGGTGGAGCCCCTGGCGCTGAGCATCCGCAAGCATCGCGCCCAACGGCGGGTGTGCGTCGGCTCCTTCTCCCGCGCGAGCATCAGGCGGTTCCGGGCACTTGTCCCCGAGGTTCCCACCGCGGTCTCGACGGCCGGGGTGGCCGCGATGTCGGCTGGCGCGGTGGTGGCGGGCGGGCAAGTTTTCCAGGTGCCGCTCAGCCACCCCGTCGGTCCGGTGATGATGGACATCGTCACGCCGAAGAACATTGCCCGCATTCATCGTGCCGGCAGGAAGATCCACGTGTGGACCATCGACGAGCCCACCACCATGCATCGGCTCATCGACTGGGGCGTGGACGGGATCGTCACGGATCGGCCCGATTTGCTCAAAGAGGTTCTCCGCGCCCGGGGTATGTGGTCTACTCGATAGCGGCTGGGGAACGAATCGGCGCCCCGATTCGTTGGGCTGGCAGACGAAGGAGGCAACATGGCTGATCGTGCACTGCGCGGTATGGGGCTGGGCTCCAAGACGTTTGAGGACGAGCAGGGAATCGAGTTCGCCGAACGACGGCAGCTCGGGTTCGACTGCCCGAAGGGCCACCACTTCTCGGTGACGTTCGCCCTCGAGGCGGATCTCCCCACGGAGTGGGAGTGCAAGAAGTGTGGATCCACGGCGGTTCGTTCCGACGGTGTCGTGGGCGAGGAGAAGGAATCCAAGCCGGCACGTACCCACTGGGACATGCTGCGTGAACGACGCTCCATCCCCGAGCTCGAGGACATCCTGAACGAGCAGCTGACCAAGCTGCGCGAGTCTGACAGGATCTACTGACCCGTACCACCCTCACGGTCCGCGGACCGGTCGTCCTCGACGACCTCTCCGCGGATCGTGGCATGTCCGGACCCTGCAGGGTCGATCCGAGGGATCAGCGTCTCGGTGTCTGGCACCACGTCACCCTTGACGACGGTGGGGGTCACGCCTGAGCGCTGCAGCGCCTTGGACGCCCACCACGCGATGCCGGACCGGATGAACGGCCTGGTGAACGGCAGGAGCAGCAGCAGGCCCAGCACGTCGGTGAGGAGGCCGGGCATGACGAGCAACACTCCACCCACCAGCACGAGCGAGGCATCGGCAAGGCGCCCCGACGGCAGCTGACCGGAGCTGAGGGCCTCGGCCAGCGCCCCCCACGCCTTGCGCCATTCGCGCTGGAGCAGGAAGAGGCCGAGCAGGGTGGTGGCCAGGAGGATGGCGAGGGTCCACCAGCCGATCTCCCCCGCCACCCAGAGGATGGCGGCGATCTCGGCGAAGACGAGGACGAAGACGGTGAGGATGACCAGGCCCAGTTGAACGGCCCCCGCACGAGCGGCCATCGGGCGCGTCACCCGGCCTTGCGTCCGCCGAGGGCGGACTTGGCGAGGCCGGCGAGCTGGTGGAGCCGGTGGTCGACACCCCACAGGGTGGTGCGGATCAGCGCCTCGACGACGATGTTGCGGCTCATCTTGGAGTCACCGAACTCCCGTTCGACGAACTCGATCGGCACCTCGACGACGGTGAAGCCGTTCTTCAGCGCGCGCCAGACCAGGTCGATCTGGAAGCAGTAGCCGGCCGAGGCCACCTCGTCGAGGCTGATGCCCCGCAGGGTGGAGGCCCGGTAGGCGTTGAATCCTCCAGTGGCGTCCTTGACCGGGATCCCGAGCCACAGCCGCGTCCACAGCGACCCACCCTTCGAGATGAACTCCCGCGACTTGGGCCAGTTGACCACGGAGCCGCCCTTCACCCAGCGTGAGCCCTTCACCATGTCCGCGCCGTCATCGATGGCCCGCAGGAGCTTGGGCAGTTCCTCGGGCTGGTGCGAGCCGTCCGCGTCGTGGGAGACCAGCACGTCGTAGCCCTGGTCCAGACCCCAGTGGAAGCCGGCCAGGTAGGCGGCCCCCAGCCCCTCCTTGCCCTTCCGGTGCATGACGTGGATGTGATCATCTGTCGAGGCGAGCCTGTCGGCGATGGCCCCGGTGCCGTCGGGTGAGTTGTCGTCGGCGATGAGAATGTGCGCCTCCGGGACCGCCCGGCGCAGCCTGGTGACGATGCTCTCGACGTTCTGGGACTCGTTGTACGTCGGGATGATCACGAGCACCCGGCGGGGCGCGTCCTGGCTGGTCATGGCACTTCTCTCTGGTGGGTCTCTGTCGTCGCCATGCTACCGGGCGCCGCGCTGCGACGGCCGGAAGCGGCGGCCAGGCCCACGAGGGTGGCGGCACACGCCGCCCAGGCGAGCCAGGGGTTGAGGATCACGGACAGGTTGACGTTGGACCTGAGCGGGAGGGTGGTGATCAGGCTCCCAGCGTCGTACTCCGTCGTGACGGCCTCGACGCGGCCGCGGGTGTCGATCACCGCGGACAACGAGTTGAGGGTGGAGGCGGCCACCTCGCGGCCCAGCTCCATGGCGCGGACCCGGTTGATGACCAGCTGCTGGTGGGGCTCGAACGTGCCGGCGTAGGTGTTGGTGTTGGACTGCGACACCACCACCTGGGCGCCCCCGCGGACCACGTCGTAGCTCGTGTCGTCGTAGGCCAGTTCGAAGCAGATGATGGTGCCCACCGCGAGGTCCTGGAACGTCTGCGTGGGGGCGTCGACCACGCCGGGCCCTTCACCGGGGATGGACTGCCGGCCGATCTGCTCGAGGATCGGGAGCCGGGGCAGGAGCACGTCCCGGAACGGGATCCACTCTCCGAACGGGACCAAGTCCCGCTTGTGGTAGATGTCCCCAGGCCCGTCCTCCGGGTCCCACCAGATGCTCGACGTCTGGCGGGAGTCGGGCACCGGCCCGTCGGTGACCGCGCCCACGAACACCGGAACGCCGGCCAGTCGGGCGGAGAGTTCGACGAGGCCGCGGGTGGTGGCGTCGGCCATCGGGTCCACGTCGGTGGCGTTCTCGGGCCACAGCACGAAATCGAGCTGCTCTCCGTCGCTGCGTGCCGAGGCCAGAGCGAAGACGGTCTCGCTCAGCGCGTTGTTGGTGACGGACCTGGCATAGGTTCCGGTGCCCTTCTCGGCCCGGTTGACGCCCGGTTGCACCATCGCGATCGTGACGCTGTCCGTGGGCTGCTCGTGCGGGCTGAGGTGCGCGAGCGCGCCGATGGCGAAGACGGCGATCGCCCCCGCTGCCGCGGCGATCCTGTGGGACCTCGACACGGCTGCGAGCAGGAGCAGCTGGCCCACCGCGGCCACGAGGTAGCTCACCCCGGCCACGCCCACCCACGCGAACAGACCGGACATCGGTTGATCGACCGTGGTGTAGCCGAGCCGGGCCCAGGAGAACCCGCCGAAGGGGATCCTGCCGGAGAGGTACTCCATGGCCACCCAGGCGGCGGGGACCAGGAGCGGCCAGGCCCGGAGCCGCATCAGCCTCGACACCACCACTCCCAGCACACCCCACCACAGCGACAGGAAGGCCACCAGCGCGACCCCCACACCGACGCCGAGGACGGAGATCCAGGACACCGTGAGCGTGTTCATGGCCAGACCGGCCACGTAGCCCAGGCCGAACACCGCCCTGGGCCGCTGCCCCGCCATCAGCCAGCTGAAGAGCGCCACCCCCACCAGCGTCGCGGGCCAGAGGCCCATCGGGGCCTGCCCTGCGCCGATGAGCAGACCGGCCGCGACAGCCAGGGCCAGCGAGGCCGGCACCGGCAGCGGGGGGCGGGAGATCACGAGGCCCAAGAGTACCCGCCGCCCGGCTGCGGGGCTGTGCGAGGATGAGCCGATGAGCACGCTGATGGCCTTCGACACCTCATACCTGTACTTCCGCGCGTTCTTCGGCGTGCCCGCCACGTTCAGGGCCCTCGACGGCCGGCCGGTCAACGCGGTGCGCGGCACTCTGGACTTCATCTCCCGGCTCACCGCCCAGTACACCCCGGACGCGCTCGTGTGCGCATGGGACGACGACTGGAGGCCGGACTGGCGCGTGGATCTCCTCCCCAGCTACAAGGCCCACCGGGTCGTCGAGGTGCCCGGGGCCGAGGCCGAACTCGTCGACGACGACCTCACGGTGCAGGTGCCCCTCATCCGGGAGTGCCTGGACGCGCTTGGCATTCCCGTCGTCGGGGTTGCCCAACACGAGGCCGACGACGTGCTGGCCTCCCTCGCGCGGCAGCACGACGGCACGTCGCTGGTCGTCACCGGTGACCGCGACCTGTTCCAGCTCGTCGACGACGACACCAGCATCGTCTACGTGGCCCGTGGCGTGGCCAAGCATGAGCTGGTCACCCGCGAGTGGCTCGCGGCCAGGTACGGGCTCAGCCCGGAGCGCTATGTCGACTTCGCGGTGCTCCGCGGCGACCCGTCGGACGGCCTGCCGGGGGTCAAGGGCATCGGCGAGAAGAGCGCCGCGACCCTGGTGATGGCCTACCCCACGCTCGAGGCGATGATCGAGGCCGCCGTGGACCCGTCGTCGGGGATGTCACCGTCGGTGCGGGGGAAGCTGCTGGCCGACGTCGACTACCTGGGGCGCGCCCGCGAGGTGGTGACGTGCGTGGACACGCTTCCGCTGCCCGGCCTGCAGCGCGCCCCGCTCGACTCCGCCCGGCTGGACGAGCTGACGGAGACGCTGGCCCTCGGCGGGGCGGCCACCAGGCTGCGCGCCCTCATCTCCTAGCGTGCAGCACGTACAGGGAGGAACTGGCCAGAAGATTGGCCGCCACGTTGCCCAGCGGGTGGGCCCGCCCCGTTGCGTCCAGAGCGACGCGTGAGTCGATCTCCATGCCCAACCCGCCGAACAGCGGCTCGAGGTCCGGGATGGACGAGTGGTGAAGGTTCGGGGTGTCGTACCACTTGAACGGCAGGTCCTTCGACATCGGCATCCTGCCCGACAGCAGCCTTACCCGGTTGCGCCAGTGGGCGAAGTTCGGCATGGACACCACCGAGTGCACGGCGATCCGGCCGATCTCCGCCAGCACCTGGCGGGGGCGGCGCACCGTCTGCAGCGTGCGGGAGAGGACCACGAAGTCGTAGCTGTCGTCGGCGAACTCCCCCAGCTGGGTGTCGAGGTCCAGCTCGATGACGTCGACTCCGCTGCGCATCGCCGCCACCAGGTTCCCAGGGTCCATGTCCACCCCGGTGCCGGAGCAGCCCTTGAGCATGAGCAGGCGCAGGAGTTCCCCGTCGCCGCAGCCGAGGTCCAGGACGCGGGACCCCTCCGGGATGAGCTTGGTGATCAGCCACAGGTCCCGTCGCAGCGTGTCGCTCATGCCATCTCCTCCGCAGCGCGCTCCAGGTAGGCGCGGACGCTGGCGTGGTAGTCCGCGACGTCGAGGAGGAACGAGTCGTGTCCCCAGGGGGAGCGGATCTCGCGGAAGGAGGTGGGCAGCCGGGCCCCCTCGAGGTGCCGGACGATGCGCCGGGAGTGCGCCGTCGAGAAGCGCCAGTCGGTGTCGAAGCTCACGATGAGGAACCGGACGGGGTCGTCGATGAGCGCGGCCAGGGCGTGCTCGTCGGCGAAGGGGTCGAAGTAGTCCATGACCCGGGTCAGGTACAGGTAGCTGAGGGCGTCGAAGCGTGACAGGAACCGCTCGCCCTGGTGCTCCAGGTAGCTCTCGACGGCGAAGTCCACCCCGAAGTTCTTGGCCAGTTCCCCCCGCTGGGCCGTGCGGCCGAACTTCTCCTCGAACGCGGCCTCGGACAGGTAGGTGATGTGCGCCATCATGCGCGCCACGGACAGACCGCGCCGCGGTGAGGTGCCGGCGGTGAGGAACCTGCCGTCCATGAAGTGGGAGTCGCGCATGATCGCCTGGCGGCCGACGGCCGAGAAGGCGATGTTCTGGGCAGTGAGCCGCGACGACGCCGCGAAGATCAGCGCCCGGCCCACCTCGGTGGGGTGGCTGATCGCCCACTGCAGCACCTGCATCCCGCCCAAGGACCCACCGACGACGGCCGCCCAGCGGTCGATCCCGAGGTGCCGCGCGAGCCCGCGGTGCACCTCGACGAAGTCGGCCATGTCCAGGAGGGGGAAGTCCAGGCCGTACGGCTCCCCCGTGGCCGGGTTGATCGACGAGGGCCCGGTGGTGCCCTGGCACCCGCCGAGGAGGTTGGCGCACACGACGAACCAGACGGTGGTGTCGATGGGTTTGCCGGGGCCGATCATCGTGTCCCACCAGCCGGGCCGGGTCTCACCGGCGTGCAGGCCGGCAGCGTGCGCGTCCCCGGTGAGGGCGTGGCAGATGAACACTGCGTTGCTGCGCTCCGCGTTCAGGGTGCCGTAGGTCTCGTAGGCCACGTCGACGCGCTGCAGGGTGGCGCCGCTGCGCAGAACGAGGGGGTGTTCGGCGTCGAAGACACGAGCCGACAGCGTCTCCACGACGCCGACGCTGGATTCGAGGGGGCCGTTCACGCCCCCATTGTTGCAGGAGCAGGCGGGGGCTGGTCGACGGCGGCGGGTGCGGCCCTCACGCGTCCTGGATCCGCGGGCTGAGCCTGCGGAAGATCCAGGTCTCCGGGACGACGGTGCCTGTGGCGAGATACTCCACCGCTCCCGCGTGGAAGAGCGTATGTTCCAGCGCCACCATCGCCTCGTCGTGTCCGGCCACCACGATCTCGTCACCCAGGAGCACCTCGATGTCATCGCCGGGCACGAACTCGTCGCGCTCCCCTCGGGTGAGGATCAGCGGCACCACACCCAGGTCGTGGTCGCGGTCGTGCGGATCGCGCAGCAGGTCGCCCAGGGTGAGCCGGTGGTGGATCAGCCAGGTCGCGACGCCCGGTGCCGTCGCCGGGTCGATGCTGACCCGACGGCTGGTCGGCGAGCCGGTGCCCTGGCGTCCGACGAGGCGGTCCAGGAGCGCCGCCGACCATGCCTCGTCCTGGTTGAAGGCGAACTGGAAGAACGTCCAGAAGTCGGGAGTGATCACCCTCGCGATCGCCTCCTCCGCCGTCAGGCGGGAGGGGATGAACACGCTGTCCGGGTCGAATGCCGTCAGCAGCGGGGTCAGCGCCTCGGAGCCGGCACGCACGGAGATGAAGATCCGGGGGTCGGCGAGGCGGGCGTGGGCGGCGAGGGCGAGGTTGCGGTTCTCGTCGGTCGAGCCGGCCACGAGCCCGACGACGCCCGCCAGCGGGGGCAGTTCCTGGGTCGGGTCGACGGTCTCGACCTCTGCGCCGGTCCTGGCCAGGTCCTCGGCGATCTCGGGGCCGAAGTGGTCGTCGGCCGCCACGAGCCACCGCCCAGGCGGCAGCGGGGCCTCGCGCTCACCCAGGGGCGCGTCGTAGGGGGCGAGCAGCCAGGAGACCAGCTGATAGGTGGCGGGACGTTCCAGGCGGAGGGCGAGGTACTCGCCGTAGCGGTCGAAGGGGTTGATGATGCCGTCGACCTGGAAGTCGCGCATCGCGGCCACCACTGTCCGGTCGTTGGCGCGCGCGTACACCGGCACCTGGGGGTGGAGCAGCTGCACCGCCATCGCCACCGCGAGGTTGACCGAGTCGTCGTGCGTGGTGGCCACCACACCCTCGCAGTGGGGGTGGTTGAGCCCGGCGAGGGCCAGGATGCCGGGATCCCTGGCGTCGCCGTCGATACCGGGAACGTCGATCGACAGCCTCCCGCCCTCCAGCTGGTCGAGGGCGTGGGTGTCGGAATCGACCACCACCAGACGTCGGCCCTGGGCGTCCAGGGCGTCGGCGATCCGCCTGCCCATCTGCCCGTAGCCGGCGATGATGAGGAAGGGCTCGCGGAGGCGGCGGACCTGCCGGCCGATCCGCTGGGCGCGTACGGCTTCTGTGAAGGCCCGGTCCTGGAACAGGCTGAACAGGGAGCCGAGGGCGTAGGCCCAGCCCACCACCGAGCTGTAGATGGCGAAGGTGACCCACATCCGCTGAGCGGTGGAGAACGGGAGGGGCAGCTCCCCGAAGCCGATGGTGGTGGCCGTGTAGCTCATGACGTAGAAGGCGTCGAAGATGGTCAGGCGATGAGGCTCGCCCGCCGCGTCGGTGCCCGGCATCAGGGTGAGCCCGAAGACGTCGACGGCGAAGATGCTGATGAGCACCACCAGCGGGCCGCGCATGCGCCGCATGAGGATGAACAGGGCGTCGGTCGACGCAGACGC
Organism: Tessaracoccus yangjingae; assembly: GCF_055326235.1. Lineage (NCBI taxonomy): Bacteria > Bacillati > Actinomycetota > Actinomycetes > Propionibacteriales > Propionibacteriaceae > Tessaracoccus > Tessaracoccus yangjingae. The sequence continues at coordinate 85,390 of NZ_JBUZNN010000006.1, read as the reverse complement.
CGGCGGCGGGGCGACGACGACGCGGCGCACCTCGGTGCCGGGCAGCCGCGACCCGGGGGACGCGCCGACGGGCACGGTCAGGCCCGTCGCCGGAAGTTGGCGGTCTCGATCACCATGAGCACCACGGAGACGACGTTGGCGAGCAGCGCGCCCAGGGCAAGCGACACCACCACGCTCATCGCCTGTTCTGACAGCTCGTGCGGGTCGACGCCGAGGCCCTGGGTCTGCCAGATCCAGGTGCCGGCCGCGAGCAGCAGCTGGATGGAGGCCACCAGACTGGACGCCAGGTGAACCGCGCCCATCTGGGTGCGGTCCCCCAGCTTGAGCACGGTGGCGATGAGGTTCACCACGACGGCGGCGTACAGCTCGATGGCGTTGTGGTGCAGCGGGTTGCCGATGTCGCCGGTGACGTACCCGAAGTTGAGGGTGGCGGCGAGGAGGACGAAGAAGCCGAAGACCACCTTCTCGGAGTTCATGACGCCACCCTAGGCTCTTCCGGCGCCGCCCGGACGGGCTGCGCGTCAGATGCCGGAGACGCCCAGCATGAGGCCGATGGCGTAGGTGGTGCCGAGAGCGAGCAACCCACCCGTGACCACCCGCAGCACCGCGCGGCCGACGGGGGCGCCTCCCAGCCGGGCCCCGACGCCACCTGTGATCGCCAACGCGACCAGGACGGCGACCACCGTCACCGGGATCCGCATCGGGATGGGGGTGAGCAGGATGGTGAGGAACGGAAGGATGGCGCCGGCGAGGAACGCCACCGCCGACGCGATCGCCGCGTGCCAGGGGTTGACGATCTCGTCCTCGGCCAGGTGGAAGCGCTGGGACAGGTGCGCCTTGACGGCGTGCCCCTCCCCGATCTCCGCGACGACCTGCTCGGCCGTGGCCCGGGTCAGCCCCTGGCGCTGGTAGGCGGCGACGAGTTCGTCGTCGGCGGCCCGCCGGTCCGTGGTCAGCAGTGCCCTGAGGGATGTGATGAGGGAGCGTTGCGAGTCTGCCGCGCTGGACACCGAGACGTACTCCCCCAGGGCCATCGAGATGGCGCCCGCCACGACGGCCGCGACACCGGCGAGGAGGACCGGGGTGACCGTGTTGGTAGCGGCCGCGACACCCACCACCGTCGCCGAGATGGACACGATCCCGTCGTTGGCGCCGAGCACGCCGGCGCGCAACCAGTTCAGCCGACCGGACAGCTCGGCCGACTCGACAGCCTTCTGGGCAACAGCGGCGCTCATGGCACCATTCGACACCCGTTTCCGCGGCGAGTCCACGCAGGAAAGGCTACCCTGACAAGCACGTTCTGTACGTCAAGGAGGACCCATGAGCGATCAGAATCCCAGGCCCGCCGATGAGGCGGCCGTCGACGACGCCGAGCTGCGGCCCACCGGTACCGAGGGGCCCGACGAGGGCGAGCACCTGCACTCGTCGGACCACGCGGTCCCCGAGGAGGACATCGAGGCGGACCGGCGCCATCAGGAGACGACGCCGACCCAGCCGTAGACCTCGCTAGATCCGGTCCAGCGCCTGGGCCAGATCGGCCAGGATGTCGTCGATGTGCTCGATGCCCACCGAGAGGCGCACCATCTCGACGGGGACTCCGGCAGACCGGAGTTCCTCGTCGGACAGCTGGGAGTGAGTGGTGGACGCGTTGTGGATGGCCAAGGACTTGGCGTCACCGATGTTGGCCAGGTGGCTGAACAACTCCAGCGCCTCGACCAGGCGCGTTCCCGCCTCGCGACCCCCTTCCACCCCGAACGAGACCAGGCCGCCGAAGCCGCCCTTGAGGATGCGCGTGGCGATCTCGTGGGTGGGGCTCGACTCCAGGCCGGGGTAGTTGACCCAGGACACCTTCGGGTGATCGGTGAGGTATTCGGCCACCTTCATGGCGTTCTCGCTGTGGCGCTCCATCCGCAGGTGGAGCGTCTCGAGGCCCTGCAGCAGCAGGAAGGAGTTCATGGGGGCGATCGCGGCGCCGGTGTTGCGCAGCAGCACGGTCCTCGCGCGGATCACATAGGCCGCGGGGCCGGCGGCGTCGGTCCACACCACCCCGTGGTACGCGGCATCGGGCTGTGTGAGGCCGGGGAACCTGTCCGCGTGCGCCGCCCAGTCGAATCGACCCGAGTCCACCAGCACGCCACCCAGCGACGTGCCGTGCCCGCCCATGTACTTGGTGGCCGAGTGCACCGCGATGTCGACGCCGTGGTCGAACACCTTGGTGAGGTGCGGCGTGGGGACGGTGTTGTCGACGATGAACGGCAGGCCGAGCTCGTGCGCGGCGGCCGACCAGGCGTCCAGGTCCACGACGTTCAGGGCCGGGTTGCCCACCGTCTCACCGAACACCAGCTTGGTTCGCTCGTCGACGTGCTGCGCCAGCTCCTCCGGCTTGGCCGGGTCGACGAACCGGGCCTCGATGCCGAACTGCTTGAGGGTGTGCGCGAACAGCGCGTAGGTGCCGCCGTAGAGGGTGGACAGGGCCACGATGTTGTCGCCGGTGTAGGTGAGGTTGAGCACCGCGTAGGTGATGGCCGAGGCGCCCGAGGCGGTCGCCAGCGCTCCAATGCCGCCCTCCAGCGCGTTGACCCGCGCCTCGAACACCGACTGGGTCGGGTTCATCAGGCGGGTGTAGATGTTGCCCGGGCGCGCGAGCGCGAAGAGGTCCGCGGCGTGCTGTGCGTCGTCGAAGACGTAGCTGGTGGTCTGGTAGATGGGCACGGCCCGCGAGTTGGTGGCGGAGTCCGGGGCCTCCTGGCCGGCGTGGACGGCGAGCGTTTCGGGGCGGTAGGTCATCGGTGACTCCTCTGGGGCCTGGGGTTCTCGCCCCAAGGTATCGGCCGCGGGGGGTGCCGGGAAGGGCGTCCGGTTTCGCCGTCGGCGGACGCCAGGCTGCCTTGCGCCGGGTCAGGCCCCGCCCGCGCGCTGTTACACCACCGTCGCGGCGCGGAGGATGACCTCGGCCAGGTCCTCCGCCCTCGAGATCTGGGGCCAGTGCCCCGACTCGAGATCCGCGTAACCGGCGTGCCGGAGCTTGCGCAGCTCGCTAACCGGGGGGAACCCCTTCTCCACCCAGCCCCGGAGTTCGTCCGCGCTGTACTCGGTGCAGACGTTGACCACGGGCAGCCCGTAGCGGCGGTCGTCACCGAGTTCCTGGATCCCGACGGCGTACTCCCCTGGGGCGGGGGTCATGTGGCTCTCCAGCTCCGCCCTCGCGGCGTCGTCGAGATCGGCCGAGTCCGGGCCCTCGAACGCGGCCCAGCCCGGGAATGCGATGACGCCGTCGACCGGCTCGAAACCGTCGAGGATCGGTGAGCCGCTGGGGATCGGGAAGCCACCGACGAGCACGACGCACGCCACCTTGTCCGCGCGGCGATCGGCGGCGGCCCAGGCCGCCGCGCAGCCGGCCGAGTGCCCGACCAGCATGACGTGACCCGCCGACTGGTCGACCTCGGTGACGACGGCGCCCACCAGGTCACCGTAGGTGACCGTCGAGGGGTCCTGGCCGTCGTGACCCGGGGGCGTGAGCGCCACCACGCGGTGCCCTGCGCGTTCCAGGAATGGGACCACCTTGTGCCACGACGACCCGTCGAGCCAGAGCCCTGGGATCAGAATGATGTCCACCGCCGCCACCTCCTGACCGACACGCTAGCCCGGTGGCCGATGACGCGCCAGGTATGTCCCGAAGCGGTCTAGCACTCGACCACGTTGACCGCGAGGCCGCCGGTGCTCGTCTCCTTGTACTTGCTGTGCATGTCCAGCCCGGTCTGGCGCATCGTCGCGATGACCGCGTCGAGCGAGACGATGTGCCGGCCGTCGCCGTGCAACGCGAGCCGCGCCGCCGTCACGGCCGTGCTCGCCGCGATGGCGTTGCGCTCGATGCACGGCACCTGGACGAGGCCGCCGATGGGGTCACAGGTGAGGCCCAGGTGATGCTCCATGGCGATCTCGGCGGCGTTCTCCACCTGCGCCGGGGTGCCGCCCAGCACCGCGCACAGCCCGGCGGCCGCCATGGCGCACGCCGAACCGACCTCCGCCTGGCACCCACCCTCCGCCCCGGAGATGGAGGCGTTGGCCTTGATCAGGCTGCCGATCGCCGTCGCGGTGAGAAGGAACTCGCGCACCTCCGGAAGGCCGGCGTCCGGGTGGGAGTCCAGGTAGTACTGCGCGACGGCGGGGATGATCCCCGCGGCGCCGTTGGTGGGTGCGGTCACCACCCGCTCGCCCGACGCGTTGGCCTCGTTGACCGCCAAGGCGTAGACCTGCAGCCACTCGGCCCCGCGCCGGCGCCCCTGCTCCTCCGCCTCCAGCTGCCTCATCACACCGGCCGCCCGTCGGGGAACGTGGAGCGGGCCGGGCAATGTCCCCCGGGCCGAGAGCCCGGCGGCGATGCAGGCGCACATCGCGCCCCAGATGGCGTCCAGTCCGGCGTGGGTCTCCCTGTCCGGGCGGTGGGCGCGCTCGCACCGGAGCGCGACGTCTGCCACGCTCAGCGAGAACTCGCTGCAGATCCGCAACAGGTCTGCGGCGGTGTCGAACGTCACTCCCCCGCCGGGGCCGCGACCCTCCGCGGGGGTGGCCCCGCCCTCGCGGCTGATGAACCCCCCACCGATCGAGTAGTAGGTCTCTTCGGCCACCGGTGCGCCGTCGGGCCCCGTGGCGCTGAGGCTCAACGCGTTGGGGTGACCCGGCCGGCGGGTCAGCGGCGCGAGCCGCACGTCGTCGCGGGTGAAGGGCACGGTGCCGACGCCGGGCACGTCGAGGGTGTCCGCGTCGCGCAGGTGGGACCACGCCCCCCGCACCCGCGCCGGATCGCACGTCTCCGGCCGCATCCCGCGCAGCCCGGCCACCACGGCGTCCGGGGTGCCGTGCCCGATCCCGGTGGCGCCGAGCGAGCCGAACAGCACCACCTTGATTCGCCCCACCGCGGCCTGGGAGGCGGCCAGCCGGTCCGCGAAGTCCGCCGCCGCCCGCATCGGGCCGACGGTGTGCGACGAGGACGGGCCGACACCGATCGAGAACATGCTCAGCGCGGAGACGTAACAGCCTTGTCCTCCCACAGGTGGGCCTCCCTTCCAGGGCCGCTTCGCCCGGAAACCAGCCTAGCCGTCGCCGGTCTCCTACATTTGGTCGTACTAAATGGGGGGTCGGTCCACACGTATACCCCGACGGGTATAGGCTATTTCCACCAACACTTCGGAGGAGCCTCAATGAGGAGACTTGTCATCCTGGGCGGTGGGACCGCGGGCACGATCGTGGCCAACAAGCTGCGATCCGCCTACCCCGCCTCGGAACTTGAGATCACGGTCGTGGACCGCGACGACGAGCACCACTACCAACCCGGCTACCTGTTCCTGCCCTTCGGGATCTACGACGAGGGCAAGATCGTGCGGTCGCGCCACCACTTCATCCCGGACGGGGTGCAACTGGTGCTCGCTGAGATCGACCGGGTCGACGCGGCCACCAAGGCCGTCCACCTCGCCGACGGGCGTGAGCTCGGGTACGACACGCTGGTCATCGCCACCGGCGTCGAACCCAGGCCCGACCTGACCCCCGGGCAGGACGGCGACGGCGTGCACCACTTCTACGATCTCCCCGCCTCGATCGCCCTGGCGGAGGCGTTCAAGGAGTTCCGCGGCGGCCGGCTGGTCGTGCACCTCACCGACATGCCGATCAAGTGCCCGGTCGCGCCGCTGGAGTTCACCTTCCTCGCCGACGCCCACTTCCGGGAGCGCAAGACGAGGAAGAAGGTGGAGATCGTCTACGTCACGCCGCTCGACGGCGCGTTCACCAAGCCGATCGCCTCGCGCGAGCTCGGCACGATGTTCCACGACCGCGACATCCACCTCGAGGCGGACTTCGCCGTCGAGCGGGTCGACACGGAGAACAAGGAGCTCGTGTCCTTCGACGACCGGCACGTGCCCTACGACCTCCTGGTCTCCATCCCGCTGAACTACGGCCCGGAGTACGTGGCCCGGTCAGGGCTCGGGGACGAGGCCAACCTGGTGCCCTGCGACCAGCACACGATGCGGTCGCTGGAGCACCCGGACATCTTCGTCCTGGGCGACGGCGGCACCCTGCAGACATCCAAGGCCGGATCGGTGGCCCACTTCTCGGTGGACGTGTTCATGGAGAACTGGCCCTACTATCTCGCCGGTCAGGAGCTGCCGCACAGCTTCGACGGGCACGCCAACTGCTTCATCGAGACCGGCCACGGCAAGGGGATGCTCCTCGACTTCAACTACGGCACGCAGCCGTACACCGGCGGGTTCCCCCTCCCGCTGGTGGGGCCCATGACGCTGCTCGGCGAGTCGCGGTCCAACCACCTGGCCAAGCTCGCGTTCCGGTTCGTGTACTGGGAGTTCCTGCTGCGCGGACGACCCCTCCCCTTCACCACCGACATGCACCTGCTGGGGAAGAACGTCGAGGGCGAGGCGTCGGGGACGTCGAACAAGGACCTGTTCCTGAGGGCGCTCGGCAGGCGTGGTCATGCCGCGCCGGCCTCGAAGGCGCCCGCGCTGCACCGCCCGCGCCCACAGGCCTCCGCACCACGGGCGGCCAAGCCCAAGCCCAGGCCGGCACCCGCGCAACGCGAGGCCGCGCCCGTGCCGGAGTACGTCGCGGCGGCGGGCGTGGACTCCACGGCCGACGCCGCCTCCGTCCTGCCAGATCCGATCATCCCCAAGTTCTAAGGAGACTCCACGTGCCCACCACCCGCATCGGGGACCGCGCCATCGACGTCAACGACGAGGGCTTCCTCACCGAGTACAACCAATGGGACGAGAACCTCGCCCCGATCCTCGCCGGATACGCCGGCATCGAGGAGTTGACCGACGAGCACTGGCAGGTGCTGAAGTTCCTCCGCGCCGACTACCCGGCGCGCAAGGAGACCGCGACGCTGCGTCGCGTGTCGAGCGTCGGCGGCTTCGACATGAAGCAGCTGTTCCGGCTGTTCCCCGGGAAACCGGCCAAGAAGATGTCCTACATCGCCGGGCTGCCCAAGCCCAAGGGCTGCGTCTAGGAAGGGACTGCGCCATGACCACCATCTCCGACACCCCGATCATCCCCGACTTCGGCGGCACGCCCCGCGCCACGCCCGCCCACACCGACCCGGGCGCCCCCCGCGCCAAGGCCAAGCCGTCCGACTTCGCGGCCCCCGCCACCGGCGAGGACCGTCCGCGCAAGATCTGCTTCATCGCGTCCAAGGGCAACCTCGACATGGCCTATCCCGCGCTCATCATGGCCAACGCCGCGCTGGGCGAGGGCATCGAGACCCACATCTTCTTCACGTTCTGGGGCTTCGACCTGGTCACCGAGCGCACGATGGACGACCTGAAGTTCACGATGCTGGGCAACACCGCCATGCACCTGCCCATGGCGCCGAGCATGCCGCTGTGGGCGGGGATGGGCGCCATTCCCGGCATGACGAAGATGGCCACGAAGATGATGCGCAAGCAGCTCGACGACCTGGAGATACCTGGCGTCCGGGAGATGCTCGACATCATCGTGGCCTCCGGCGGTCACCTGTGGGGCTGCAAGCTCAGCTTCGACATGAACGGGCTCACCCTGTCTGACCTCTACGAGGGGGTGGAGGACGTGATCAGCGCCGCCGACTTCATCGAGTTGTCCGAGGGCGCCCAGGTCATCTTCGTCTGAGCAGACGCCGAGGCGCCCTCCCCAGATGGGAAGGGCGCCTCGGCGCGTGTCGGATCGTCAGGTGAAGAGGCTCACTCCGCCCGGGCCGACGAGGAGGCCCAGGATGATGAGGACGATGCCCCACACGAGCTGGCTACGGACGATGGCGAGGATGCCGGCGATGACGAGCACGGCGGCGATGATCCAGAGGATTGTTCCCATGATGTTCTCCTGATGTGGTTGTGGTGGTCAGATGTGATCGCGACGCGGGGTGGCGTGGCCGTGGAGGCCCTGTCCCATGTCGTCTCGGAGGTTGTCGCGGAGGGTGCCGTCGTCGCCCGGCGTGCCGGGCGTGGGGTCGCCCGCAACGGAGTCGGGCCCTTGGCCCATGTCGTCACGGAGGGCGTCGCGCAGGCTGCCGTCGTCGCCGACGTTGGGCCTGAGGTCGTCGCCGACCCCGTCGTTGCGGCGATCGAGGCGGGTCTCATCAACCCCGTCGTCCCTGAAGCGCTCGTTGGCGATGCGGTCGTCGTCCGCCGAGGTGTGCTGAGCCCGGCCCTCCGCCTCGAGGCGCTCGTTGTCGGTGAGGTCACCCCACACCTGCTTGGCGCGCCCGGCGACCTCGTCGCCTGCCCTGCGCATGCTGTCTTCGATCCCCATGGTTCCTCCTTGGATTCGAATCGGCCCCATCCGCTGGTGCGAATGGCGTCTCTCCCTCTACGTACCCGGTACGGCGGGTTTCAAACAGCGGGCCTCGAACACGGCCGCTGGTGGCCGTCGGCTCACGCGGCCGCGGGCTCCATCTCCTCGCGGAGACCGGCGAGCACCCGGCTGAGAATGCGCGAGACCTGCATCTGGCTCACGCCCAGCCGGCGGCCGATCTCGGCCTGGGCGAGGTCGTCGACGAATCGAAGCCGAAGAACCTCGCGCTCCACCTCGTCGAGGCGATCGACGGCGGAGTGGAGCGTGAGCAGATCGGGAAGCAGCTCCATGTCGTGGTCGGTCACCGGCAGTTCGACGGCATGCCCCTCGTCTCCGACGGGGGAGCTGTCGAGGGACACGGGGCGGAACGCGCTCAGTGCGTCTGTTTCGCGCTGGTGATGCGCCGCGTCGTCGCTGCGCTGCTCCTGGAGGCGCCGCGGGGGACGCACCATCCAGCTGGAGCGGAAGTGCCGCTTGATCTCTCCGGTGATGGTGGCGACGGCGTACGGCACGAATGCGCCGGCCTCCGGGCGGAACCGCTGCGCCGCGCAGACGAGGCCCACGCGGGCAACCTGAACGAGGTCGTCGAGGTCGATGCCCCGGTTCGCGTAGCGCCGTGCGAGGGCCTCGCACAGGTCCAGGTGGTCCAGGACCAGGCTCTCGAGCTCGGGGGTGGGGGACGGGATGGTGGTCAGGGCACGTGACATGACTTGACTCACTTTCGGACAGTTGAGTCGGAGTCGGCACGTGGTTTGAACCGCTTCGTCTGACGCTAGCTTCGCACGGGCCGCGGCGATTGACAACCATTCCCGTGCGAAAAGTGGCAAGGTCTGCTGCATGGCAGGAACCGGCTCGACGGCGCAGAGAGTGATTGTCGCGGGGGCCTCCGGGCTCATCGGGCGGGGGCTGGTGGCTTCCCTCAGGGGCGACGGGGTGAACGTGGTGACCCTGGTCCGGCGGCCTCCCCGCGGCCCTGACGAGGTCCGATGGGACCCTGGATCCGAGGCTCTGGACCCCGAGATCCTGCGGGGAGCGCTCGCGGTGGTGGTGCTCAACGGCGCGAGCATCGGGCGCCTCCCCTGGACCCGCCGGTACCGGCGCATGCTGTGGGAGTCGCGCCTGGTCCCCACCCGGTCGGTCGCGACGGCGGTGCGCAGTCTGGGCGCCGACGCCCCTGCCCTGATCTCGGGCTCAGCGGTGGGGTACTACGGCTCGGCGCCGGGACGCGTCCTCACCGAGGCCTCTCCAGCCGGGGACACGTTTCTCGCCCGGCTGTGCGTGGCCTGGGAGGCGGAGGCGTCGCTCGCGGGCCCGCACGCCAGGGTGGCGACGCTGCGCACGGCCCCCGTCGTCCACCCAGAGGCGGTGCTCAAGCCGCTGATCCTCCTGACACGATTCGGGCTGGGGGGTCGCATCGGCGCCGGTAACCAGGTCTGGCCCTGGATCTCCCTGGACGACGAGGTCCGCGCCATCCGGCACGTCATCGATCACGACGTCTCGGGGCCGTTCAACCTGTCAGGTCCGAGCCCGGCCACGGCAGAGGAGCTGGGCCGGGCCGTCGCTCGTGCGCTGCACAGGCCGTTCTGGCTCCCGGTGCCGGGCTTCGCGCTCCGGCTGGTCCTGGGGCGGGACGCGGCGGACTCGCTGCTGACCGCCGACGCGGACGTCCGGCCGGCGGCGCTTCAGGCGGCCGGATTCACCTTCCGCCACCCCACCGTCGGTGAGGCGGTGACCGGCGCTCTGGTGAGCCATTGAGGGTGGGGGGTCACAGGCCCGCTGGTCAGGGCGACACGGCCACGAGCGCGGTCTGCGCCTCGCCCAGTCGCTGTTCGGCGAGGGCGTCGAGGCCCGCCAGCAGCGTCGCCTGGTCGGAGGAGCCGTCCGGGGTTGCCGGCGCCATCTCGGCGATCAGTTCCCTGGCGATCGCGAGGTCCTGGAACCGGCCCAGCGCGTCGGTGACCTCCTTCCACGCATCGGCACGCTCCCGCTCGGACCTGCCGGCGCCGGGCAGGTCGGCCGTCACCTCCCGCGCGTAGCGTGCCGCCTTCGCCGCCTTGCGGGCCGTGTGCCAGAGGACGGGGTTCGCCGGATCGAGGACGGCACGCGTCCGCCGACGTTCGACGCGCCTCTCCGCGCGACCGGCCAGCAGTCCCAGTTGTCGAGGCGCCCGGTCCTTCCCTGCGCGGGCCGGCTTGGAGGTCACGAGTAGGCAGACGATGCGTTCGTGCAGCGCGTCCCAGCGTGGCGTGGCCATAGCGGTCAGCAGCCGGCCCCGGGCCTCGTCGTGCCGGGCGGCGAGGTGGGCCGCGACACGTTCGTGGATCGCGGCGGTCAGGGCGGTGTCGGTGTCAGCGGCCAGCTCGTCGACGAGCTCGAGGAGGACCTCGGTGTCCCGCGGCCCACCGAGGAGGGCCCCCGCCCAGCGCAGCTCGTCGAGCAACGCGGTGGCGTCGGCCGCCTTCAGCGTGCTCCCGAAGACCATCAGGACGCTGCGCATCCGACGCAACGCGACCCTCGCGCGATGCACGGCGTCCGGCTCGTCGGACGCGATCAGCGCCTCGAGCGCCTGGAACCGGCCGTACTCGCCGCGGAGAACGTGCAACACCGCAGCGGCTGCTGAGTGGCCGCGAGCCGGCCCGAGAGCGACGGCCGGTCCGAGGGCCTCCAGCACAACCGGCGCGCGCGTGGCGGGACGCAGACCAGCGCCCGCCAGCAGGCGTGCGGCGTCCTCCAGCGTGCTCGGGGGTTCTCCGGGGGACAGGCTCAACCCGAGCTCGCACCAGTGGGCCGTCCCTCCACCGGGGCGCGCCGTGATCCGGTCCACGGCCACCGCCAGCCGCATCCGGCCGGCGTCCGAGAAGTGATACACGAGGCGACGACGCGCCCTGAGCCGAAGTACCGGGAGGAGGGGCTCCATTCCCACGATGTCGGCGACTGGCGCGCGGAGCGCCGCGGGAATCCGGCGCAGGGGGCCGGCCGGGAGGTTGTGTTCCAGCACTCCCCCGTCGCTCATCGTCGTGGTCAGGCGCCACCCGTCCTCGGCCCCGCCGGTGCGGCGCCTGAGGGCTGCGCCTGCGCGCGCGAGGGCACCGTCCGGCGTATCGAAGTACTCGGCCGTGAGGCGCAGCCTCTGGGCTGGGCCTGTGGCGCCGAACTGCTCGAGGCTGGGCGGTGACGCGCCGTCGGGCACCACGAATCTGCGCTCCCGCCCGAGCGCCGGATCCGCCTCGTCGCTTCCGGTCATCGTCCCGCCAGTCTACGGGCGGGGCCCTGAACAGGGCTGGTGCGGGCGCAATCAGTTCGTATGCTGGCCACGTGATCGAGTTCGAGCGAGTCGCCAAGCAGTACCCCGACGGCACCGCCGCCGTGCGCGAGTTCTCGCTCACCGTCGAGTCGCACCGGTCGGTGGTGCTGTTGGGTTCCTCGGGCAGCGGCAAGACCACGTTGCTCCGGATGGTCAACCGCATGGTGGACCCGACGGCGGGCCGGGTGCTGATCGACGGGAGCGACGTGCGCGAGGCGGACCCCGTCAGGTTGCGCCGCTCGATCGGCTACGTCCTGCAGAGCGGTGGGCTCCTCCCCCATCGCACAGTGGCGGACAACGTGGCCGCCGTGCCGATGCTGAGCGGGGTGACACGCCGCGTGGCCCAGGCCCGGGCGGCGGAGCTCCTCGAGCGCGTGGGGTTGGACCCGGTGGTGGCGCGCCGCTATCCCTCCCAGCTTTCAGGCGGTCAGCAGCAGCGCGTGGGGGTGGCCCGCGCGCTGGCCTCGGACCCCAACATCCTGTTGATGGACGAGCCGTTCGGGGCCGTGGACCCCATCGTCCGCAGGGAGCTGCAGGATGAGCTGCTCCGGCTCCAGGCGGAGTTGGGCAAGACCATCGTCTTCGTCACCCACGACGTCGATGAGGCCTTCCGCCTCGGCGACGAGGTGGTGGTGCTGCGCCGCCATGCCCAGGTGGCCCAACGCGGGACCCCGGCGGAGATCCTTGCCCGGCCCGCCGACGACTTCGTGCGTGACTTCATCGGCGTCACCCGCGGCCAGCGCAGCCTCAGGGTCGAGATGGTCGACGGCCGGAGGATCGCGGTGGATCCCGACGGCCGCCCGGTCGGGGTGCTCGAGTGACCTGGTTGACCAACAACTGGGAGCAGGTGGTCGAACTCTCGTTCGGGCACCTGCTTCTCACGGTGCCGGCAGTGGCCGTCAGCCTCCTCGTGGCCCTCCCGCTTGGCTGGCTCGCCCACCGTCGGCCACGCGTGGGCGGCCCCGTGCTCGCCACCGCCACGCTGCTCTACGCGGTGCCGGCGCTCCCGCTGCTGATCGTGATCCCGGTGGTCTTCGGCACCCCCCTGCGCTCGTCCGCGACCATGATCGTGGCCCTGAGCATCTACGGCGTGGCGCTGCTGGTGAGGAGCGTGACCGACGGCTTCGGGTCCGTGGACCGGCAGGTGCGCGACGCCGCCGTGGCCATCGGACACTCGCCCTCGGGCGTCCTGTGGCGCGTGGACCTGCCGCTGGCCACGCCGGTGATCCTCGCCGGCCTGCGCGTCGCGACCGTCTCGACGGTGGGGCTGGTCACGATCGGTGCCCTCATCGGGGTGCCGAGTCTCGGCACGCTTCTCACCGACGGGTTCCAGCGGGGCATCGTCGCCGAGGTGGCCACCGGCGTGGTCATGACCGTGGCGTTGGCGCTGGCCCTGGACGGCCTGCTCATCCTCGCGGGCCGTGCGCTCACACCATGGACCCGGGCGACTTCCCACTCCCGCGACCCGGTGCTGCTTGAGGTGCGGCGATGAACCTCCTCGCCGAGGCGCTCGCCTGGCTGGCCGATCCCGCGCACTGGAGCGGCGCGGCGGGCATCCCGACGCGCGTGGGCCAACACATGGCCATGACCGCCGCGGCGGTGCTGCTGGCCGCGGCCGTCGCCGTTCCCGCCGGGATCGCGGTCGGCCACACCCGGCGGGGGTCCGGGGCAGTGGCTGCCGCGACCGGCGCGGCCAGGGCCATCCCCTCCCTCGGCCTGCTCACGCTGTTCGGGCTGTGGCTGGGGATCGGGCTGGAGGCTCCCCTCCTCACGCTGGTGGTGCTCGCCGTCCCGTCGCTGCTGGCCGGCGTCTACTCGGGGTTCATGGCCGTCGACCCGGCGATCCCCCAGGCCGCGCGGGCCGTCGGCTTCTCCGGCGCGCAGGTGGTGTGGCTCGTCGAGACGCCCTTGGCCCTGCCGGTCATGCTGGGGGGGCTTCGGGCGGCCACGCTGCAGGTCGTGGCGACGGCCACCCTGGCCGCCTACACCGCCGATTTCGGCCTCGGCCGCTACCTGTTCGCGGGCTTGAAAACCCGCGACTATGCCCAGATGCTGGGAGGGTCGATGGTGGTCATCGCCCTCGCGCTCCTGCTGGAGGTGGCGCTCGCCACCTGCCAGCGACTGTCCTACCGCATCGCCGATCCCGCCGGTGCCCGCCTGACCACCCCGTCGACCACGTGAGAACCCAGCAAAGGACCATGCCATGCCCCGTCGCCCGTTGAACCTGCTCCTGCCGCTCGCCGCGTCAGCTCTCCTCCTGGCCGGCTGCGCCGGCAGCGATCCGCTCGCCAGCGGCTCCGCACCCGGGTCGGCCTCAACGCCGGGCTCGGCGTCCGCGCCGTCGGCCGGCCCCATCGTCGTGGGCTCGCAGGACTACTACTCAAACGAGATCATCGCCGAGATCTACGCACAGGCACTCGAGGCCCAGGGCTACGATGTGGATCGTCAGTTCCGCATCGGCCAGCGCGAGGCCTACCTTCCCGAGATCGAGGCCGGCGCGATCGATCTGTTCCCCGAGTACACGGGCCCGCTCCTGCAGTTCTGGCAGCCGGACACGGAGGCGCGCCTGTCGGACGACGTGTACGCCGAGTTGGAGGGGGCGGTCCCCGAGGGCCTGCGGGTGCTGGCCCAGTCCGATGCCACGGACCAGGACTCCTACGTGGTGACCCGCGCGTTCGCGGACGAATGGGACCTGGTCACGGTGGCCGACCTCGAGAAGGTGACCGAGCCTCTGACGCTCGGGGCCAACTCGGAGGCCGAGACGCGCCCGAACGGGCCGATGGGCCTGGCCGACAAGTACGGCATCGAGGTGGGCTTCACACCCATCGAGGACGGCGGCGGCCCGCTGACGGTCAAGGCGCTCCAGGACGGCGACATCCAGTTGGCCATCATCTACACCGCTGACCCGACGATCGCGCAGAACGATCTCGTCTCGCTGGAGGACAACGAGGGCCTGTTCCTCGCCTCGCACGTCGTGCCCCTGGCAAGCGACGACGTCGACGAGACCGCCGAGGGGATCATCGACGCCGTCAGCGCCGCCATGGGCGCAGACGACCTGATCGCGCTGAACGACCGCAGCGTCACCGAGCAGCTTCCTGCGGCCGACATCGCGGCCGACTGGCTCGCGGAGGAGGGCCTCGCCTGAGCCGGCGACGCCGTCCGGCCGCGATCGCCCCGGACGTTCCCTTTCTGTAACAGGTCGGTAAACAGGCCCGTCCGGCTATGTCGGCACCCGCATGATGCTCGTAGGGTGCTGCCATGGCCACACCGGAGACACCACCGCCCATGTCGCAGATGAACGTGGGTCGCCGCGGACCGCTGGTGGTGATCGATCACGTCGACAAGCACTTCGGCGACCTCCACGTCCTGCGGGACATCACCACCACGGTCAGCCGCGGCGAGGTCGTCGTCGTCATCGGCCCTTCCGGATCCGGCAAGTCGACGCTGTGCCGGGCCATCAACCGGCTGGAGACCATCGACTCGGGCACCATCAGCATCGACGGCAGCGCGCTGCCCGAGGAGGGCAAGGACCTGGCACGGCTGCGCGCCGACGTCGGGATGGTCTTCCAGTCCTTCAACCTCTTCGCCCACAAGACGGTGCTCGAGAACGTCACCCTCGGGCCCATCCGCGTGCGCGGAATGAAGAAGAAGGACGCCGACGAGAAGGCGATGCGCCTCCTCGAACGCGTGGGCGTGGCCAACCAGGCACGGAAGATGCCCAGCCAACTCTCCGGCGGCCAGCAGCAGCGCGTGGCGATCGCGCGGTCCCTGGCGATGGACCCGAAGCTGATCCTCATGGACGAGCCCACGAGCGCGCTCGACCCGGAGATGATCAACGAAGTGCTCGACGTCATGGTCGGCCTTGCCTCCGAGGGCATGACCATGGTCGTCGTCACGCACGAGATGGGCTTCGCCCGCAAGGCCGCGGATCGGGTCCTGTTCATGGCCGACGGCGCCATCGTCGAGGAGGCCACGCCGGAGGAGTTCTTCACGCACCCCCGCAGCGACAGGGCGAAGGACTTCCTGTCCAAGATCCTGCAGCACTGACCAGACCCCTCCGCCCCCGGGCGGAGGCCCTAGAGCGGCCGTCACCATGGCGGCCGCACACCAGGAAGGAAAGGAAGAGGCATGACGAGAATGAGGAACTCCCTGATCGCGCTGAGCGCCGCCGGCGCGTTCGCGCTGGCCGGCTGCGCGGGAGAGACCGCGACCGAGACCACTCCCCCGGCCGCCGAGGGGGTGTCGTTCGAGGACGGCACGACGATGGCCACCCTGAACGAGGCTGGCAAGGTCACGATCGGCACCAAGTTCGACCAGCCGCTGTTCGGCCTCATGGGCCCCTCGGGCGTGCCGGAGGGCTTCGACGTGGAGATCGGCAAGATCATCGCGTCCAACCTCGGCATCGCCGAGGAGAACATCGAGTGGGTCGAGACCGTCTCGGCCAACCGCGAGCCGTTCATCGAGAACGGGCAGGTCGACTTCGTCGTGGCCACGTACACGATCAACGACAAGCGCAAGGAGGTCGTGTCCTTCGCGGGCCCGTACTACATGGCCGGACAGTCGATCCTGGTGCTCGCCGACAACGAGGACATCACCAGCGAGGCCGATCTGGTGGGTCAGCCCGTCTGCTCGGTGACCGGATCCACTCCGGCCGCGAAGCTCGAGGAGATCGGCGCCACTCCGGTGCTCACCGATACGTACTCCAACTGCCTTGAGCCTCTGCGCAACGGCACGGTGGTCGCGGTGTCGACGGACAACGTGATCCTCGCCGGGCTCGCCGCCCAGAACGAGGGCGAGTTCAAGGTGGTCGGCGAGCCGTTCACCTCCGAGCCCTACGGCATCGGACTCGCGCTGGAGGACACGGACTTCCGCATGTGGATCAACGACGTGCTCGAGGCGAGCTACGCCGACGGCACCTACGAGGCGGCCTGGAACGAGACGGCGGGGACGGTCCTGCCGTTCGTCGAGCCGCCCGCACCTGACCGTTACTGATCCCCTCGGGTGGGCCCGGCCCGGCAGAGCCGGCCGGGCCCACCAGCCCAATCCGAAAGGGGCAGTCCATTGACGCAGCTGTGGTCACTGATGCCGCAGTTCTGGGAGGGGCTCCGCGCCACCCTGCTGCTGCTGGCGGTCTCGGGCGGGCTCGCGCTCGTCCTCGGCACCGTCATCACCGCCATGCGGATCTCGCCGGTCCCGGTCCTGCGCTGGTTCGCGGCGGTCTGGACCGAGGTCGCGCGCAACACTCCCCTGACCCTGGTGTTCTTCTTCACGGCCTTCGTCCTGCCGATGCTGGGCTTCCGCGCTCCGTTCCTGCTGCTGGCCTTCGTCGCGCTGACGTACTACACCTCACCGTTCGTGGCCGAGGCCCTGCGCTCGGGCATCAACGGTGTGCCGGTCGGGCAGGCTGAGGCGGCCCGCAGCATCGGCCTGGGCTTCGGCCAGACGGTGTCGCTGGTGGTCCTGCCTCAGGCGTTCCGCATGACGATTCCGCCGCTGATCAACGTCTACATCGCCTTGACGAAGAACACCTCCGTCGCGGGCGGGTTCTTCGTCGTCGAGCTGTTCGCCTCGACACGCCAACTCGTCAACGACAACGGCAACATCGTCATCCCGATCCTGGTGCTGGCGGCTGCCCTCTACCTGGTCATCACCGTTCCGCTCGGCCTGGCAGCCGTGCAGCTCGAGAAGAGATGGGTGGTGTCGCGATGAGCGCCAACAGCGTCCTGTTCGACGCGCCGGGCCCCCGGGCCCGTCGCGCCTCACTCGTCGGGTCGATCGTGTCGATCGTCGCAATCCTGGCGGGCGCGTCCTGGATCGTGTCCCTGCTCGCCGCACCGCGCCAGTCGGCGGGGATCACGCTGCCGGGGATGTTCGACGAATCGCGGTGGGACATCTTCCTGGACCCGGAGGTGTGGAGCTTCATCGGGGCGGGCGTCGTCGCCACCCTCCAGGCCGCGGCCGTCGCGGCCGTCGGCGCCATCGCGCTGGGCGTCGTGTTCTCGCTGATGCGCAGTTCGCGCCTGCCGTGGGTGCGCGTCCCCACCGCCGTGATGCTGGAGTTCTTCCGCGGGATGCCAGTGCTGCTGATGATGCTGTTCATCCTGCTGGTGGCCTCGACGGGCGCCTTCTGGGCCGTCGTCATCGCCCTGATCATCTACAACGGCACCCTCATCGGCGAGGCCCTACGTGCAGGCCTCGCCGCCCTGCCGCGCGGGCAGAGGGAGGCGGCCCTGAGCTTGGGGATGCGCGAGTTCCAGTCGAAGCTTCTCGTCGAGTTCCCGCAGGCGTTCCGGCAGATGCTGCCGATCATCGTCGCCCAGCTGGTGGTGCTCCTCAAGGACACGTCGCTGGGCTACATCGTGGGGTACAACGAGATCATCCGCAGCAACATGAACAACCTCGCGAGCTTCTTCGGCAACCGGTACCTGTTCTCGCTGTTCATCGTCACCCTGGTGATCTACCTCACCATCAACCTGCTGGTCTCGTGGTTCGCCCGGTGGTTGTCCTGGCGGACGGGAAGCGGCGGTCACCTGGCCAAGGACGGCGGGGCCGCCCCTGGTACGGCGGATCCGACGTCGACGATCCGCCTCATGCAGGCGAGCGCCGCGGCGCGCCAGTCGGAGGACAACCGGCACGCCTGATCCAGCCGAAGGGGCGCACCACGCCCAGCGTCAGCGGAGGCGACAGAAGGCGTCCACGTGCTCGACGCGGCCCGACACGATGAGCACGTCCCCCGCCTCGATGACCATCTCCGGGACGGCGTAGATGAAGTCCTGCCCTGGGCGTTTGGCGCCCACCACCGTCACCTTGTTCTGCGTCCGCACCAGGGCCTCGCGCAGTGTCTTGTCCCAGATCACCTTCGGGGCCCGAGTCCGCGCCATGGCGAAGCCGTCCTCGAACTCGAAGTAGTCGATCATGTAGCCCGACACGGCATGGGCGACACGCTTGCCGGTCGAGGCCTCCGAATAGACCACGTGGTGCGCCCCGATGCGTTCGAGGATGGCGCCGTGTTCCCGTGTGGCGGCGCGCGCCCAGATCTCCTTGACCCCCAGCTCCGAGAGCGCCAGCACGGTCATGATCGACAGCTCCACCTTGCTCAGCGCCACCACGGCCTTGTGGATCTGCTCGATGCCGATCTGCTCGAGCGCCTCGCGGTCAGACGGGTCCATCTCGATGACGTGGGTGAACTCGTCGGCGTGCCTGGTGGCCTGGGCGTGGTCGTCGGTGACGGCGATGAAGGGGACATCCATGTCGTGGAGGGCGTGCGCGGTGGCCGTGCCGAAGAGACCCAAGCCCACCACCAGCACGGTGTCGTCGCTGATCCGACGCTCTGATCTACCCAACAATTGGCTGCTCCTCCGGTAGGACGTAGTGACGGTGACGCGCACGGAGGGCGAGCGCCGCGGCGACCGAGACGGTTCCGACCCTCCCCAGATACATCAACAGCATAAGGACCACCAGCGATTCGGGCCTCAGCTGCGGGGTGATGCCCGTCGACAGGCCGACGGTGCCGAAGGCCGAGATGGTCTCGAACAGCACCTGTTGGAGCGTGAAGCGGTCGTCGACGAGGATGAAGAACGTCGCAAGCGCCACCGTCGCCGAGCCGAGCATCACCACGGCCAGGGCGGCGCGCTGCACCGTCGCCGGGATGGCGCGGCTTCCCACCACCACCTGACTCTCGCCTCGGAGTTCGGCGACCACCGTGGCCAGGATGATGCCGACGGTGCCCACCTTGATCCCGCCCGCCGTTCCGGCCGAGCCTCCCCCGATGAACATGAGCACGTAGTACAGGGCCAGCGTCATCTCGTTGGCGTCGCCGTAGTCGATGTGGTTGAAGCCCGCGGTGCGAGGGAAGACCGCCCCGGCGAGCACGGCGAGGGCGCGGTCGTCGAGTGGCATGGCGCCGAGGGTGCGCGGGTTGTTCCATTCGGCGAGGGCGAAGATCACGGCCCCCAGCACGAGCAGCGAGACGGTCCCGGCGATGGTCAGGCGCGTGTTGGCGCTCCAGCGGGCCTGCCGCCGGCCACGGCGGAACATCCTGCGGCCCACCTCGAACAGGACCGGGAACCCGAGCCCACCCAGCACCACGGCCAGGCAGATCGGAACGATGACGGCGGGATCCCCGACGAAGCCGATCAGGTTGTCGCTGTAGAGGGCGAAGCCCGCGTTGTTGAAGGCGGATACCGCGTGGAAGGCTCCCTGCCAGGCGGCGGACGCCCAGCCGTCGGTGTACGGGCGGAAGGCCAGCGTGAGCACGGCGGCGGTCACGGCCTCGGCCGACAGCATCACGACGGCGATCAGCTTCGGCACGCGCAGCACCGACCCGAACCCGGTCCGGAGCTCCTGCCCGGCGATGAGCGAGCCCTGCAGGGAGATGCGTCCCGTGGCGACGAGGGTGAGCAGGCTCGCCAGCGTCACGATCCCGAATCCGCCCACCTGGATCAGGGCCATGATGATGAACTGCCCGAATGGGCTCCAGAACGTGGCGGTGTCGACGGTGGTCAGGCCCGTGATGCAGATCGCCGACACCGCCGTGAAGGCGGCGTGGATCAGGGGCGCCGATTCGCCGCCTGTGGTGGCGGCCGGAAGAAGCAGCAGGCCCGTGCCGACGGCGATGCCCACCAGGTACACCGCCGGGATCACCCTCGCCGGGTGGCCCAACCACCGTGTGAGGCGCATGGCGCAGATCATATTCCCAGGCGCCCGGGTTGTGCTCATATCGGCTCTGATGGGCCCTTTCGCCGGGCCTTGGGCGGAAAAGTGCGTCGGATTCCGACTCGCTCATCGCAATGGATCGCCTACTTGGCGCTCAATGGCCTAGGATTGTCTGAGTGACCACGCCCGTGGTCCAGGCAAGAAGGAATGACGTTATGGCCACTGGCACCGTCAAATGGTTCAACTCCGACAAGGGCTACGGCTTCATCGCTCCCGATGATGGCTCAGCCGACGTGTTCGCGCACTTCAGCGCGATCGCGGGTAGCGGGCACCGCAACCTCGAGGAGAATCAGAAGGTTGAGTACGAAACTGAGCGTGGGCCCAAGGGCCTCCAGGCTGCGAACATCCGCGCTCTCTGAGGTTGGCGTCCGGAGGTAGACCTCCAGGGCACCAAGGCTGCGACCCCCACCGGTTCCGGTGGGGGTCGCAGTGTTTTTCCCCGCAGACCCACCGCGGCCTCCCCGTCGCGGGCCCTCTGTCACTCTGGGATCACCCACTGCGGGTGAACCGGGCGGGGACGCACCGTCGCGATACTGGTGCCACCACGTGAGAGAGGATCGCGCATGTCCACCCTTGAATCCGCACCGAAGAGGACGGCCTGGGACATCATCCTGGGCATCATCCTGGTTGTCGCCGGCTTCTTCCTGCTCGGCAACGCGGTGTTCGCCACGGCGATGTCGGTGTTCGTCATCGGTTGGACCACGCTCTTCTCCGGGGTCGTGCTCCTCGTCGGGTCGTTCTTCCGGATCAAGTCGGGCGGCTTCCTCTCCGCAGTGCTCGGCGGCGCGATCCTGGCGGTGATCGGTCTGTTCGTCCTCCGCAACCCCGTGGTCGGCGCCGTGGCCCTCACCCTGGGGGCGGGCGTGACGTTCTTCGTCAGCGGCCTCACCCGCATGGCGTGGGCGTTCAGCGCCGACAAGGGCCGCCTCCTTCTCATCATCAGCGGCCTGATCTCGCTCGGACTGGGGTTCTACGTCCTCTTCAACCTCAGCACCGCCACCCTCGTGCTGCTGGGGGTACTGCTGGGCATCCAGACGGTGCTCGAGGGGCTCAGCCTGATGCTGATCGGCCGGGTCCGGCCCGTGAAGGGCGACTGACCGCCAACCTGTAGGAGCCCGGGAGCGCGTCCCTCCCGACACGCCGCGTCGGCCCACCGACTCACGACGCGGTGTCGTCATACGAGGGCCACGCAGCCGGTCGGGGCGTAGGCTGATTCACGCAGAGCCCTTCCTGGAGGCGTGATGAACTCTCCGGCCAGTGGCCCGCGGCCTCGTCGCCCGGGTGCCTGGGCCACCGTCCTCGCCGTAGGTGCAGCAGTGGTGCTGGTGCTTCCCGTCGTCCTGCTTCCGCTGTCGACGGCCGTGCCGGCCGTGGTCTGGCTTCCCCTGCTGGCGGCCGACCTTGCGCTGCTGGTCTGGCTGATCGGCTGGCGGCGGCGTCGCGGGGTCCGCGCACTCGCAGTGGGCCGTCGGCCGCGACGACGTCAACGCGATGGCCTCACTCGTCGAGAAGTATTTCGCGACGCTGACCACACCCCACAAGGAGCTCATCTGGCTCGACGGGGGGCACGGCCTCTCGGGTGAGACCCCCGATCAGTTCGTCGAGGTGATGGTCGAGCGGGTGGCGCACGCCTCTGGCCGTTGAACACCCCGCACGCCTGAGGCGATACTTGAGCATGCGGGAACGGACGCCCGGCGATTCCTTCGACGACCTCTTCGACGAGGACCTGCACGCCGCACTTGATGCTGCGGCGGCGGAGCACCGTGCCGACCTGGCCAGCCACCTGCTCGCCGCCCTCTCCCGCGTCCAGAACCGGGGCACTCCGCTGCGCGGCGCCGAGGGCTACGGCAGCGGCGGCGTGGTCAGGCTGCGTTTCGCCGACGGGACGAGCGTGCTGGCGAGGGGCGATGGGAGGGGCGGCCTCGGGTTCGCCGCGGTGGCCGTGCTCCGAGGCTCAGCCGTCCTGCTGAAGGACGTCCGCAACGACGGCGCCCACGTGCACGCGCTGCTGGTGTGGGATCGGCGCCATCACGTCGAGATCGACGTCCTGGGCAGCGATCAGCCGGACTGAATCGGCCGTGACCGCGCGGGTCCGCCACGCCGGTGAGCGTCATTGGACAACGCCCCGATACCGGGGTTGACTGGGGCGGTGTTCCGCCTGCGCTCCAACCCAATGATCGTGACCCTGCTCGGGCTACGCGGCAACGGCCGCGCCTCCGTCTACACCGAGCCCCTCTGGGGGCTGTCCATGATGCTGGTGCTCCCCTACGCCTCGGTGTTCATGCTGGCATTGGGGGTCCAGGACACGCAGATCGGCCTGCTCGCGACCATCTCGATGCTGTCCCAGGTGGTCTTCGGGCTGCTCAGCGGCGTCATCACCGACAAGCTCGGCCGACGCATGACCACCGCCGTCTTCGACATCGTCGCCTGGGCGATCCCCTGCCTCATCTGGGCCTTCGCGCAGAACTTCTGGTGGTTCCTCGTGGCGTCCGTCATCAACGGTGCCTGGCAGGTCACGCAGAACTCGTGGGACTGCCTCCTGGTCGAGGATGTGGACCGCGCGGAGATCCCGAAGGTGTACTCGCTGATCAAGGTCGCGGCTGAGTTCTCCGCGCTCTTCGCGCCCATCGCGGCAGTGCTGGTGTCCAACCTGGGGCTCGAGCTGGCGGTGCGGATCCTCTACCTCAACGCCTTCTTCATCATGTCGGTCAAGATCTGGATCCTCTACCGCTACACCACGGAGACCGCCACCGGCGTGGTCCGGATGGAGCAGACGCGTGGCGTCAGCATCTGGACGTCGCTGAAGGAGTACCGGGGGGTCCTCGGGCTCATCGTCCGGTCCAAGGGCACGCTCTTCTCGCTCGCCATCGCCGCCGTCGTGGGCGCCGTCGCGCTGGTCAACGCCACGTTCTGGCAGGTGGTGATCAACCAGCGGCTGGGCGTGCCGGACGCGCTGCTGCCGTTCTTCCCGATGGTCCGCTCGCTGCTGTCGGTGCTGTTCTTCTTCACCCTCATCCCGCTCCTCACGCACGCCAAGCACCTGAAGGCGCCCACGCTGATCGGCTTCGGGGTCTACCTGGCGGGCCAGCTGCTCCTGGTGGGGATCCCCTCCCCCGACGGCGGGGCCACCCTGTCCACGTACGCGCTCCTCGGCGTCTGCCTGGTCCTCGACGCGTTCGGTGGCGGAATCCTGTTCATGCTGGCCGAGTCCTTGGTGGCGCTGCATGTCGACGTCAACGAGCGCTCGCGCGTGATGGCCATCCAGCGCACCGTCGTGATGCTGGCCACGGCGCCCTTCGGGTGGATCAGCGGCTGGCTGTCGAGCATGGACCGCAGCTGGCCGTTCCTGCTCACCTCGGCCCTGCTCGTCCTTGGGCTGCTCGTCGCAGGCCTCTTCTGGGTGACGACGCACGACGAGATCCACGACGATGCCGCCACGCCCGCCTGAGGCGCCGGGCCCGCGGGGCATCAGGTGAGACCATGCGCCGCGTCTCTGTCGACCACGCCGACGCCTGCCACTGAACCGCCACCCACCCGGGAAGGACAACCATCGTGACGAACCCTGCCGGACAGGATCGCCCCACGGAGAGGAGTTGGTGGGGACAGCGCGGTGCCCTCAACCGGGCGCAGCTCGTCGGGCTGGCGGCCCTCGTCGCGGTGGCCGGTGGCGCCATCGGGGCGGCCGCCGTCCGCGTCATCCCGGCTTCGGGGCCGTGTGACATCGTCCGGGTGGCCAACGGCGCTCTGCCCTCAGTGGTGACCGTCTACGCCGAGGGCCCTGGCGGATCGGGCTCGGGGAGCGGCGCGATCATCAGCGCCGAGGGGCTGATCCTCACCAACGACCACGTGATCGCCGCAGCCGCCTCCACCGGCACCCTCGAGGTCCTCCTCGACAGCGGCGCCCGGCTTCCCGCGGATCTGATCGGCACGGACCCCGTCACCGACCTCGCCGTCCTGCGGATCGACGACGCCGACCTGCCGGTGCTGCGCATCGCCCCACGCGCGCAGCTCAGCGTCGGCCAGCCGGTGGTCGCGCTCGGCGCTCCGCTCGGACTCTCCGGCACGGTGACCAGCGGGATCGTCAGCGCGCTCGGGCGCAACGTTCCCGCGCCCACGGCCGGAGGGGGCACAACGGTGCTGGTGGGATCCATCCAGACCGACGCGTCGATCAACCCCGGGAACTCCGGCGGCCCGCTGGTGACCTGCGACGGGGATCTCGTGGGCGTCAACACCGCCATCTCGACGGCTCCGAACGTCGAGGGGGTACAGGGGGGCGGCAGCGTCGGCATCGGGTTCGCCGTGCCGGCCAGCACAGCCCAGCGCATCGTGGACCAGCTGGTGGCCGACGGCCGCGCGACCCACCCGTGGATCGGCGCGCAGACCGCGGAGATCACCGAGGAGTCGGCCGAACGCTTCGGCACCCAGGCGGGCCTGTTCGTCCAGGCCATCGCGCAGGGTGGGCCCGCCGCGGCCGCCGGACTGAGGCCGGGCGATGTGATCACCGAGCTCGACGGCGGGCCGGCCACCAGCTTCGCGCTGGCGTGGCTCCTGGCCACGGCCCAGGTGGGTGACGAGGTGCCGGTGACGCATCTGCGGGACCAGTCGGTGCAACAGACCACGATCACGCTGGCCGAGCAGCCCTGATCCGAGCCGTCCACCCGCGCTTGCGCTCACGCAGGCCTATCCCGAATTGTGGGACGCCGTGGCTCCTGGGAGAGGACAATCCTGTGCATGCGCACATCCCGGCGGGCGGCTGAACCGGCCGAGGCCAGCGGGCGGCACTACGACATGGACTGGCTCCGGGTCGCCGCGATCCTGGTGATCTTCGCGTACCACGTGGGCCGGCTCTTCGACGGATGGTCGACGATGGGGCCCGCGCTCGGGCACGACATGCAGGCCTGGCACGTCAAGTACCACGAACTGACGCCCTGGCCGATCTACCCGATGGCCGTGGGGGCCCAGTTCACGATGCCCCTCTTCTGGGTCCTCTCGGGCATGGCGACCTGGTTCGGGTTACGCAGCCACGCGGTGGGCGCCTACATGCGCCGCCGCGCCTTCAGGTTGCTCGTCCCGGTGGTGACCCTGGGCTGGTGGGTGTTCGGGCCGATCCAGGTCTACATCGAGGCCACGACGGGCCAGCACTACATCGCTCCGCCGTTCGAGGGCTCCTTCTGGGAGTTCCTGCCCCACTACGTGAGCGACGGGGTCTACGGCTTCGGCGGCTACTTCCCGTGGGACGGTCTGCACCTGTGGTACCTCACCCACCTGTTCCTGTTGACGCTGCTCTCCCTGCCTCTGTTCCTGTGGTTGCGCACCCCTCGCGGGCAGCGGGCGTCGGCGGCTGCCGCGGGCTTCCTGTGCCGGCCCGCCGCGATCTACCTGCTGGCCGTACCGTTGGCGGTGGTGGAGACCTTCCTGCCGCGCGGCGTCCCCCTGCTCACCACGGAGGAGGGCGGTTGGCTTCTCGTCTCGTACTGGGTGTTCCTGGTGCTGGGCTTCTTTCTCGTCAGCGACCCCCGGCTGCGGGCGACGGTCCAGCGGCACAGGTGGCCCTCGCTCATCGTCGCCGCGGTGACGACCGTCCCGTTGCTGGTCCTCGCCTCGGGGATCGCGTCCTTCGTCGTCGGCTCCCCCGGGTTCATCGGTTTCATGGTTCTGCGCAGCCTCAACGGCTGGCTCTGGATCGTGGCCATCCTGGGCTTCGGCTCCGCCCACCTCAACAGGTCGCGGCCGGTCCTCGGCTACATCGGGGCTGCGGTGCTGCCCTTCTACATCCTCCACCAGCCGCTCATCGTCGTTCTCGGCTACCTGACCGCCGACTGGGGGCTGCCGATCCCCCTCATGTACGTGCTGGTGGCACTCACCGTCATGGCCGTGAGCCTCTGCCTGTACGAGTTCGCCATCCGGCGGGTGGCGCTCCTCCGGCTGTTGTTCGGCATGGGTGGGGCACCGCCGACCTCGCCGACCGGGCCGACGATCGCGGCCGTCGACGCGGCCGGTCGCTGAGCCTTTGCCCGGCTGGGACACTGGCCACATGTCTCTGCTGCAGGAGCTGTGGCGTCGCGCCTCGGCCACGACCCCCGTCCCGGAGACGTCCACGCTCCTGGTGATCGCGTTGGCCGCGCTGGCCTGCGTGATCCTCGCCTGGCCGGCGGTCCGGATGTCGGTCACGGTCTGTCACGAAGCCGGACACGCCGTCGCGGCCACCCTCACCGGCCGATCGCTGCAGGGCATTCGGCTGCACTCCGACACTTCGGGGGTGACCCTCACGCGCGGCAAGCCGACCGGTGCGGGCATGGTGATCACGCTGCTCGCCGGCTACCCCGCAGCCTCGCTCGTCGGCCTCGTCGCCGCCACGGTCGCGGGTGCCGGGTACGCGGTGGCCATGCTGTGGCTCCTCGTGGCGCTGCTCGCCCTGATGCTGCTCAAGATCCGCAACGTCCACGGCGCACTCGTCGTCCTCGGTCTCGGCGCCGCTCTGGCGCTGGCCACCTGGTACGCCCCCACCCACATCCTCGGGTGGCTCGCCTACGGGCTCGCCTGGCTCCTGCTCCTGGCCGGCCCGCGTCCCGTGATCGAGCTGGCGCTCAGCCCCCGCCGAACCACCGAGGGCTCAGACGCCGCCCAGCTGGCCCGACTGACCCACCTGCCCCGAGTCCTCTGGATCACGCTCTGGCTCGGAGGCACGGTGGGGGCCCTTGCGCTCGGCACCGCCCTGATGCTGCCGGGCGTCCTGCCCGGCTGGGCCTGACCCGTTTCCACGATTGCGGGAGTTGGAGGCTGCGAGTGACTGCAGCGTCGCCAGGTGCCCCTTTCCGCCTGCCTCGTGGGGTGCCACAGTGGGTCCATGACGACTACGTGGGTGCCGGTCGCCGGAGGGGTGCTGGCGGCCGGCGTCGAGGGCTCCGGTGATGCGGTCCTGGTGGTACAGACCGCACTCTCCGTGGACGAACTCGTCCCGCTGATCCGCAGGCTTGGCGACCGGTACCGGGTCATCACATTCGACCGCCGTGGGTACGGGTCGAGCGCCGGTGTCGGAGGCGCCGCGTCGGTCGACACCGACGCGCAGGACTGCCTCGCCGTCCTCGGTGCGCTCGAGGACGGGCCCGTCCACGTGGTCGGAGTGAGCTACTCGGCGGCGGTCGCCCTCGGGCTGGCCGAGCTGGCCCCGGCCGCGGTCCGTTCTCTCACGCTCGTCGAACCACCGCCCAGGCACGTTCCCGCGTCGGCGGAGTTCCTCGCTGCAACTCGGCACCTCATGGGCCTTCACCAACGTCAGGGCGTCGCCGTCGCGCTGGACGCCTTCATGGGCATGCTCGTGGGCCCGGACTGGCGTCCCCGGCAGGAGGTCTTGGCGCCGGGTTCCGTCGCCCGGATCGAGCGCGATGCCGACGCCTTCTTCAGCCGGGACATCCCCGCTCTCGTGTCCTGGGCGTACGGCCCCGAGCAGGCAGCGCGCGTGAACGTCCCCGTGCTGTACGTGGGAGGGACGGAGAGCGGGCCGTGGTTCCGCCAGACCCAGGCCTGGGTGTCAGACCTCTTCCCCGCAGCCCAGAGCGTCACCATCGAGGGAGCGGGCCACGACCTGGCCCTCACCCACCCCGGTGAACTCGCCAACGTTGTAGCCCGGTTCCTGGACACCCAGAGATGACTCCCGTCCAGACCGCCCAGCAACCAGCCGCTGCGTCCACCGCGGAAACAGTCCCCCAGTGCAGCCCCGCACGCTCAGCCGCGTCGTTGGTCACCCCCACTACCGGCACCACTCCGCGGCCAGGGCCACACCCCGGCGCCAGCTGACACCCCTCCCCCCGCGGAAACGTGTCCACAGTGGCATCCGCTGCTCCAAACCCTGAGCGTGGACCCCGGCACTGGAGTCCCGTTCCCGCGGGGTTTGCTCCTGCCCGGGGACACCGAGGGTGCCAGCTCGCCGCGCGGGCGCATGGGGCGTCAAGCCCCGATGACGACGGAAGAGGCGGCCCCCGTCTCCAGGAACCGCCTCTGACTACCTATTTAACCGTCGGGCTGACAGGATTTGAAAATGACCGATACCGCTTGGACATCCGCGGACATTGGTGCCCAACAACGCCCCTGACTACGTGCTGTCCTCAGATGTCGCAGAGGTGATCTTCGTCGTCCACACCCCTGAATGGACTTCAAAGTACACTCGATCTGGCACGTATCTGGCACGGGTTTAGGGGTCCCTTTGAGCAACACTGTCAGCCTAGGCAAAGCAGCCTCAACGGCTCGCGGCGGCGGCAACAAGCGAGGCGTGAAGCGCGGCTTCGGTAGCATCCGCCAACTGCCATCGGGCCGATATCAGGCACGCTACACCGGCCCCGACGGAACGGAGCACCGCGCTCCCGTCACATTCGCCGCCAAGGTCGACGCCACCGCCTGGCTCTCCATGCAACAGGCCGCCATCACTGAACACCGGTGGAAGCCTGCTCCCCCACCAGACCCCACCACCATGGTCTTCGGCGACTATGCCCGCGCATGGCTCGAAGCAAGAGAGCTGGGCCCCCGGACACGTTCGGAATACCGGCGCCTCATCGAAGGCAGGCTCAGGCACTTCGATCACCACACCTTGGACCAGATCACTGCGGCCGCCGTGAAGAGGTGGTGGCAGGACCAGGGCCCGCAGTACCCGACAGCCCGGCGGCGGGCCTACGACTTGCTGCATGCCATCCTGGACACTGCCACGAAGCCCGATGAGGACACCGACGCCCCTCCCCTGTTGGCCACCAACCCTGCACGCCTCACCGCCAAGACCCTCAGGACGAGCCCGACCAAAGCCGGGGCCAGGATCAGGCCGGCCACCCTTGCCGAGCTCGATGCCATCGCCTCAGCTATGCCAGAGCGCTACCGGGCCATGCTCCTCCTCGCGGCTTGGTGCCAACTGAGGTTCGGCGAACTGACTGAACTGCGCCGCGGCGACATCGCACTCACCGTCGACAAGTCAGGAACCCCCGCGGCAGGAGTGCTCCACATCCGGCGTGCAGTCGTATGGACCGACCCTGACACACCAGTCGTCAAGGAGCCCAAGAGCGCCGCTGGCATCAGGGACGTCGCGATCCCACCGCATGTACTGCCCCCGCTCATCCAGCACCTCGACGAGTGGGCCGCTGAAGGCTCCGACGGGCTACTCTTCCCCGCTGTGGAGTCCGGCGGCAATATGAAGCACGGTGCGCTGTACAAGGTCTACCGACGAGCCCGAAATGTCGCCGGCCGTCCCGACCTGCGTTGGCATGACCTCCGCCACACCGGCGCCACGATGGCCGCCCAAGCCGGCGCGACACTGGCCGAGCTCATGAACCGACTCGGACACTCCGACGTTCGCGCAGCACTGATCTACCAACACGCCACAGCCGACCGGGACGCCGAGCTTGCGCTCAAACTCTCCAGGATGGCCGGAGGATCCGAGTGAGGCCTGATCACTCGCCAGCAACCCATCGGGCGCGGTTACTAGCTATAGCTAGCAGTGACCCAAGAAGCAGAACAGCGCCGAGAGCTTCAGTTGCTCTCAAGTTCGAGACCGATCAGGATGACCGGCGCGGTTCGTGCTCGATGACCGGTCTCCTGCGGAGCTGTTCAGAGCGCTGCTAGCCTCACAGAATCCGTCGGTGTTGCGACGTTGACTAGAACCCGCCCCGGCGCCGACATGAACGCGGCCGCGCGATGGCGAAGGCTGAGCACGGCGCGCGTACCCGCTAGCCGCCAAACCTCGGTGTGGACCGTTGAAATCAACGCTGCACGGTTTGACGAGGAACTCGTCCAGAATAGTTGGGTCCCCTCTACCGTTCAGCGCGGTCGCGGTCGAGGTAGTAGTCGCGATAAGTTCGGTGCGCTAATCGGAAAGCGGCTTGCCCAAACTCGGAGTCCATCATGATGTAGGGCGCGGCCTCCTCGAGCGCTTGGGTGATGTGTCTTTCGGTGAGGCGACTGCCGTGTAGAGCTGTTGCTGCGATGCCCCAGATGCCGTCGACTCGTGGGAAACCACGTCCACGGGCGTAGGCGAGCGACCACAGGAGGGCGGCGGTTTCGGGGCTGCTCTGTTCCAGTCGGGTGACGGCCTGCGAAAAGACCCCTCGGTGACCGCTGGAGAGGAGATCTGGTAGCCGCCCCCTATCCTGCCACGTTGGATCCGCGAGAATTTCATGTACTGCCAGCCGCGCGAAGAGAAACGGTTTGTCACAGGCACCGATCAGGACCCCGAAGTCTTCAGCTTCCACTCCAAGTGTCTCCCGCAGCCTGTTGGTGACGTAGGTGACCACCGCCGTCTCATCCTTGGGTAGCGTGAGTTGATCTGTGGGGGTCAACGCTGGCAGCAGCGCTTGAGCCGTCGGTGTCGGTTGGTCTGGATCCTCATTGAGGGATTGGCGGGTACCGACGACAACCCGCACATGTGGGATCTGACTGAGACGGCGCAGGATCCCTGACGCAATCGTGAAGGGATCCCGAGATTCATCCAGAGCATCCGCGAGGAACGTCAGCCTGCGGTATGCCGCGAGGTCGCGGATGTTGGCAAACAGGGAGTCGATGCCCCGGGTGGCGTTGAGTGATAAGGAAGAGACGAGGCCTTGGACAACGTCGCTCACGTCCTGTCCGCTTAGATGCATCGTCGCATCAAAGCGGACATCCGGATCAGGGCTCAGACCCGGCCCTTCCAGCGTGTAGCCGAGGGCCTTTAGCGTCCTCATCAGCTCTGGTTGGGTACTGGCATACAGCATGCCTAGCAGGGCGGACTTCCCTGATCCCGCCACTCCGGTGACAGCGAACAGACCCTGATCGGTGCGGTTGAGCCATCGTGAGAGTGTTCGACGTTCGTTGTGCCGACCCTCAAAGTGCCAGGCAAGCTCCCCGATCTCTCCCCCCTGGGCCTTCGGGATGAAGTGGGTCAGCGCCGCCTCGGGTTGTTCGGCGAGGATTTTCCGGAGCTCGGTGCGGTCGCTCACCGTCGCAGTGACGCCCCGCAGCGGGTCGGCAGGTGGGGGAAGCGTGGCGCGGTCCGTGACCTGTCCAAGCACTCGATTGTCATCGAGCCAGTCGGCTAGCTGGCGGCGTAGTTCCTTGACCCGGATGGGTCCGTCGTGGTTCGGGAATGCCTCCATGATCATTCGAAGAGTCGAGGGAAAGTCTCCAGTGAATGCCGAACCCTCGGGTGTGGTCCCGACGAGGATCAGATTCTTGGGCGGCGCCGCCCTATCGAAAGCGGCGAAGACATCGCGAACGCCTGGGCCCGACTCGCAGGTGTCGAGGATCACGATCCGCCACGCATCCGGATCGTGGACCAGTCGGTCCTTCTGCTCCTGGATCAGCACCGCGGCTAGGTCGGCGGCTGTGATGCACTCCAGATGCTGGAGTGTCTTGGACGTCACCGACGTTGTGGCGAGAAGGAAGCGATGCTCGTTCCCGACGGTGGGGCGTGCGCCATGGCCGACCCAGTACACAATCGCCGATTCGATCTTGCCACCGACTGGATCGCGGGAGCCGCGCGACCACCCCTGCATTCGGTCGGCCAGGGACGCCCTGTCGCCAGGCCATTCGTCGACTTCAATCCCTAGTCCCGCTAGAGACCGTGCGACTGAGTCTCGGGAGCTGCAAGCGTCCTGCCCCAGATTGAGTGCCGGGCAAAGGGGGTACTCGTCGATGCACACGGTGAACAAACGAGGGGCCAGCACGCTCCTCTGGCCTTCACTCATCGAGCTCCTTGGGGTCAACGATGTTGATGATCTTGGTCACGGGAGTGCCGCCTTGCGAGACGGATATGCGGTGATATCCGCCGCCCAACGCTGCCGTGAAGTGGAGGCTGCCGTCGCGCACCTGCGCAGACCAAAGCCGGGTGGTCCCGTCACTGAGATCCTCACTGGTGAAGGAGACATCACCGACGGATTCGACGCCTGTGATACGCGCCGTGGCTTGTCCAACGGGCAGAGTGTCAGGCACGTCGACGCCCAACGCGTCGCCCGCTCCGAGCTGCCGTCCGATCCCCTGACCCAGCATCTTCTTTCGGGCGAACAACCTTCCCTCGGCGGACTTCGCGAGCGCCTCGTGTTGCTGAGGCAGGTAGAAAGCTTCGATCCCCGGCGGTAAGGCGCTTGACTCCGCGACAGTCCCGTCGCCATCTGTGGAGTAGCCCATCTCCGTAAGTTTGAGATCTGAGCCGTTCAGGGCCACGGTCATCGCTGTGGACTGGTCGCTTCCCGCCATGACGGACATCGGGATCCAATACTGAGGGTCGTCCATCCGCAGTTTCTCCCAGCGTGCCGTCGACTCCTCAGCCATCCGTACGGATGCCCCGATTGATGCGAGATCGGACGCCTGAAGCCGGCGGGGGGTGACCCCTGCCTGGGTTACGCACTCTGAACGGGGCAGCAGGTCATAGACCCCTGGGCAAGTAACGGCCAACTCCCGCGCGGCTCGGGCTGACGCAAGGGGGGGAGTCCCCTCTCCCGTCGCCAGCACCCGTAAGGACTTGGCCGATCCGTAGAACGGTGTCCCGAGAGTGATCAGACGACGCACCACTGTGTGCAACCCCAACTGCTCAATCGCGTACCGCGCGACAAGTCCCCCCATCGAGTGGGCCACGATCACCAGCCTGATCTCAGTGCGGTCAGTTGGGAGCTGTTCGGCCGCGACCAGCTTCTTCCATGAGTCGAGGTGCTCAGCAGCCTTGGAGACGAGCGCCCGTGCACTCGAGGCGATCGACAACCTCCAGTCATAGGGAGCCTCTACCACTGACCGCGAATCTGGCACATGGTCTCGCAGATCGGCCAAGAGGGAGCTGTAGGGCTCTAGACCCCCGAGGCCAGGGAGGAACCCGACTCTACGCAACAGACGGGTCGCTCTTATACGCCCACCACCCGCGAGGTCATCCTCACCCACCTTCAAGTCCGCGAGTGAGTGCAGGAGCCGGCCACGAACCAGAGTCCCCAGGTTCATTCCCCAGACGACTTCCCCTGTGAGCTTATCCGTTAGCTCACTGCCCATAATCCCTGGAACAACCAGAACGGCGTCGTACATCAGAGTCCTTCCTCGTCGCGCGGCAGATGTAAGGCGATGACGCCCCCGTTCAGGGCGATGTATAGATGGTTCTTGCCGAGCGAGATGGCCTCGGGGGTCAGTGAGCCCAACCTGTAGGTTGCGATGAGAATAGCGGGGTGTGGATCCCCCTTCCGCAGGCTGGTGATGTCCCACAACCTGACTGTCCGATCCTCGCTACCCGTGGCCAAAAGGGTGCGCCCGCTTGGCAGGGTCCCAAACGCCGCCCCAGTCAATGGGCCTTCGTGGCCGGTGAGTGGGCTCCCGATTGCGGAGCTGGTGACGGGGTCCCACAGGCGAACCGTTTGATCCCTACTCGTAGTGGCAAGCAAAGTGCCTCCACCGGGAAGCTGCCCAAACACCACCCCCGTCACCTCGCCGCTGTGGTCGGTGAGAGGTTCCCCAGCGGGAGCGCCCGTGGCTGTGTCCCACAACCGGACTGTCTGGTCAGTGCTGCCACTGGCGAGAAGGGTACGACCGTCGGAAAGGGTCCCGAAAGCCAGCCTGGTCACCTCACCCGCGTGGCCGGTCAGCACGATGAGCCCTTCAGTCGCTGGTCGGGTCCTCCAGGCCCTCATCACGGCTGTGTCCCTCAGTTCGACGACTCCGCCAACGGCTGTGGCCTCCAAGGTACGGCCGTCAGGCAAGGCTCCGGTCGCGACCACCCAGTCACGCGAATGTACGACCCTGTTCCCTAAATGGGCGTCGGTAGTCGGGTCGCTCAGCCTAAGTCCGTGCGGTCCTGCGCTGGGGGCGAGCTTCGTTCCTCCATCGGGCAACGTGACCAGCACGACCTCGGTCGACGTGCCGTTCTCGCCACCGAGAGAGAAGGCGCCAGGGATACCGGCGATCGGGTCCCAGAACCTGACTGTCCAACCCTCATGGGTGGTGGCCAGCATGGTGTGTCCATCCGGCATCGAAACCAACGCCATCCCGATAACTGCGCTGTTGCGACCTTTGCCGCCGAAGTTCCCTGCCGTGGCGCCAATGGTTGGATCCCATAATCGAACCGTCCGATCCTCACTGCCGGTGGCGAGCAGGGTGCGCCCATCGGGCAACCTCCCGAACGCCACAGAAGTGACGCTCTTTGTGTGACCGCTGAGTGGAGCGCCGACCATGGTTCTGGTTGTCGCGTCCCACAGGCTGACGGTGTGGTCCGTGCTGCCAGTTGCGAGGAGGGTGTGTCCGTCGTCCAAGGTCCCGAATGCCACTGCCGTGACTTCTCTGTGAATGGTGCGGGGGGCCGCGGCCGGGGTGACGGTTGTAGGATCCAACAACATCACGGTCCCATACGCGTTGCCGGTGGCGAGCAAAGGGCGTCCGTCGACCATCCGCCCGAACGCAATGGTGGTCGCCGCCTCGAAATGGCCCGAGAGTCGCTGTCCGACAGAGGTGCCGGTGATCGGGTCCCACAGTCGAACGGTCCCTGCGTAGTCAGCTGTAGCCAACAGGATGCGTCCGTCGGGCAGCGTCGCGAACGCCACTCCGACAACCCGGCGGACTGAACCAGGGAGAGGGATTCCCTCCGGGCGGTCGACACTCAAGTCCCACAATCGGACTGATCGGTCTTCGCTGGATGTAGCGAGCAGAGTACGTCCGTCTTGCAGGGTCCCAAATGCCACAGCTGTGACCTCTCTGCTGTGACCTGTAAAGGGGGCCGCGGCCGGGGTACCGGTTGTCGGGTCCCACAACCTCACGGTCCGATCCTCGCTGCCGGTGGCCAGCAGAGTGCGTCCGTCGACCAGCCGCCCGAACGCCACTGTGGTCACCGCGTCGGTATGGCCCAAGAGTGGCTGACCGACAGAGGTGGCGGTGATCGGGTCCCACAGTCTGATGGTCCTATCTCTGCTGGTGGTGGCTAGCAGAGTGCGACCGTCGGGTAAGGTGCCGAAAGCCACCCCTGTCACCCAGTTGGTGTGACCTGCCAGGGGCACGTGCGCCGTGATCGGTGTTAACTGGGCCCACGCCAGACGCCTATCGCTGAATGCTGCAGCGGACCCCAATCGCGACCGAACCAGATCCAGAATGAGTGCGCGAGCGTCGTCGCCCACCCCCATCAACTCGACGCGGGCCACCACTGCCGCCTGCAACTCAGGTACGAAGTGACTACCCCCGAATACATCCCGCACAACCACATCAGCTAGCGCAGCCGGATCCAGACGATCCAAGACGCTGACGTCGTCACCCACCACACCCCACAACCCCGCACCATTGACATGCTCCGCCCCATATCGGGCAACGTAAGGCGGTGGGCTGTCGGAATCACGAAAGACGGCCAAGAGGGATTCCAATACAGCCCTTTCGGGCGACAGGTGCGGCACTCGTGGCATGGATGCTCTCTCCCGGCAGGGGCGGTGTCACGCCACCGCGACCTCGTATACGCCCGAACCTACTACGCCGGTGGCCTACTTACCTGCTCCCTCAGTGTGGTCGGCGTGTTTGTCGCCTTCATCACCAATGGCGGCTCTCGTCTATCGGCACGACACCGAAGCCAGCCACCCTCCCGGACCTCCCTGGTGGATCCCCGTAGCTGTTGCGGCGGCCAGCGGCTCCTCGCCTTGGGCTTCGGTGATGCCCGCTGGCCGCTGCTTCTGCACAGGCCCCCTCTGTCCGTCAGGTAGAGGCGCTGTGGGCCCCGTCAGACCGTCGCGGTCAGGTCCAGTACAAGCTCACATTGTGAGGTCGAGGGGAAGATCGGCTGTGTCCTTCAGCCTGCGCCCCTCGACCATCATGTGACGGAGGCCCTGCACCGTCGCCCACCACAGGGACCTGCTCGAGGCGAGGATCCTCGCTCAGCTTGGGGACATAACCATGCCCCAACTCACGGAAGGCGTCATCACGGATTGGCACGACCGTCTTCCCAGCACACCCGTGTTGAACGCCCACGCATACGCACTCCTCCGCGGCATCTTGTCCGCGGCCGCGATGAAGGACCCCCGAATCAAGCCGCCCACGATCGCTGGTGCCTCGAAGTCCCGCACAAAGCACAGGTCTGAGCCCGCCACTCTGGAGGAGCTGGCCGTCATCGTGGCCCACATGCCGGATCGCTTCCAGCTCGCCATCCTGCTGATGTCGTGGTGCGCGCTCCGTTTCGGAGAGGTGAAGGAGCTCCGATGCCAGGACATTGATCTTCGGGGTTCCCGGATACGCGTTCGGCGTGCGGTAGTGCTCGTCGAGAAGCATCGCCTCGTCTCAACCCCGAAGTCCGAGGCCGGCATCCGAGATGTCACGATCCCACCGCACCTGTTCCCCCTCGTTAAGGAGCACCTAGTCGAGCACGCTCAGACCGGTCCCGCCAGCCTGCTGTTTCCGTCTGCGAGCGGTGGCCATCTGTCTCAGTCGACGCTCAACGGCCGATCGGCTCGCCGACGCATCATTAAGGGGCTCGTGGTCAATGAGTCCGCTACCGGCTTCTACCGGGCCCGCGAGGCCGCCGGCAGCGCGGATCTACGGCTTCACGATCTTCGACACACCGGCGCTGTTCTCGCCGCGCAGACCGCCACCACCTTAGCTGAGTTGATGGCCCGGCTTGGGCACTCAACCCCGCAGGCCGCGATGCGCTCCCAGCACGCGGCGCGGGATCGGGACGCTGAGATCGCCCGGAGACTATCCGACATGCCCCAAGGCTCAGGCGGGGCATGAGCGTCCGGAGTTCATGAGCTCGGCATCAACCCGACGCCCGAGGCTTGCAGCCCGGGACGCCCGAGGTACGGCTCTGGCAACCGAGCGAGTACGCCCAATCGCCATTCAGGGGCCGAGAGCGGTCACGCGGTGACACCGGCCACCCCGGGTTACTACAAATGCACTCCCCCGACGTGCCATCTTCGAGGGGAGCGGACAGCCAGAACCCCATCGAAGGAATTCGGGCCCACCGTCACGGGTGCCCGGGAAAGGGCCGGTCAACATGCCCACCACGAAGCGCCCACGACGTGAGCTCGCGTCGCCAGCCGAAGTCGCCGAGTTGTTCGGCCTCGACACCAAGACGGTCCGCCGCCGCATCGCCGACGGCACCCTCCCCGCATTCCGTGTGGGCCGTCAGATCCGAATCGACTTGGCCGCGGCCGAGGAAGCGCTCATGAGGCCCATGAACGCCGCAGCGGCGGCCCTTCTGAGAGCTGACGCCAGGAACCGCCCCGTCCTTAGGTGAGGCCACGACTACCCCCGTCCGGGCGGCTCTGATCTGCACCGAGGCGAAGAACGGCATGTCGATCTGAACCTGCCAATGGTGCTCCTTCTGCAGCAGGCGAGTCGAGAGCCGCGAGATGAAGGCATGCTGCAGCACCGTGCGGCTCGCCAGAGAGGCGCAAGTCCTCTCTCGGACACAGCTGGGAATCCCCAGTCAAGTCGGCGAAAGCCGCACTGACTGGGGGTTTTTCATTTTCTCCGTCACGCCACGCTTCGCCAGCGTGCACCACTCTGTAGCATGTTCATCGCACGTTCATCGCACGAAATCCCACGACGGGGGCATGCCATGAGGTTTGGCTACATTCGTCAGTTGCCCAGCGGCAGGTACCAGGCGAGCTACCAGGCTCCGGACGGTTCGCGCCATAACGCCCCTGCAACATACACGCACAAGGCCGACGCCCAGGCCTGGATCACCGCCGAGCGTCGCCTCATCGAGTACGGCACCTGGACCAGCCCCAAGGCGCGAGCCGAGGCGGTCGAAGCGGCTGCCCGAGCCGAAGCTGAACGAGAAGCCGCAGAGGCGTTGGCCGCTGAAGCGCTCGCGAGGGTCCCGACGGTCAGCGAGTGGCTTGAGCAGTGCATCACCGAGCGACAGACGCGGACCAGGCGTCCGATCAAGCAGACCACCGCAGACAACTACCGCAAGCTGGCACGCCTGAACGTCGACGGCACCGAGCTCGGCGACATGCGCGTCACGGACGTGAGGCGATCCGACGTGCACGCGTGGCGCTGGAGCGGGCCTCCCAGCAAGACCCGCACCCAAGGGGGCAAAGCCTACGAGCTCCTCGTCTCTGCCTTTGATGACGCCGTAGTGGCGGAGCTCATCGACGCGACACCCTGCACCTTGCGAGGAGCTGGCGCTCCTGACCGCGCCCGCGAGCCCGAGTCGCTGTCCCTGCACGAGGTCGACAGCTTCCTCGCCGCAGTTGAGGAACCCTGGGCGAGAGCCGCCCTGACCATCCAAGTGACTTGCGGGCTCCGGATCGGCGAGGTCCTGGCGCTGCGGTCGAAAGACCTCGACCTCCAGGCAGAAACCGTCACGGTCGCCGGGACAGTGGCGAAGGTGGGGGAACTAGGGATGAGGACTCGAGTCGTTCAACACCCAAAGACGCGGGCATCGATGCGCACCATCTCGCTCCTCCCCGGCACCGTCGCCGAGCTGAAGGTCTGGCGCCAGTCCAGAGGAACATTGCGGGCAGACGCCCTTCTCTTCTGCGACGCGTTCGGCAAGCCACTCAACGACGACGTGCTCCGCCGCATCCACAAGAAGGCCGCGGAGAGGATTGGGCGCAGCGAACTCAAAGACCACGACCTCAGAGCAACCGCGGCAACCCTGGCCGCATCCGCTGGAGCATCGGTACGCGAGATTCAGGCGATGCTCGGGCACACGACGCCGACCATGGCGCTGAGCTACCAGACAGCCACCAGGGAACGAGACGCCGAGCGCGCACGCAAGATGTCAGCCCAACGCACGAGTGCACGCCGTGAGGCCACCCTGACCTCCAGGGCCCCGACCGCTACCTGACTCAGATGGTGGGGACGCAGTTTCATGGCCGGGTAACCGGATCTGCCGAATAGCGTGCGCTTCCATAGCGGCGCGAGTGGCGCCATAATGGCTCCATACCGAACATTCAGATCAAGGACGTGCCAGACGACACCCACGCTGCGCTGCGACAGCGGGCGGCCGCGGCGCACCAGTCACTTCAGGAGTTCCTGCGCTCGAAGCTGATCGCCGAGGCCTCACTGCCGACGCTGGACGAGGTGTTGGCCAGGGCCGGTGGGCGGGCCGGTGGATCGCTGCCGCTGGCCGACGCGGTAAGCACGTTGCGGGTGGACCGTGCTCGTCATTGACGCCAGCGTCCTGGCTGTCGCCCTGCTTGACGACGGCCGGGACGGTGACACAGTGCGGGACAGGCTGCGCGGTGAACAACTCGCCGCACCCGCACTGATCGACCTCGAAGTGGCTTCGGTGTGGCACGGCCTGGCCCGCGGCGGCCACCTGGACCCGCGCCGGGTCAGGCTTGCTCTTGACGACCTGCAGGAACTGCCACTCCAGCGCGTCGAGCACACCTCGCTGCTGTGGCGCTGTTGGGAACTGCGGGACAATCTCACTATCTACGACGCCGCCTACGTTGCCCTCGCCGAAGCACTCCAGGCGCCCTTGCTCACCGGCGAGAGGCGCCTCTCACGATCCACCGGCCCACGCTGCACCATCGAGGTCGTCAAGACCCATCGTTGACGTCGCGGTTGGCGCGGAGATCGAGGATCTGGTGCTTGCGCTTCAGGCCTCCTCGGTGGCCCTTGGGGCACCGCCATGGATCCCGCGCGGGAGCGGCATGTAGATGACTTCTTCGGTCGACCGAGAACCAGCGTCGTTGAGTGGTGCGTCCACCTCGTCGCGGTAGAGCGGAGCCTCTTCCCCGTACCGCACCCGTCGAACCCTGCCCGGGAACGCGCTGGCAAGGGCATGGGCTGCCCGATTGGAGCAGCCGACGGTGAACTCGATTTCCTCGTCGACCTCGCACGCCAAGCACCAAATTTGATCCGCGGGCCACACCAGGTGAGGGGGGACATGGATGCCTGACGTCTCTCCCCAAGCCAGCGCCGGAGCATCACGCAGCATCTCGAGAGGGCCGGTGAAGAGCAGCATCTTTCGGTTGGGAATCTCCAGGCGCGGCGCTGAAGGTGGGTTCGGGTGGCCGTTCCAGCCTTCCCACACGGCCACGTTGCCCCTGTCCGGTGTGGACGTGTGGGAGGCCAAGGTGACCAGAGCTGCGCGGACGGTGTCTTGTTCCTCGTCGTCTTCTGGGAAGGCGACGCGCACATAGACGTCAAACCCCGGCGGCCCATAGCGCACGAGATGCCACCACTCAGCACCTGGTTGCAGCAGCCACTCAGCCGACTTCGCGTCGCTCGCGGGCACTATGTTCGTCACCCCAACCA
Source organism: Tessaracoccus yangjingae (assembly GCF_055326235.1). Classification (NCBI taxonomy): domain Bacteria; kingdom Bacillati; phylum Actinomycetota; class Actinomycetes; order Propionibacteriales; family Propionibacteriaceae; genus Tessaracoccus; species Tessaracoccus yangjingae. Next base: position 44,877 of record NZ_JBUZNN010000006.1, on the reverse strand, counting down.
GTCTGCCCCACAGACCGTCGTGCGCTCATGATGCCGCAAGGCGCGATCCCTACTGGGAGCCGGACCTTGGAAGGCGCCACGCGCGGGTTGGGCGGCCGTGCGCACTCGGTGTGGTCGGCTCAGCGACGAAGCCACAGCGCCGGTGGAGATGCACGGCATCGAGTTGACCGTCCTCGAACTCGTTGATGGCCGCTGCTGCTTCAGTGTCTTGCCAGATCCGTTCGAGCAGGTGATTCATGAACCTCATGCCAAGCCCAGTTCCACGTCGAGCAGGTATCACGTTGAGCCCGATGTGAGCCGTGCCGTCGGAGGAGTTCGTAGTGGACATGGCCCAGGAACTCGCTGGTCTCATCTTCTTGAACGAAGTAGTAATCCTGCTCTGATGCCGGACGCGCGAGCCGCGCTTCGAATGCCGGCCAGGCACCCTCGGGCCAGTCGATACAGCCTGTGGCGGGGTCATACCCAGCGTATGAGATGGGCCAGCCGGCGTTGTAGGCCATCATTTCTGGATCAAGCAGCCACGCCTGCCGGATCGTGAACTCCTCTGGCGATGGAACGTGAAGCCGAAGCACGTCGTCAGGCTAGCAAGAGTGCATCCTTGACGCCTCGAGGAGGTGGTACAGACATGCGTGATGCCGCCGCAGATCGATCGCAGGGCGGAGGGTTGCTCACGGCCTTACGGAACGTCGTGCTTCGCGGCCCGTGTCCAGTTCGCACTTTGCTCGAATCGCTTCCTCAACGGTGAACCCGTGGTGGTGCGCTACCACTGCGGCGGCCAGGACGACATCTGCCAACTCATGCATGATGGCCTCCCGGTCGGGGTCACTTCGGCTGCACACCTCGACAAGCTCGATCGACTCCTCTGCAACCTTCCGTGCGCTCGCGCCGCTTGGCATCGGGATGCCTCTCTCCATCAGGTAGAGGTCCAGGAGGGCACGGATCGAGCTCACTTCTGGCACGCTACCCGATCAGATCGCGGCTGCACGCTCGTGCCGCGCCTTGCGAGAGTGCGAGTCGGCTCTGGGCTGCGATGCGCACGCGTGCCGCCGCTTTGTCATACACGGATCACTAGACGCTCTTCCGCCTTGCGCCAGAGCCATCCGGAAGCCGGCACGGTGGCCGCGCTCGCCACCAGTCGTTGGGCTAGGGAGCCCAGAAGTCCGTCGTAGTCGTTGGCCGCGAACTCGAGGATGAGCGGCACATCCAGAGGATGGAAGCCCAACTCCCGAGGCACCTGCCAGCCGAAGTGGGACCAACGCACCGTGGTGGCGTCCCGGCTGACATCCACGCTGAGCGCGCCACACTCGAGGTCGCCACAATCCTGGCAGACGAGCACGGCCGCTCGGCCGTCGGGGAACTCGCCGGCGCCCGCGGATCTGAGGCTCTCGAGCCAAGCCAGCCCAGCCGCTAGGTCCCAACCCGTCACCATGCAGGTGGTGTCACTCGGGGGCTTCTCCCAGCCGAGCATGCTTCGCAGTAGTTGGCCGTTCACCGTCCAGTCCAGGAATGCGTGCTCGTTGGCCTGAACTGTGTCGCCATTCAGCAGCGTCGTCGCCGTTGTTGCTTCGACTACGGCGAGGAGGTCCATGTTGCCAGCCTAGAACCCGTCGCACGGATGAACCCCAGACGCCCGGATCTGCCGCGTCTCGGGCATACGAGACGGCCCACGACAAGGCCTGCCGGTAGAGTTTCGGTACACGAAGGATCGGCATCAACAGAAGGGTGTCGTTGATGGTCAGTGGCGGAGCGGGGCCTCGGGCAGCGTTGCTCAGGTGGGTCCGCTGGTTGTGGATGGTGCCGGTCGTGCTCTGGCTTGTTCTGACGTGGGTGACTTTCTCGCCTGGAGCCAGCGTGTCTAGCGTCGCGCTCTGGCTTGCCGTTGCCAGCCCGGCCCTGATCGTCGGCTACCGGGCGCTCTTCATCGCGGGAGTGTCGGTGTCGCAGTCGGGGCCGCAGGTCATTTACCGCGGTCTGGTCGCTGCGAGGAGCGTTGATGTCTACTCGATCGAGGAGTTCGAGATTTGGGACGTGAACTTCTTCTCGGGGATCTCGGCGGGGTTCGTCCAGGTGCGTCGGACGGGCAAGCGCCCCGTGGTGTTGTGGGCATTGGGATACGCGACGCCTGACGCCCATGACATTCTGCTTCGCGAGATCGAGGGGACGTGTGCCGAGCTCTGGGGATGGGCCGCGCGGGACTCGGGTCAGCCGCGGAGGGCTGAGTCGCTGTCCCCAACGCGGATTAGTCCCAGCGTCATCGAGGTCGTGTCGACGGACATCCTCGGCCGTCGAACCGTTTGGTCGGGGTCGATCCGATCGAAGTGACACAACCGGCGGCGGCGATCCCTCCGTCTCGCCCACGCAAGGGGTAGCGACGACGATCCGTGTGGCCCTGAGCCTCGAGCCGACATCCGCACATGCCGCAGAGTGCGCTTGTGGGTCAGGTCTATTCGGGGTCGGCGGGTCACCGCGCAGAGTCACTACCAAGGCTCCGATCGAGGACACGGTCACGCCGGCCGAAGCCCACCATCGCATGACCCGGGGAACAACGGAAGCGCTCAACGACGATCACCGCGGAGCAGGGAGTCGATCTCGTTCAGGTCGACCAGAACGCGGAAGCCGTTCTTGTACCGCGTGAGTTTGCCCTCAGCCATCCGGCGCTCAAGCGACCGACGGGAACTCCTGCAGTACTCAACAGCCTCCGGCAAAGTCGCGTACCGAGGATGGAGCTTCGTCGTGGTCTGTGGACGGACCATGCTGCTCACCCCTCCCCCGCGTTGCCAGCATCCATGACCAGGGGTTCCGCTGGGCGTGCCAATCCCGTGCCGTCAAGGCCCGCCCGAAGCAGACGGTTGACCTCGCGGATGTCCAGCCCGCACAGGGCAGCAGCCTCACTGACTGGCAAGGCCTCGACGACGGTGAGCGCATTGACGGCGCGTCCGATCCGTCTCGCGCAGTCAGCGACGATTCGGTCTCGTTCGAGAATGGCTGCGGTGGCCTCAAGAACATGCTCACTGATCCTCGCCTCTCTGGCGGCCAGAACCTCTCGGCGACGGACAAGCTGATCCTGCGCCATGAGGCGGGCCTTCTGACGAATGCTGCGTGACATACCTTCTACTCCCTCGCGCTCCTCCTACCACCCATAGAACCCCGACTGGCCGCCATCAAAGCGTGAACCGACAAGCCACCGCCGGAGCCAGCAGGAGACCGGGCCACCTGGGAGCCGACTGAGAGCGTCCCTGCCCGCGTGGCCGCTGGAGTTCATAGCCGTGGGGACGGCATCCCGCCGGAGCGACTCTTCGAACGCCGACGCTGCGGCGCACGCAGTGCCAGAGACAGAGTCGACGGCAAGCCGGGTGAGGCGGGAGTTGATGGCGGGAAACTCCACCAATACCATCTGACAAGGTATATTACATGCCCTCAATGGTCAGGTACCCTCCGGGTACCGCTGCCAGGGCCTCATCATCGCCGTCGAAACGTCTGCGATCTGGGTGTTCGACTGGAGCCATTATGGCGCCGGACGGACCAACAGAGACGTACCTCGGGGCGATCAACCACGCCGTATGCGGCGGCTCTGGGTGTGCAGGCTCGGGTACAGCAGCCCGCCCAGACACCTCGATCACCGCCGTGAGCGTGGGATGGGACCCCAACCAGCAGCAGTGCGTCCTCCAGTGGCGAATGGCGATGGGGGCTAGTGGCCCCCCTGCCGGTAGGCTTCTCACCATGACGCGGGAGTCCAGGGTTTCAGTTTGGTTCGGATCAGGAGGCCATGCCCACGTCGACGCATTCAGCTGCCAACCCACCTATGAGGGCTGGGCCGAGGGCTATCCGAACCCAAGACTGAATTCAAGAGTCGTAGAGATGGCAGTCGAACGAGCGCGGAAGCTCACGCCCCACCAAGACACCGCCGTGCACGTGATCCAGCCGGCCAATGACCCACGCGACCGCTCTCGGCCCCAGGGCGGTCCCCACGACTATGAGCCACTTCCCAACTACTGCTGTGTCGGACGATTCACCAGCGACTTCGAGGAGCTACTTGTCGTCTGGTTCACCGATGAACCCCCGCTTGAGACGAAGTGGCTACAAGCGCAAGTTGGCTCCGTGCCGTGGGACAAACTCGCCGTTGCGCACGGCAACGATGACCCCTACTGAGCGCTGGGCCCCGGGTCGCTGGCGCGGATCGGCGCAAGCTACCCCTACGTCGGGAGCAGGGACGACGCGGTGCCGCTGTAGGTGACCACCAGCTCGTCGCGGGCACGGGACGCAGCGACGTAAAGCAGCCACCGCTCCCGCAGCTTCGCCTCGCTGAGCTCTTCGTCGTAGTCGTAGGCCTTCGGACCCACCGGCATCGAGTCGTTGCTCAGCCCGAACAGCAACACGGGTGACCTCGGTGCCCTTGGCGCGGTGCACCGTCAGCACCACCGGGAAGCCGGGCTTGACTGTGCCGGAGTCCAGCGAGCGCACGTCGATGCCGCGCTCCCCCAGCCCTGAGACCACGCGGTCACGGGTGGCCTCGTCTCGCACCGGGAGCGCGACCGTCTCGGCCTGCACGCCGTCGGCGCTGGACCAGGTGCCGATGAGCTGCGCGGCGTGGTCGAGTTCGGCAGTGAGCGTCGGGAACGAGCGGACGATGGGCTTCAGGCCGGTGCGGGCGGAGTAGTAGCCGTCCGTGATGTCGGCCTCACAGTCAGAGTCGATGACCTCCTGACTAGTGAGGACGCCGACGGCTCACGCGAGGTTCTGCGCGGTGGTGCGGTAGCTGAGCCGCAAGCCTCGGGAGCGACCCTGGGTCCAGATGCCGTAGGCGGACAGCACAAGCCTCTGCCCATAGATGCGTTGGTTCGCTCGCCGGCGACGGGGACGAGGCGAAGGGGGAGCTGCTCCGCCAAGCCCTCAAGCGGGACCTGATAGATCAGGGCCAGGGCGGTCACGACCCCTCTGGCGGCCGACGCCAGACTGCCGCTCGTTGCCGTCCTCCACCCCGATCCACCAGTTGGGCATATCGTCGTCGGGACGGGTGAACCCGAGCCGCAGCAGTCCGTCCCGCTGGGGCGGTGTGAGAGAGACGGAGGTCGGCAGGCAGGAACCTCTCGCCTGTGACCTCGACGAGGACCGCGTCCCCCTCGAACGACGCAGCCTGGACGAAGGCGTCGCCGAATGTCAGAGTGAAAGGCCCTCTGCGTGCCGCGGAGACCGCTCAGCTTGTTTGTGAGGCTCGCCGTGAGCCGTGTGGCCAGGCGTTCGCTTGGATCGCTCGTCACCGAATCCCCTCGCCATAGAACACCCCAAACCCCCGTCGGCCACTATGCGCTCTCAGCTGGACGGGGAGGCCTGATCGGTATCGCCGCCGTGCTCACGAAGATAGGCGACCACGTCCGGCCAGGTCTTGTGGGTTCCGGTCTTGCCGAAACGGATCAGTTCGCCCTCGGACCGGTCGGCGCCGTTGTGTCCCGGCCGGTCGTCGACGAGATAATCGCCGCGGTTCGGCACGCTGCTCGATTGATGACCTGACCGTCGTGATCTGCTGGGCCTGAGCGACCCAACGGCCGACGACCGCGGCCGCTGCACGTGCTTGATCGAGTTGTGCAGCGTCCATGAGTCCAGTGCCCCCTTGCTCAGCCGTCACAATAGTGAAGCGGCACGAGTGCTGTCCCGAGTCTGCGGCATGGCTGGCCGCTGACACCCCTGGATCCACACGATTGTCGCCTGAACCAAACGACCCGATCCTGTATTCGGGTCCTCAGCCAGGCCGGTAGGCCTCGCTGCCCTTCGGCGCCGAAAGTCACACAACAGGGGAGGCCGCGACGGTGCGCGCCCGGAGGCGTTGGCGTTCGGCTGAGATGACTTCGCGGGCGAGGTCTGCTTCGGAGATGTCGTAGGCCTCTGGGGCGTGTTGGGCGATGTCGCTGTCTCGGGCGAACGCATCGAATGTCTGCGCCTTCTCGCGGAGGATCTGGGTGATCCGTTGGTCGACGCCTTCTTCGCTGATGAGGCGGTGCACCTGGACGGAGTTGAGTTGCCCCATCCGTCTGGCGCGGGCGATGGCCTGCCACTCCGTGGTCGGTTTGAGTTGTGGTTCGCAGATGACGACGACGGAGGCGGCTTGGATGTTGAGGCCGACGCCGCCGGCGATGATCTGGGAGACGAGGACGGCGCCGTCGCCTGCTTTGGTGAACTGGTCGACCATGCGTTGCCGTTCGGCGGGTAGCACGCGGCCGCTGAGTGGTCCGAACACCTGGCCGGGGAGGTGGCGGGTGACTTCTTGTAGGACGGCGAGGAAGTGGGAGAAGACGATGACTTTGCGGCCGTCTTCTTCTGCTTCTTCGACGAGTTCGAGGAGGCGTTGGACCTTCGTTGAGCGTTGTCCTTCGAGTATGGCGGCCTGTCGGAGGGCCATGAAGTTCCCTTCCTCCACGGCCTCCCTGTAGCGCCGGGAGTCGTCGCGGGAGAGCGGCAGGGTCTCGTCGACTTCGACGAGTTCGGGTAGTTCCTGGAGCACGTCTTCCTGGTTTCGGCGCAGGTAGACGGGGGCGACCTGGCGGCGGAACATGCGGGGGGAGAGCCCGGCTGCAGCGATGTTGAGGGTGGGGCGGATGTAGTGGACGAGGGTTCGGAACTCGTCGAGCCGGTTCTCCATGGGGGTGCCGGTCATGAGGACCGCCCGACTCGTTCGGGTCAGTAGATCTTGGGTGCGGTGGGAGCGTTTGGCGTGGGGGTTCTTGATGTAGTGGGCTTCGTCGATGACGACGCATCCGATGTCGATGGTGGGGTCGATCCGGTCTTCGAGCCAGGCGAGGGTTTCGAAGGTGGTGATGGCTACTCCGCCGCGGTGGGTCCAGGATCGCAGGGCGGCGTCTCGGCCGTTGCCGTGGATGCGGTGCGCGGTGAGGTGGGACTTGGTGGTGACCTCTCGGGTCCAGTTGGTGACGACCGCTGCTGGGCAGACGACGATCGTGTGGTGGTGGCCCTTGGCTCTGAGGTGCGCGAGGACGGCGAGGGCTTCGATGGTCTTTCCGAGGCCCATTTCGTCGCCGATGATGACCTTCTCCTGGGCAAGGCAGTAGCGGGCGGCGAATTGCTGGTAGCCGCGCAGGCTCGCGGTGAGGTGGCTGGTGTCGAGTTCGATGCGGCGGACCGCTTCGATGATCTCGGTGGGGATGTCGGCGTGGGTCTTGGTTTCGTCTTCGACATTGAAGCCGAGTTCGGCGATGAGGGCGAAGTAGTCGGCTGGGCGGGCTTGGAAGTCCTGCCAGGGATCCTGGGCCGGCCCGCTACGGGGATCGGCGCCGACGAGGCGTGTCTGTTGCGCGAGTGCGTTGACGGCCGCGTGGAAGTCCGTGGCGGGGCGCTGGTCCGGGATGACGACGAAGTGGGTGGCCTGCTTCTCGAACACATGGACGAGGAGCTGTTGGGCGTCCAGGGCTCCGTCGGGGTTGCCGCTGCCGCGGAGTCGGCGGATGGTGTCCCAGGCTGCCAGGGCGCGGAGGAAGGCGGTGGTCTCTGGGGCTCGGCGTTTGATGTCGATCCTGAAGGGCAGTTCCTCGAAGGTGGTGTGCCACAGGTTCTGCGCGGCACCGGCCATCCGTGTGGCGTTCGTGGGGCCAAGCCCGGGCAATTTCTCAAGCTGGTCCCTGGCGTCGAGGACCTGCAGGACGTTGCGGAATCCCTCCTTGTCGAGGACGCCGAGGCTGAGACGGCCGGCCGTTGCGTCGCGGAGTCTCTCGACGGGCATCTCGGCCAGGATGCGTCGCACCTCGGCATGACGCACGGTCCGCCCCGCGCTCAGTGCCGCCTCGCGGAGTCCGACCTCCCGGTTGAGCGCGGCACGCAGGCGTTGAACGGGCGCTTCGAGGGGCGCGAACCGGTCGACGTCGTGCAACTCGACGCCGAGGTCCGTCCAGCCCATGGCGGATATGAGACCGGTGTCGTCGTCGAGCGCCTGCGCCGGTTCGATCTGGTGGGGCCCGGATCGCTCGGAGCCCCGCTCGAGGACCGCGTCGACGTCAGCGTCCTCAAGCCATGCGCGTCGCTCAAGCAATCGCTGGACGGCGTCTTCTGCTTTCGCTCGGACGGCGCGTCCGGTGAAGTGCCGGCGGAAGCCCAGCGCCGGCTTGGTCTCCCCCACGAGCGTTGGCGCCTCGTCGAGGAGCCAGGTCAGGAGTTCCCGATCCTCGTTCGAGGGTGGGGCCAGGGATGCTCGGCGGGATATCTCGCCGAGCGCCGTTGAGTCGCTGTGTCGCAGCGCCAGTACTTTCCAGGAGGGGGCGGTGCGGCTGGTCGGCTGGCATTGCGATTGGAATCTCTGCTGGGCTTCCTTGGCACGCCTGTCGATGTAGGACCTGATGGTGCTCAGCTTCTTGGCCTGTTCGGCCCACCTGGCGACGACAGCCGCGGCTGCGCGTCCTTGGTCGAGTTGTGCCGCGTCCACGAGTCCCGTTGCCTCCCCTGTCCTGCCGATACAGTAGTGAAGCGTCCTCGGCGTTGTCAGTGGGGTCAGCGATGATCAGACCCACAAAGGGGAAGAAGGGTAGCGGGCAGTGCAGCTTGAGCAGATCCAGGCCGGCAGTCGGATCGACGGGGTGATCCCGGGCCAGGTGATCACGGTCATCGCTGCGCAGTGGCACGGGACAGGATCGGTGGAACTCACCTTCACCACAGAGTCCGGCAGCCTCGATCAGCAGCTACTGTTCCGCTCCGACGAACCCCGACTGCGACCAGCCGAGTCGGGATCCAGAGCGTTCACCGCCAACGCCACGGACTTCAAACTGGCCGCCGAAGCCCAGCGGATCTCTCTGGCGGGCCTGTTCGATCCGATGCTCGCGGTCGCGACCAGCGACGTGCAGCCCCTCCCCCATCAGATCCGCGCCGTCTACGGCGAACTCCTGCCCCGCGCCCCGCTGAAGTTCCTCCTCGCCGACGATCCCGGCGCCGGCAAGACCATCATGGCCGGCCTCTACGTCAAAGAACTGCTGCTCCGCGACGACGTCAAGCACTGCCTCATCGTTGCGCCGGGCGGTCTGGTAGGTCAGTGGCAGGACGAACTGTTCCTCAAGTTCGGGCTCCGCTTCGACATCCTCAGCCCCCAAATCGTCGACGCCCAACCCAACCTCAGCCCCTTCGAAACCCATCCCCTCCTCATCGCACGGATGGACCAACTCTCACGCAACCCGCAGCTGCAAGACCAGCTCCGCGAAACCGAGTGGGACCTGATCATCGTCGACGAGGCCCACCGGATGGGTGCCCACTACTTCGGCGGCAAGCTGGAAAAGACCCAACGATTCCAACTCGGCGAACTGCTCGGCGGCATCACCCGCCACCTGCTCCTGATGACCGCCACCCCCCACTCCGGCAAGGAAGAAGACTTCCAACTCTTCCTCACCCTGCTGGACCGGGACCGGTTCGAGGGCAAACGCAGCCACTCGGTCGACACCAGCGGCATCATGCGCCGCATGGTCAAAGAAGACCTCCTCACCTTCGACGGGAAGAAGCTGTTCCCCGAGCGGATCGCCGAAACAGTCCCCTACACCCTCACCGACCTGGAGAACGCCCTCTACGAGGACGTCACCCACTACGTCCGAGAGGGCATGAACCGCGCCGAGAAACTCGGCGGGAAACGCAAGAACACCGTCGGCTTCGCCCTCACCGTGCTGCAGCGGCGCCTCGCCTCCAGCCCCGAGGCCATCTACCAAAGCCTCAAACGCCGCATCACCCGACTCCAACGCAAGCGGCAGGACATCCTCGACGGCACCTACACCGAACCCACCGCCACCATCGACCTCGACTCTGTCGACGCCGACGACTACAGCGCCGACGAAATGGAGGCCATGGAAGAGGAACTGCTCGACGAGGCCACCGCCGCCCGCACCATCCATGAACTCGACGCTGAACTCGCCGAACTCGACACCCTCCTGGCCCTCGCACGCCGGGTCCGTGACTCCGGGACCGACCGGAAATGGTCAGAACTCTCGACGATCCTCCAAGACCACGTCCTCACCACAGATGCGAACGGTTGGCCCCGCAAGCTGATCATCTTCACCGAACACCGCGACACCCTCGACTACCTCATAGGCCGGATCGGTTCGCTGCTCGGCCGGCCGGACGCGGTCAGGGCCATCCACGGCGGTGTCGCCCGGGACGAACGGCGTCGGATCACCGAGGAATTCACCAAGAACCGCAACTGCCAGATCCTCGTCGCCACCGACGCCGCCGGTGAAGGACTCAACCTGCAGGCCGCACACCTCATGGTCAACTACGACCTGCCCTGGAACCCCAACCGCATCGAACAGCGCTTCGGCCGCGTCCACCGCATCGGCCAGACCGAGGTCTGCCGGCTCTGGAACCTGGTCGCCGACAACACCCGCGAAGGAGCCGTGTTCACCCGGCTCCTCGCCAAACTCGACCAGATGCGCGAAACCTACGGCGGGAAGGTCTTCGACGTCCTCGGTGAATCGTTCACCGAGACCCCGCTTCGAAACCTGCTCATGGAGGCCATCCAGTACGGCGAACGCCCCGACGTCAAGGCCCGCATGCACCAGGTCATCGACGCCAGCATCGGCGACGGCCTCGTCGACCTCATGAACGAACGCGCCCTGGCCGCAGATCACCTCGCCGACGCGGAACTCCACCAACTCCGCGCCGCCATGGACGAAGCACGCGCCCGCCGCCTCCAACCCCACTACATCGAAATGGCCTTCAAAGAGGCCTTCACCAAACTCGGCGGCCGGATCGTCCGCCGCGAGCAAGGCCGCTACGAAATCACCAACGTCCCCCAACCCTTGCGCGCCGCAGCGAAGGCACCCGTCGCGACCAAGTACGACCGCGTCACCTTCGACCTCGCCAGAGTCGACGGCGACAACCACCGGGCCGACCTCCTCGCCCCCGGACACGCCCTCCACGACATCGTCATGGACCAGACCATCCGCCGCTACCAGGCAGCCCTCAACACCGGCACCGTCCTCGTCTCCGCCACCATCGACACCCCCACCCTGCTCGCCGGCGTCGTCGAAGAAGTCACCGACGCCACCGGAGCATCCGTCGCACGCCGCTTCCGCTACATGTTCGTCACCCCGGACGGCACCGTCCAACCCGCCGGCCCGGCCCCCTACCTCGACTGTGTCGCCGCCCCCGACACCCCGACCGTCCACGAGGCCCGGCGGCTGCCCTGGCTCGCCGACGCCGAACAACAAGCCCGCAGCTGGATCATCTCCGACCAGTCATCGAACTACCTCACCGAAACAACCCCCCGCCGCACCGCCGAACTCACCAAGACCCGACAACTCGTCAGCCAGCGCCTCACCAGCGAAAGCGAACGACTCCTCCTCGACGCCGCCGTCGCCGCCGAGAAAGAACGCGCCGGCGACAAACCCAAAGAATCCTCCGACAGCCTCCACCGCAAAGCCGTCGAACTCGACCGCCGCCTCCAAGAACGCCTCACCGTCATCGAGCGGCAACTCCAGATGTCCGCCAAACCCCCGAGGCTGGCCGCGACCGCGCTGATCCTGCCGATCGCCATGGTCGCCGACCACATCCCGCCCACAGCGCCCATGCATGCCAAGGAAACCAAGCAGGTCGAACGACGCGGCGTCGACCTCGTCATGGCCCGCGAGCGCGAACTCGGCCGGCGCCCCGTCGAGCAGGCCTTCAACAACAAGGGCTTCGACATCCTCTCCACCGACCCGGACGGCAACACCATCCGCATCGAAGTCAAAGCCCGCATCGACGGCGCACCCGACTTCTTCATCACCCACAACGAAGTCGTCCTCAGCAAGAACGCCGCCCCCCACTACCGACTCGCACTCGTCCGAGTCCACCCCGACGGCCCCCAACACGACCAGGTCCGCTACCTCGACACACCCTTCGCCACCACCGAACTCGGCAGCTTCGACGCCACCGGCATCAGAGGCGACTGGCACAAGACCTGGGTCAAGGGAAGTGAGCCGTTCTGATGTCGACAGAGAACAGGTCACGTGACCGAGCGGCTCAGCCAGATTCGCTGGTAGGTTCTTGTCCACCTCGCAAAGCGACCTCGCTGCGAGGGAATGCCCATGTTCTCGGGCGCGGAAGGTTGAGGTGCCAGTGCACAAGCGCAAGCTAATCGAAGTGGCGTTGCCACTAGAGGCAATCAATCGGGCTTCGTTCGCAGAGAAAAATCGAAAGGTAGGAAAGCCCCAGAACTTGCATCAGTGGTGGTCTCGGAAGCCCGTGACCGCCGCGCGCGCCATGCTTCTAGCCCAGTTGATCGATGACCCTTCGTCGGATCCCGCTGCATTCCGGACCGAAGCGGCAGTTCAGGCCGAACGATCGCGGCTGCACCGGCTAATCGAGCGAGCGGTGGATTGGGAGGAAGTAGTGCGCCCAACTGAGCACTTCCTCGCAGAGATCCGCACTGTGCTTCCAAACGTGACGGTCACGGACCCGTTTGTGGGCGGGGGTTCGCTCATACTCGCAGCCGCCCAGATGGGCATCAATACCTCGTCCAGCGATCTCAATCCAGTGGCTGCTGCCCTGTCCCGTGCTCTCGTCGACGTGCCGAGCAGGTTTCTCAACCGCGAACCACTCCACCCAGGCAAGCGCGGCGTACAACTCACCGACAGTCGAGACTGTGCAGGCCTTGCCTCCGATGTCGAGGCCTATGGCGAATGGATGCTGACTGAGGCGCGTGCTCGATTGGGTTCACACTACCCAAAGATCGAAGGCCGGACAGTCCTCGCTTGGGTTTGGGCGCGCCAGATTGCGTGCCCAAACCCTGCCTGCGAGATCCAGGTGCCACTCGTCAGCAAGTGGACGCTCTCCAAGAAGCGCGGCAAAGAAGTTGTGATCGTCCCGAGTATTGCCCCAGACTCCGACGGTGATGGCACCAGTCGATTCAGCTTCTCCATCAGCCAGAACCGCCATGAACTACTGGATCGCGGAACCATGTCTGGACGCACTGGAACAGTGTGCCTGAGCTGTGGTACCTCCATTCCAGTCGCACATGTCCGTGATGAGGCTATGGCCGGACGCATGAGTCTTGTGCTAACCGCGATTGCCGCAGACGGCGGGAGGTCGCGAGAGTACTTCTCGCCAAGACCCGAGCACGCGCTTGCCGCACAGGTCACGCGTCCCGCGGACCCAATCTCGGGCACGATTGCGAATAATGCGCGCTGGTTCTCACCCCCGCTATACGGAATGGCAAACTTTGCGGACCTATTCACAGATAGGCAACTTCTCTCCGTCACCACTTTCAGCGACCTAGTGCATGAGGCGCGCCAGCGAGTCTACGCCGACGCAGTGGCTTCTGGACTAACCGAAGGCAGAACTCTCCTTGAGGGGGGAGACGGAGCAGTCGCATATAGCGAAGCGGTCGCCGTCTATCTGGCTCTCGCGGTTAGCAGACTGGCCAACTGGTCCAACAATCAATGCTCATGGGAGTCCACAGGGGAGGTCTCACAGCAGATGTACTCAGGTCAGGCGATGGGGATGGCCTGGGACGTGTCGGAGGCCAACGTGCTCGGTGACGGAAACAGTGGGTCCTTCCTCGCGTGTTTGCGCAACATCGTCTCACCGTTGAAATTGGCCGCATTGCACGGTCAGCACCGGGTAGTTATGGCCGATGCGCGCAACGCGCCGATCCAAGGCCTCGTGGTTGCCACTGATCCACCCTATTTCGACAATATCGACTACTCCGACCTGTCAGATTTCTTCTACGTGTGGCAACGTCGCATGTTGGGAGATATCTTCCCGGACCTATTTCAGACCATCCTAGTGCCAAAGAGCGAAGAACTCGTCGCTAACCCTGAGAGATCGGGCAGCAGCGAGGCCGCCGCGACTGAGTTTCTCTCAGGATTCCGAGATGTGTTCGCCCATTTTCGAGAGGCGGGCGCATCTGAGTTCCCGGTAGTCGTCTATTACGCATCCAAGCAGGCCGAGAATCTCGGAGAGGGGAACAGTCGGTGGTCTACCATCCTCCAGGCCATCGTGGATGAGGGCTGGTGCGTGGTTCGGACGTGGCCAATCCGGACGGAGAATGTGAGTAGACGCGTCGCGATCGGCGCGAACTCGATGTCAACCTCAAGCGTCCTAGTACTTCGGCCGAGACCGGCTGACGCATCACGAGTTGCTGTCCAGACTTTTCTGTCCAGTCTGCGCCTCCAACTCACGCGAGCAATAAGTGAACTCGAAGCCTCGGGCGTTGCTCCCGTCGACATCCAGCAGGCGGCCATCGGGCCTGGAATTGAGGTCTTCAGTCGATTCAGCGCGGTCCTAGAAGCAGATGGCACCTCCATGTCGGTAGCAGCGGCCCTCGTTCGGATCAATGAGGTACTCGACGAGATTCTCAACGAACAGGAGGGGGACTTCGATGCCCCCACACGCTTCGCCGTTCAGTGGTATCGCTACCACGGCTACGAGGCCGGTCCTTTCGGGGATGCGGACGATCTTGCACGCGCGCGCAACACTTCCGTAGATGGCATGGAACGCGAGGGAATCTTGACGAAGCGAGGGGGGCTAGTGCGCTTGATCCGCCCTGAAGATCTCCCTGCGGGCTACGAAGTGGCCCAGGACAGCCGTACAAGCGACTGGGAGGCCCTCCAACACTTGATCCAACTGCTCGAACGTGACGGGATTGCCCCGGCGGGCGACTTCCTCCAGGCTGCACTATCCCGTCCCGACGGCGCGGTAGCCCCCCACCGTGTGAAGGAATTGACACACCTCCTATTCCACATTGCGGAGGGCGAAGGTTGGACCAAGGATGCCCTCAAGTTCAACACCTTGGCGACAAGCTGGCCGGAGATTCTCCAAGCCGTTCGTCGTCGCAGAGGGCCCTCCGCCGAGCAGGGCGCGTTCGACTTCGACGAGGAGACCTGATGCAAAGCCTGCGATTCCGAAGGGTGATGTCCTCACCCCAGCCCGACAAATCTGACTTCGCTGCATTCGAGAGGAAGTTCGCCTGACATGGCACCGAGCAACCGGGACCGGATCGACAAGATGCTCCAGTTGATGGCGCCTCCGCTGGATGACTTCATCGCCTCTGTCATCGGGCAGGGCGATCAGGAGTTGGGGGCCGCCTGGACGAAGCTGGTCCAACTGCGGGATCAGAAGTCACACGGCGGCGGAACGTCGCAGACGTATGAGCCGTCTGATCCACAGGTCCAGTTCCGCATGCTCACCGAGGGCAGCATCACCAACAGCTTCAAGCCAGGCTGGTATCCGTTCCGCGAAGCCCTCGGCCGCGCCGGCGAGACGTTTGCCAGTGAGCTGCGCGAGGTTCGCAACACCTGGGCGCACAACGGTGCCTTCACTGACGACGATGCCTACCGCGCCCTAGACACGGGTGAGCGGCTGATGAAGCTCATCGGCGCCAACGACGAAGCCGGCGAGATCCGCGCAGTCCGGATGAATCTGCGCCGGGTGACCGCCGAGAAGGATGACAAGCGCACGCTCAAGGCCGCCGTCGACACTCCCGGCTCGGCCGGCATTCGTCCCTGGCGGGAGGTCCTTCAGCCGCACGATGACGTGGCGACCGGTAACTTCCACGCATCCGAGTTCGCCGCAGACCTGTACAAGGTGGCCTCCGGTGACGAGAGCGACGCCGACTACGCCGACCCTGTCGAGTTCTTCCGCCGCACCTACCTCACAGAAGGCCTCCGCGACCTCATCGGCCGCTCAGTCCGCCGCCTCACCGGTGATGCGAACGCGACCCCGGTGATCAACCTGCAGACCAACTTCGGCGGCGGGAAGACCCACTCGATGCTGTCGCTGTGGCACATCGCCGCCGGCCTCCCCCTGGGCGACTTCCCACAGGAGACCCAGGAACTCCTCGCCGGCAACGGCTACAAGGGCGAACGCATCAACCGGGTCGCGATCGTCGGCAACCACCTCAGCCCCTCGGGGGTCGTCAAGGACGACGGCACCAGGATCAACACCATCTGGGGTGAACTCGGCTGGCAGCTCGGCGGACACGCCGGCTACTCGATCGTCGCGACCGCCGACATCAACCGCACCCACCCCGGCAAGGCGCTCCACCAGCTCCTCGAGGCGTGCAGCCCTGCGGTGGTCCTCATCGACGAATGGGTGGCCTACGCTCGCTCCCTCGTCGGTCGAGACGACCTGGCCGGCGGTACCTTCGACGATCAGTTCACGTTCGCCCAGTCCCTCACCGAAGCGGCCAAGGGCACACCCGGCATCCTCCTCGCGATCTCGATCCCCGCCTCCGAAAGCGGCGACGACTCCGCGATCGTGGCAGGCAGCGCGGAAGAGGTCGGCGGCGCCAACGGCCTCGAAGCCCTCAAACGCCTGCAGAACGTGGTGCGCCGCGTCGCGGACCAGTGGCGCCCCGCCTCCTCCGATGAGGCCTACCACATCGTCAAGCAGCGGCTGTTCAAGCAGCCCGACGCCGCCGCTCTGGCCGCGATCGGCGCGACCGCCCGGGCCTACTACGACATGTACATCAAGTACTCCGACGAGTTTCCCCGCCAGGCACGAGACACGGCCTACGAGGAACGGATCCGCCGCACCTACCCCATCCACCCCGAGCTGTTCGACACCCTCTACGAGGAATGGTCCTCCCTCGAACGATTCCAACGCACACGCGGCGTCCTCCGATTGATGAGCACCGTCGTTCACGCTCTCTGGAAGGGCGAGGACGCCTCCCCGCTTATCATGCCTGGGGCGATCCCGTTGGCCACGTCGCAGGTGAACTCCGAGCTCACCCAGTACCTGCAGGACTCGTGGAAGACGATCATCGATGCTGATGTCGACGGTCCGAACTCCGAACCCGTCAAGATCGACACGGAGCGCCCCTTGTTCGGGCAACGCGCTTTGACCAAGCGCCTCGCCCGCACGGTGTTCTTCGGTTCCGCGCCCACGATCGCGCCTGGGTCTCCTCACAAGGGGATCAGCACCCAGCGGGTGTTCCTCGGCACCGCGATCCCCGGCGACGTGCTCGGGAACTTCCATTCCGCGCTGTCCCAGCTCGGGGACCGGGCCACCTATTTCTACTCCGGCAGTGGCCGCTACTGGTACGACCTGCGCCCCAACATCACCCGCACCGCAAGAGATCAGGCAGAACGGCTCCACAAGGAAGACGTCTGGAAGGAGATCGTCACCCGACTCGCCGCCCAGGCCAAGACCCGCGGCGACTTCGCCGGTGTCCACGTCTGCCCCGAAGGCCACGCCGACATCCCCGACACCGACGAAGCCCGACTGGTCATCCTCCACCCCAAGGTCGCCCACAAACGCGGAACCGAATCAGCCGCGAAGGAGTTCGCCGAGCAGGCCACGGCCCACCGCGGCACCTCGAACCGCACCCACCGCAACACCATCGTGTTCCTCGCCGCCGACGAGGCCCGACTTCAGGAACTCGACACCGCCACCCGTGACTACCTCGGGTGGACACACGTCCTGCAGAACGAGGCCGACCTCGACCTCACCCAGAACCAGCGCAACCAGGCCATCCAGCGCCGCGGCCAGGCCGACCAGACAGTCACAGCACGGCTGCTGCAGACCTTCACCTGGGCCCTGGTCCCCGACCAGCCCGATCCAGCAGCGCCCTTCCTCATCCGCGAAACCAAGGTCGAAGGACAGTCCGACTCTCTCGCTGAACGAGTGTCGCGCCGGCTCGGCAACGACGGAACGCTGTTCGTCCGCCAGTCCGCGGCCAACATCCGGCTCGCTATCGGACGGATTCCCCAGATCTGGCAGGACGGCCACGTCACCCTCGGCGCACTCTGGGACCTCTATTCCCGATACCCGTACATGCCACGCCTGCGCGACCGTCGAGTCCTCACCGACGGAATGATCGACATGCCCATGCTGTGGCAGACCGACGCCTTCGCACTCGCCACAGGCCACGACGACACAACCGACCGCTACATCGGACTCTGGACCGCCGACGACGGCGGGCTACCCCCCGCTCCAACAGACTCGCTACTCATCGTGCGCCCCGAAATCGCCGCCATCCAAAGGGAACGCGAGAAGACACCCCCAGCCCCCTCACCCGACTCAGGACAACCCACAGACACCTCGCCAGCGCGTCCGGTTCCTCGGCCGGGCGATCCCGTTCCCCCACCACCGACCCACGTCGACCTCGTCTACACCCGGTTCTTCGGCGTCAAGACACTCAACAGCGACCGGATCGCCGCCGACTTCCGCAACATCGCCGACGAAGTCATCGCCCACCTCAAATCCGACCCCAACGCCCGACTCACGATCCGCCTCGAAATCGAAGCCACAGACACCGGCGGCTTCGATGACGGACGCATGCGAACAGTCTCCGAGAATGCCCGAACGCTGAAGTTCGACCAATCTGGATTCGAGGAGTCCTAGGCTCAGACCGCAGAACGGTCGGAAGCGTGCGTTCCCCAGAGACGTCACGCTGTGCCACTGTCATGATCCAACCTCACCTTCTATCGGTAGGTGGGCCTCGCGTCGACCTTCAGCCACTTCCCTTCCCGGGCGACGCTGAGCAGCGAGGGCGCAGACTCCAAACCGTCACGTGACGCGGGCACTACACCGTCGCGCACGGTCGCTGACGATGCCGAGGTACGGAGTTGGTTCAGAGCGGCCAGTTCTGGATCGTCCGTGGCCGCTGTGACTGGTCGGTTGTTCAGCCAGCCGTAACGAGCGATCCGCTCGGCGGCTTGAAGGACCCTGCTCCGGCGCGCCGTGGGGAGTTGGCTGAGCACCGACTCCAGCGTGGGCAACAGTTCAGTCACGATGGGCTCGGAGGCGACGCACCATAGAGCGAGCGCCCACTCGGCTTTGGCCAGATCGTCTTCGAGAGCATCGAGCTGTTCCCGCCACCATTGGGCGGTGCCGCTGTTGGCGCGGGCTTGGGCGAGGAGCTCGGACGGGTGACTCGTGGTTCCGAACGGCGTTGAGCCGGGCTTCTTCGTTGACGCGGGCAGGAAAGGCGACGAGGCCCCGATGATCGCAATCTCGGACACGAGCCAGCGACGTCCGACGTGGGCGTGTAGTGCTGCGGCCGTCTCAGCCCAGGGGAAGGTACTGCCCTTCTGGCCCGTTCTGAAGGCTCGCTGCTGGGCAATCTGGGTGTACTCAGAGCCTGCCCGCCGGAGCTGGTTGATCGCTTCGTTTCGACGCCGTTTCGTCTGCTCATCACCGCCGGTGAAGCCGGTCATGGAACTCGTGAGGAAGTCGCCCGGAGACAGTGCCACCGCGACCTGTGCCGGCATGGATCGCGTTGACGTCACACAGGGGCACTCGCCTTCCAAGACTGCGTCGAGAAGTGCCGCTTCGAGTGAGCTTCCGGACGGAGGGATGAGCCCGGCGCTGAGGAACAACTCGGCGGCACCTTCGGCGAGGTCGATGTGCTCAAACGACGCAGCGACGCCGGCACCGGCCTCGCACTGGGCACCGATCTTGAGCCATGCGTTCTGCTGCGGCGTGCCGATGGCTGCGGTGAGCTGCGCGGTCCACCATGTGCCGAACTGGCTGCGTTGGTTCAACAGCTCACGCAGCGCGCGTACCCGGTGAGTGTTGCCGCTGTCGGTTGGGTCCTTGCAGATCAGAGTGGTGAGCCGGATCCAGGTTGGGTCAGGGCCGTCCTCGTCTGGGAGGTCGGGCACTTCGGGCAACGCGATGATGTCGCGACGGTCGAGTGCCGAGAGCAGGATCGTGATCCCGACGTCGGAGCAGAGTGCTGCGAGTATCTTGCGTGCCTCACGGGGGCGGCGCAGAAACACGCCGTCGGTGAGCAGCGCCCATGCTGCGAGGTAGGAGGCGGGCGAGGTGCTCTGCGACAGCTCTCGCTCGATCCCGGCGGTCAAGGGGTAGATGCCGTTGCCCTTCGCGTTGCCGCCGTAGAACCTTGCCGTGTTGAGCCAGTACGGCCGACGGAGCAGTTCGCGCAGCACGGTCGTGCTGTCGAAGTCTGCGTTGTCCTCGCCCGAGTTGTGGTACAGGAATCGGGCGGCGAAATACTCTCGCAGGGAGAGGACCTCGAACTCGTAGGTTCCGTCGACTTTGCTGGTCAGCGCCCACAGGCGGTCGCTGGCGCCCTCGAAGAGCTGGTCGACGATCGACTCGCGGTTGCCGTAGGTGCGCTGGAAGTGCCGCATCGCCTCTTTGAGCTCATCCACGCTCATGCGGCCGTTGATCTGCGATTCCTCGGTGTGCGCGTGGAGGTACCAACCGAGGAACGGGATGATCTCAAGAAGTTCTTCCTTGTGGTCACGAACCGCTTTGGGGTGCTTGTTTGCCTCGCGGGCCAGGAGAAGCTCGACGTACTTGTCGTAGAGGTCGGTTCGTTGAGTCGGAGTCGCTGCTCCTTGCTGATGGAGGAGATCGAGCAGGATCGTCAGCTGCATCGGATTGCCGGCGAGTTCGTTGATGTAGGGCTCGCGGCTCTTCTCCTTGAAGCTCTTGCGCAGGGCGCGACCGTCTTTGCCCTTGATCGCGCGGACCGTGCACCACTTGCGCAGGTAAAAGTCTCGCTGCTCGATGGTGAGTTGGTTGAGGGTCACGACCTCGAACAGGCTGGGCGACGGCTCGGGAAGCTCGCCGGCGCTGGGGCGCGTCGTGACGACAACCTTGGGCGGGTCGGTGTAGGCCCTTCCACGACCGACGAACTTGTCGATCTCTTTGACGATCCTGCCTCGTATCGCGGCGCTGCCGACCTCATCGAGTCCGTCGAGCACGATGAGGCTGGGCACTCGTTCGAAGATTTCCTGCACGGTCTTCGCACTGGTGGTGATGCCACCGCTCTCGTGTGTCATCAGGTCCGCGAGGAAGCACTCGACGGTGGCCTGCTCCCCCTTGCGCGCCGGGGTCCTGCGTTGCTTACGGTCCTCGGTGTGGTCCCACACGTCGTTGCCACCGAGCCAGAGCGCGTAGTCGCTCAGGTCCAGCCTGATGGGGAACCGTGGCTGATCCAGCTCGGGTAGTGAGTTGGGTCTGTCGTTCTCGGGGATGAACGAGCTGCGATGGACCTGGCACACGTACTGGCTGAGAGTCGACTTGCCCTGCCCGGGCGCGCCCCGCACGAGGGTGAAGGGCGCCGATGCACGCAACAGGTAGGCAGCGGCACCGCCCAAGGTGGTCGGTGGTTGTGCTTGCAGTGCTTTGCTGGCCACGGTGTGGACGCGATCGGCCGTGACATCAACGAAGAGGTCAACGACCTTCTCTCGGTCGACATCGGACTGGCTGAACTTGACGCGCTTGTCGTCCTCCCACTGGGCCGCGGCGACCTTGCGGATCAGATCACGATGAGCCTTGTCTTTGCCTGCACCGACGTGCTCGGCAACGAGGTATCTGACCAAGTCCCACCCTGCGAGCATCTCGGCGTAGGCCCACTTCGTCTCGGTCGGGGCGTTGTCGACCCACGGGTTCAGAGCCTCACGCCAGATGCAGGTCATCTGCTCGTAGCCGAAGTCCTTCGCATACGCCTGGAGCTCCTTGTCCAGCCGGTCGAAAGTGCCCGAGTCGTCCTTGGCCGTGCTGCCCACGTTGGTGACCAGCGTGTAGTGGCGGACTCCCTGCGCGGCCAGACGCTTCAGACTGGCTTCCTCGTTCTTGACGACCTGATCGAGCCAGGTAACGGGGTCTTTCTGCTTGCCGCTGACCGACCACTTGACCTGGTAGATGAGCACCTTCGAGGCGTCGACCTTGCGCAGACCGTCGCGGCCGCCATCAGCCTGACGGAGTGCCATCGGGATGTAGTCAGGGAACTGGTTCGCAAGCAGAGCGCTGACGAGCTGCTGGAAGTCGTGGTCGCCGAGGCGCTCGTAGAGATAGCGGTGTCGACTCTCGGGCATGGGCTATCTCTCCTCTGCTCCTCCCGATCGTGTCGTCACTGCCGTCGGGGACCTTCTCCAGTCGGGTCTATTCAACCCGTCGCCACCGACGCAAGCGTGGAGGACGCGCGAGTGCTCAGACCTGTGGTAGATCCTTCTCCGTCAGCTGCAACGGGTCTGCGCGGGCTGGCGCGCGTGGAGCGATCGCTCGATACCGTGGTGCTGACAAGAGGAGACCTCGTGACCCTGCCCACGCACATGGCCATTGCGTCCGACGAGCTCCCGGCCCTCCAAGCAGCCATGCGTGACGCACAGACTGCCACCGCTGACTATTACGGGCAGACCGCCCGAAACAACAGCATCGACGATCTCGGCACGCCCGTGCGCAGGTTCCTCGTCGCCGCACAGACAGTCAATGACCTTCTTACGAACAGCGTGGGTGACTCTGCGACGTACGGGAGCATCACGAGTTCAGGTAGCCACCCCAGCACGGGCGTCATCCGAGGTGTGAAATACGTGCGAAACGTTGCTCAGCACCTCGCCCACGTGATCCGACCCCGGGACGAGCACGTGCTCATCGGAGGCGTTCTCGGCCTACGGATCTACACGTTCTGGGACGAGGTACCTGCCGCGGTCCATGCCCAACTGCGCCCGAGCACGCAACAGCTCAAGGCGGACTACGACGCGCTGTTGCTGGGTACGAACGTCACCGACACGATGCTCGACACACTGAGCTTCTTTGCCGATGTCGCTCCCGATATCCCTCATCGGGACCAGCGGGGCGAATGGACCGGATTCCCGCTGATGAGCCAACCCGGCGTGGGCGATCGGCTCCACCCCGAGGAACCTGCCGACGAGCCAGCCGCGCGTGCATGGCTGGACGAGCGCAGACCCAACGGCGACGTGCGAGTGATCTGTGGTCAGCTCACTGCGGACGAGACTCGGCACGTCATTGGCCACACGTTTGTAGGAGGACTCTCTTATGCTCCGTTCGTCGAGACCGTGGAGCAGCTTGGCCGTGATGTAGCGGCCGGATACCCGTACGTTGCGGGCGATGTGCTGGCGAATACGGTCGACCGCACCGAGGACATTCCTCACGTGGTCCAGGGCGCCGTACTCGAAAGCCGTAGTGATATCGCGACGTGGACGACTCCTGTACCCAGCGGTGGCTGGGATGAGGACTGGATTGATGAGAGAACGGCAGGAACCTGGCACGGAGTGGTGGAGAGGGAGCAAGGGGAAGGAATTTTCGCGAGTTCGGCGTACCTCATCCGTCGCGCGCGGCGCTTGAACGCCGTCGTGCCGTACTCGCCGTAACCACCGCAGAATCGGTTCTAGCCGGGCGGCTCGACCGGGCCTTCGAGGGTCGGGGTCGGGCCGCTGCGGGTGATGCGGAACCGTGGTGTGCTGTCGGTCATCCGCTCGGGAGCGGTCGAGCCGTATGAGGCGAGCTGGCCGTCCGGCGTGACGATGTGTTCGCTGTAGCGCGCGCCGACCGCGATCAGGATGGTGCCGTCGATGTGGGTCGGAGGCCAGCGGACGGGGTTCAGATGTCCGCTCACTTCGAGGACGCCATCGGGCGCGACCTTGGGGACGGCGCGGATGTAGCCGGAGGCGTGGCAGGCTCCGCCGGTCTCGATGACGAGGCGTTGGCGGATGATCCCGGCGACGATGAGCGATCCGCCGGCCAGGACGTGGACGCTGCCGTGTGCTGCGCCGAGCAGCCGGGGCGGGGCCGGTGACGCGCAGGAGCGTGTGCTGGTCGTCGTAGAGGATCAGCTCGTCGCCGGTGTTGCGGATGCGCTCGGTCATGCCTTCTCCACGGTAGCCCGCCTGGGTGACGTTCACAGTCGGCGTGCCACCCGTTGCAGCGAGTGAACTCTCCCTCAAGGCATTCGGCGCCCTCATCACCGACACGATCGACCAGCCCGAGCTGACTCCGCTGGAGGCCAGTGGCGACCAGCCGATGCTGCCTCTCTAGCTACTTCGACCTGAAGAAGTCGGTTGGGCGGGATCCGGTGAGAGCGGGTACCTGAAGTTCCGCCAAGGCGTTTCGGATCGGATGAGATCAGGGTGGTCCCCGGGGCTTGTCAGGCGGCCATTTTGGAGATCTTGACCAGGTTGTGGGCGAAGACGCCGTGTCCGCACCAGGTTCGGGCGCCTTCGATGGTGACCAGTCGGGTGCGGTTCCATCCGTAGTTGCGTTTCAGGTGGCTGATCCGGCCTTCGGAGCCGGTGCGCCATTTCACTTTCTCTTGGAACGCGCGGCGGTGCTCGATCTGGCGGCGGGCCTGGCTGGGTTTGCCTTTGCGTGGGATCGCGACGTAGCTGACGCCGAGGTCCTCGAGGCCTTGCTGGACGGCTGCGTCTCCGTAGCCGCGGTCAGCGGTGACCGCCCGGGGTGTCTTCCGGGTGAGGCGTGTGATGCGGTCGATGGCGGGCGCCAGCTGGGGGCCGTCGGCGGGGTTCCCGATCTCGACGCTGTGGTCGAGGATGATCCCGTCGACGTTGTCGACGACCTGGGCTTTGTAGCCGAACTCGACTGGTTTCCCGAGCCGGCCTTTCGCGATGGGTCGGGCGTCGGGATCGTGCAGGCTGACCAGCCGGGTCGCGCTGTCGGGGGTGTCGCCGGCGATCCGGATCCTGGTCTGCGCGACGACCCGGGCGGTGCGCTGGAGCAGGATGTCGAGGTCCTTGACCGCCCGCTTCAACCGGCCCTTGGCCTGCCCGGATGCCTTCTTCGCGGCGCGGCGACCGTTACGGACCACTGCTTGGGCCTCGGCGATGGCCTGCTCGGCCAGGCCTGCCAGTTCGCCGGTGATCCGCCGCAACGCGGTCTGGGCTTGCCCGCGCTGCTCGGCGCCACGCAGTTTCAGCTTCGCGGCGATCGCGCGGACCCGGCGTCCCGCGGCCCGACCCCGATCCTTTGCCTGGGTGCGGGTCGCGCCACCGGCGGCCTTGACCCTGGCGATCGTGGCCGCGATCCGGGTCACGCCCTTGGCCAACAGACCCGAATCGGTGGGGTAGGACACGTCGGCCTCGACCACCCTGGTGTCCGCGCGGACCTTGTCGGTCTTGACCAGCTTCGCGTCGACGGCCTTGGCCAGCAGCGCCTGATTCAACCCCGACACCGCCGCGTCGCCGCAGCGGGTGGTGATCTTCATCAAGGTGGTCGGATGCGGTACCCGGGAGCCGAAACTGATCCGGCAGAACCGCTGCCAGGAGATCGAGTCGGCCACCTCACGGCACACGGATTCGAAGCTGAGCTGGTAGCGGAACTTCAAGAACATCATCCGCAGGTAGGTCTCCAGCGGGATCGACGGCCTCCCCAGTCGCTCGTCGAAGAACCCGACGAACGGGGTGAAGAACACCGGATCATCCAACAAGGCATCCACCCGAGCCAGCTCGACCGGTAACACCAGCAGTTCGGCCGGCAGCAGAGACTCCCACAACGACGGCTGATCGCCTACAGTGCGTAACACGATGGTCTCGTTCCTTCTCCCCAGAAGACGAGACCATCATCTCACCTAGTCAGACCCTAATTCAGCACTGACACTCTTTGGACTTTTTCAGGTCGAAGTAGCTAGTAGCGCGGCCCTCGGCTGCTGATCACCCGCACTCTGAGACTTGCTCGCTGGTTCACAGCGTCGCCCCTCAGGATCGTCCCGTCGCGCGCCCGCCATCGCCGATCCCAGGGATCCGCCCGGCCCCCGAGTCCGACACACCTCTTGGGTCTGTCAAACGAAAGGTGTAACTGGGTTGTGTTGTCATGCTGGTCTGGGGCTGCTGAGGCGGCCGTCGAATCGGATGTCGAAAGCGTTGAGGGCTTCCTTTCGTTTGACAGACCCGGCCGTGACGTGCTGGCCATCGGATGCGGTGCCGACCCACTGGCCGAGTTTGCTGGTGCAGCGGGGCCCGCCTGTCGGGAGCCAAGAGCTCAACCAGGTCGTCGACCACAGCAAGTCGCTTCTGTCAGATCGACCCGTCGCCGGCCTTCGGCGGCCTTTGGCAGTGGCCTGCGCTCACCGTGGGCCAGAACGAATGCATACGCACGCAGCCTCGGAGGCGATCCAAGCTTGGCGGCGCACTGCGGCCGCTCACTGATCGGCGCGTCGCCACCTGCGGGAGAACCAGGGCGAGTCGCTAGGGTGTCGAGTGTGCAGGTGACGCGGTGGCGCCGGTTTGGCAAGGACAGGCTGTACGTGAGGGATGCCGGGGGCCATGACCTGGGCTGGTGGGATCTTCACACGGACGTCGCGCATCCAGCCACCGCCGAGACCGAACCCATTCTCCGTGAAGCGGTGGCTGCGTGGTCCGTGGCCCAGAGCCCCGCGGAACCCCACGAGGGTCGACGGCCCCCCGAGCCGAACGCGGATCTTTCGAGGGGCTCCGGCTTTCTGGCGCCCGTGCCGGCACCTGCCCTGGCCCAGTCCTCGTGGTCAGCGCGTGCCGATGAGGAGGCCGACTCGTCCGCGGCGCTTCAGGGCCCGCCGGTCACCGACCTTGCGAGCAACCGTCCAGGGGAGCAGTTGGCCGACAAGGTCGCGGCAGCCCGTGAAGCTGGTGAACGCCCCACACTGTGGCGACGATTCTGGCTCGGCAAGAACGCCTACTCGACCTGGGAACGGGGCGAGATCGGCGAACTCCTGGTCGCCGAGCAGGTGTCACGCCTCATCCGCTCCGATCCGCGCTGGAGACTCATCAACTCGATCCCTGTCAGCGAGGACGTCGACATCGACGCCCTGGTCGTCGGCCCCGGCGGGGTGTTCACGGTCAACGCCAAGTACCACCGCGGAGCCAGGATCTGGGTCGGGGGCGACACCCTGATGGTCAACGGCAACCGACAGCCCTACGTGCGCAACAGCCGTCACGAGGCACGCAAGGCGTCCCGGCTGCTGACCCTCGCCACCGCCACGCCCGTCAACGTGCAAGGCATCGTCGTCCCAGTCGACGCGAACGCCTTCACCGTGAAGAACCAGCCTGCCGATGTCCACGTCATCAACCGCGTCCGACTCACCCAGTACCTGCGATCCCGCCCCCAGGTCCTCGGCCCGGAACTGATCGCGTTGGTGTACGAAGCCGCCCGCCTCAGCACCACCTGGCTCGCCCAACCTCAGGGCGAGCACTAGACCGCAACTGCTCCCCGCGGCTTGATCGTCCAGCAGACCGCAGTAGCAGCCCCGTCCTTCCCCCTCCTACGACGAGCATCCGACGCTCCCGTACCAGTCCTGCGCGTGGCCCGGTACCCCTGCCCTCGAAGTCGAACACACCTCTTGCACTGTCGGACCAGCTGTGGGCGCCTCGGGTTGGGGTTCTTGGGGGGTATGACGGCGTCGTTGCACAAGCTGACGGCCGGGTCGGGCTATGACTACCTGACCCGGCAGGTCGCCGCCATGGATTCCACTGAGAAGGGCCACGCATCGCTGACGTCGTACTACACGGAGAAGGGTGAGGTGCCGGGACGGTGGGTCGGGGCCGGCCTTCAGGCGCTCGAGGTGGAGCCGGGGTCTGCGGTGTCGGCGGAGCAGATGCAGTCGCTGTTCGGGGCAGGGTTCCACCCGGATATGGCCGCTCGTCTGGCTGCTTTGCCGGTCGGCGCGACCCGTGAGCAGATCCGTGCCGCGGCCCGGCTGGGGGCGCCGTTTCGGGTGCATGCCGCGGCCAGCGCGTTCCAGCAGGATGTCGCGATGCGGTGCGCGGTGTGGGCGGCCGAGCACGGTCTCGCGGCGGACGAGGAAGTGCCCTTGGATGTCCGCGCGCGGGTCCGCAACGAGGTCGCGACCGAGGGTTTCGCTGCGCGGATGGGTCGGCCGCCGAGCGGGTTGGAGCTGTCGTCGGAGGTGGCCCGCCTGACGCGGAACGCCACGACCGCGTGTGCCGGGTTCGATGTGACGTTCACGCCGGTGAAGTCGGTCTCTGCGCTGTGGGCGGTCGCGCCGCAGCAGGTGGCCGCGCAGATTGAGGAGGCTCATAACGCCGCCGTCGCTGACGCTCTGGCCTACCTGGAGGAGCGGGTCCTGTTCTCGCGCAGGGGTGCGGGTGGGGTGCGGCAGGTGGAGGTGACCGGCCTGATCGGAGCGGCGTTCACGCACCGGGATTCGCGGGCTGGGGATCCGAATCTGCACACCCATGTGGCAATCGCCAACAAGGTCCAGACGCTGGACGGGGCGTGGTTGGCGATCGACGGCCGGCCCTTGTTCGCGGGGCTGGTGAGCATCTCGGAGGTGTACAACACCCAGTTGGAGGCCCACCTGGCGGCCCGTCTGGGTGTGCGATTCGCGGCGGAACCAGCGACCGATCCGTCGAAGCGTCCAGTGCGGGAGATCGTCGGGGTCCCCGCCCAGTTGAGGGAGGCGTGGTCCAGCCGTCGGGCAGCGATCGTGGCCCGTCAGGCCGAGCTCGCCGTCACCTTCCAGCACGCGCATCACCGCCCGCCGACACCGGCCGAGGGGATCGCGCTGGCGCAACAAGCCACCTTGGAGACCCGCCAGGCGAAGCACGAGCCCCGCACCCTGACAGAGCAGCGCAGCGCCTGGGCAGCGCAAGCCGCCGCGGTCCTCGGCGCCGACGGGATAGCCGGGATGCTGGCCGACGTGGCCGCCGCTCACGGGGCGGGGCAGGCGCCGACGGCCGCGTGGATCGATGAGGTGGCCGACGAGATGGTGACCCGGATGGGCCTGTCCCGGGCCACGTGGACGGTGTGGCACCTGCAGGCGGAAGCCTCGCGCAGGGCCAGGGAACGGGCCACCAGCCCCGGGCAGGCGACCCACCTCACCGCCCAACTCCTGGCCGCGGCAACCGACCGATGCATCGCGCTGGAGGCGTGGGTCGACCCGATCAGCGACCCCCAGGTCCTGCGCCGCTCCGACGGAGAATCTGTCTACACCACGGTCGGGAGCCGACGGTTCACCTCCACCGCCGTGATCGAAGCCGAACGGCAGATCACCGACGCAGCGACCCTCCTCAACGGCCGACAAGCCAGCGAAGCCGACGTGTCCCTCGCCCTCCTCGAGGCGACCGCCAACCGCATCAACCTGACCGCCGGCCAGGCTGAACTCGTGCGTCGAATGGCCACCAGCGGACGACGGGTCCAGCTCGCCCTGGCCGCCGCTGGCTCCGGGAAAACCACCGCCCTGGCAACTCTCGGGCAGGCGTGGCGGAACAGTGGTGGGACGGTGGTCGGCCTGGCCCCCTCCGCCGTCGCCGCTCGACTCCTGGCTGATCACGTCGGCCACGCCACCACCCTGGCGAAGCTCGCCTGGGACCTCCACCACCATCCCCGCGCAGCCGAGAATCTGATCAGCCCTGACACCCTCCTGATCGTTGACGAGGCGGGCATGGCCGACACACCATCGCTGGCCGCAGTGATCGGATTCGCCATCCATCGGGGTGCGTCGGTGCGGTTGATCGGGGATGATCAGCAGCTCGCCGCGGTCGGTGCCGGCGGGGTGCTTCGCGACCTCGCCCACGCCCACCCAGCCGTCCACTTGACCGAGGTGCTGCGGTTCGAAGACCCAGCGGAGGCGGCCGCCTCGTTGGCGCTGCGCGATGGCCGGCCCGAGTCGCTGGGCTTCTACCTCGACCAGCAGCGGATCCACGCCGGCTCGGACGAAACCATCCTCCGCGACGCCCTCAACGCCTGGCTCAAAGACAAGACAGCCGGCCTGGACTCGGTGATGCTGGCCAGCACCCGCGACCAGGTCGCCCAACTCAACCAGTGGGCCCGCGACCACCGCCTGGCCGCCACCCACGGCGATGTTGAGGGTGCCGTTGCGGTGCTGTCGGACGGGAACCTGGCCTCGGTCGGGGATGTGATCGTCACCCGACTCAATGACCGCCGCCTCGCGATCAGCGCCACCGATTGGGTGAAGAACGGCGACCGGTGGACCGTCACCGAAGTGGACCCGACGGGCGCGATCCACGCCCACCACCTGAACAGCGGGCTGCGGATCACCCTGCCTGCAACCTACGTGACCGAGAACGTGGAGTTGGGCTATGCAGTGACCGTCCACGGCGCCCAAGGCATCACCGTCGACACCACCCACACTGTCCTGACCGGGACGGAGAGCAGGCAGCAGCTCTACGTCGCGATGAGCCGCGGCCGCCGCTCGAACCACGCCTACGTCCAGGTCGTCGACGGCGGCGGCGAAAACTCCCCCATCCACCCCACTACCCTGCGACCGGTCACCGCCGCAGACGTCCTCGAGCAGGTCCTAGCCCGTGACGGATCCGCCCGTTCCGTCACCACCGAGACCCGCCAAACCGTCGACCCCTACACCCGCCTCGGCCTCGCCGTGGCCCGCTACAGCGACGCGGTGAGTGTCGCCGTCGAGCAGCTCCACGCGGACACCGCACACGAGCTGGACCAGCACGCCGACGAGGTCGTGGATCAGCTCACCTCCAGCCCCGCCTGGCCCACCCTCCGCGCACACCTTCTTCTGCTCTCGGCCACCGGCGAGAGGTCCCACTCAGCGCTGCAGCTGCTGCGTGCCGCGGTCGACGCCCGGGAACTGTCGACCGCCCACGACCCGGCGGCGGTGCTCACCTGGCGGCTCCCCCACCCTGACACCTCGGGCCCACTCCCCTGGCTCACCGGCATCCCCCGAAGCCTCGCCGACCACGATCAGTGGGGCCCCTACCTCACCGCCCGCCACGCCCAGGTCCGCGCCTTCGCCGCCGAAGTCCGAGCCGCCGCCACCGCCATCAGCCAGCCGGTATGGGCTCTACCGGGCCAGACCCTCACAACGTCGACCGTGACCGAAGTCGAGGTGTGGCGGGCGGCCTGGCAAGTCGAACCCAGCGACCGCCGCCCCACCGGACCCGCCCAACTCGGCGCCCCCGCGCACCACTGGCAACAGAACCTCACGAACCGGCTCCGACCCGCCCACCCCGTCGCCATCTGGACAGACCTCCTGCGCGACATCCACCCCGACCTCCTCCGCGACCCCTACGCCACCGTGCTGGCACACCGCCTCGCCGCCCTCCACAACACCGACGTGCCCATCACCGAACACCTCGCAGCAGCCGTCGCCGACGGGCCCCTGCCGGCAGAACAGCCAGCCGCCGCGCTGTGGTGGCGACTCGTCCGCCACCTCACCCCCACCGACAGCCCCACCCTCCTCACCTGGGAAGAATCGCTGGTTGACCAGCTCGGCTACCAGGCAGCGGCCGACCTGGAATCCAGCCCCTGGTGGCCCCACCTGGCCGCCGCACTCACCGACGCCACCCAGCGAGGCCACCGCCTCGAGGACCTCATCATCCCCGTGCCAGACATCTCCGGATTCGACGACGCGTGCCAGGCCATGTTGTGGCGCACCCACCACCTCACGACGTCGCCACCCGACGACCAAGTGGAGCCGCCGCACCCCGACCAGCTGCCCCCCGACGGGATCGAAGACATCGACTGGACTACTCGGACCGCAGACCTCGTCGCAGCTGCCCGGCTGCGGGAGCGAACCGATCCGGACTTCACCGAGATTGAACTGCGCCAGGCCTTCGCAGCCGCCGACCGCTGGACCGAGACCCCCCACACCCCGAAACGCCTCGCCCACGTCACTGCGGCCGCGGCAGGGTTCTTCGAGACCCAGCTGCCCGACTCGTGGAGCCATTCCTACTTCCTGCAACGCTTCAGGCAGGATCTCGCCGGCGACCCCCGGTTCCGGATCGGCCACGCCCCAGCAGGCTGGACCTCCATGGTCAGCGCTCTGCGGAAGCAGGGATTCAGCACCGACGAGCTCCTCGCCGCGGGAGTGGCAACCACCACCCGCCAGGGCAACGTCATCGACCGATTCCGCGACCGCGCCATCCTCCCCATCACCCACGAAGGCGTCATCGTCGGGTTCGTCGGCCGACGGCACCCCGACGCCCACGACGACCACGGACCCAAATACCTCAACAGCCCGGCCAGCGCGCTGTTCGCCAAACGCGACATCCTCTACGGCCACCACCTTCTCACCCCCGATGCTGTTCCGGTGATCGTCGAAGGCCCTATCGACGCGATCGCCGTCACCCTCGCAGGCCAAGGCACCTACATCGGCGTCGCACCCCTGGGAACCGCGCTGACCCTGGAGCAGACCCTGCTGCTGCGCGGCGGACCCACACCGCTGATCGCCACCGACGCCGACAACGCCGGCCACGTCGCAGCCGAGAACACCTTCTGGCTCCTCGCCCAGCACCGCCTCGACCCACGCCGCCTGCTCCTGCCAGCCGGCAGCGACCCGGCTCAACTGCTCGAACAGCACGGCCCCGACGCCCTCCACGACACCCTGGCCACGGTCACCACCCTTCAGGGAGAACTGATGATCCGTGACCGGGTCACGTTCCTCTCCCCGGCCGAGGCTGGCCTCCAGGTCGCCGAGATCCTCGCCGCCCGCCCACCAGCGACATGGGAGCAGCACCTCACCGACGTGCCGGAGAAGCAGGCTCGGCACCTGGTGGCGCGGACACATGCCTGGACAGCCACCCCGACTGCCGCCGCGGACCACGCGCGACAGCAGACACGGCAGATGCGTGGCCGCCTCGACCAGACCCCAGCCCAGCGCTGGCAGCGCTGGGCAGACCTCACCGGCATGGCCGGGGCGCGGGAGTGGCCGAAGCTCGCCGCCCGGCTCGACGAACTCCACCACGCCGGGGCTGACACCACAATGCTGGCGAGGCGGCTTGCGAAGGCGCCGGCCGCAGTCGCCGCTGCGACCCTGGCGCACCACCGCCCGGGGCGGGCAGTGGAGGTCGACTGGCGTCCCTGGGCCGAGATCGTCAATGCCGGGTTGCTGGCGGATCAGAGGTGGCGGAGTGTCCAGACCGACCTGAGCCGGCTGCAATTCCTCGGCACCGACCTCGCGGCCCTGGCCGCCGCGATGGCTGGTCGCCACCCGGAGACAGTGCTGGTGACGTTGCGGAACGCGCTACGCGTCCACGTCGGCAAGTTCGGCCTCAACAGTGGCGCAGATCAACAATCTTCACCGGCCACTCGAGCCCAGCTCGGAATCGGCGGGCCCGACGAAACGCCGGGGCGCACGCCTCCCCAGCGATGAGCCCCCGACTGTTTGTAATGCCAGTGTTGGTGGACCTCTCGCTTAGCACTTGGCGAAAGACGAGGCCCATGGCCCCGGGGGATCGAAAGATCGAGTCCGTCACGGAGAGATCGCCCATCAGCAGCAGTCTGCTTCGCAGCTCTCCACCCCCACCCGGCCGTGATGTAACGATTCGATAACGGCGTTTGCGTCAAAGCGTTTGACGTTCTTACGGTGATGCAAACGTTTAACTTCAATCGTTTGACGAGAGGTATGTCGATGGTGACACTCAAGGACATCGCGGCCCATGTCGGGGTCTCGATCTCGGCGGTGTCACTCGTCCTCAACGACCGGGGCGAGGGGCGAGTTCGTCCCGACGTGGCCGTCCGGATCCGGACTGTGGCGGATGAGCTCGGGTACGCCCCTAATCTCTTGGCCCGCGGACTCAAGACCAACCAGTCACACATCATCGGGCTGCTGTCGGACCAGGTGGCCTCCGTCCCGTTCGCGGGCCAGATGCTGGGGGGCGCGCAAGTCAGCGCGGCGGAGGAGGATTTCCTTCTCATCGTCGTCGATACCGCCGGCAACCGGGATCTTGACGGGACCGCAGTCAAGACCCTCTTGCAGCGCAATATCGAGGCGCTCATCGTCGCCACCGACTTCCATCGGGAGGTGGATCTTCCGATGACGCCCCGAGCCATGCCTGTGGTAGTCCTCGATGGGCTGCCCAGGGATCGCTCGGCCGTCGCGGACTGGGTGATCCCGGATGAGACGGGCGGGGCGTACGCCGCCACCACCCATCTCATCCTGGCCGGGCATCGACGGATAGCGTTCTGCAACGTCGAGGACGAGCGGTTCGTGGCCCGCACGCTCCGCCGTGCCGGCTACGAGGCCGCTCTGTCCGCCGCCGGGCTCACGCCCGACCCCGCTCTGATAGTCGATGCCTCCGATCCGAGCACCGCGGCCGGTCGCGTCCAGGCCCGCCGCATCCTCTCAATGCAGGACCGGCCGACGGCGGTGTTCTGCTTCTCCGACCAGATCGCCTTCGGCTTCTACCAGGTGGCCCAGGAACTGGGTCTGCGGGTTCCCGACGACCTCTCGATCGTCGGCTTCGACGACCAGCCGTTCATCGCCGACAGTCTCCTCCCCGGGCTCACCACCGTTCGGCTTCCCCACCGCGACATGGGCACCTGGGCGGCACGCCAGGCGATCGCCCGCCTTCGCGGGGAGGCGCCGTCGGGCCCGGTGAGCACCCAGATGCCCTGTCCGCTCGTGGAGCGCGGATCCGTCGCTCCCCCCAACCCCGAAGGAGATACCCCACGCACCTGATGCCGTTCCACTGAACAACTCCGCCGTCGCTGACGACGGCGACACCGGCTGAGCGGCCACACCACTCAGCCCCTCTGTCGACGCGCCCATCGCGGCGCGCCCTCCTCCCATCCCATAAGCGCCCTCGCGGCGTCGGTCGACCCTGCCCTCAGGGCGACCCCCCCCACCCAAGGAGAACCCCCATGAGCACACGCTCCCCCCTCCGCCGGCTCGGCGCCCTCGCAGTGGCCACGGCCCTCGGCACCGTCGCCCTCACCGCCTGCGGTCAGGACCAGCCCGCAGATCCCGACGCGCCCCGCACTTTCACAATCCTCCAGTACGAGGACCCCAACAGCCCCCAGGCCCAGGGGTGGAAGAAGGCAGTGGAGTTGTTCGAGGCCGAGCACCCCAACGTCACCGTCGACTTCCAGCAGACGAGCTTCGACGCGATGCGTCAGAACGCGAAGATCACCCTGTCGGGCAACGATGTGCCGGACGTCATCGAGTTCAACAAGGGCAACGCCGACGGCGGCCAACTCGCCGGCCAGGGCCTCCTCGAGCCGCTCACCGAGCAGGTCGAGGAGCGCGGCTGGGACGAGAAGGTGACCGGGTCCATGGCCGCCTTCGCCCAGTACGACGAGAACGGCATGGCAGGCTCGGGCGACTGGTACGGCATCCCCAACATCGGCGAGTTCGTCATGCTCTACTACAACAAGGAGTTGTTCGCCGAGGCTGGCATCACCGAGGTCCCCACCACCCTGGAGGATTTCGAGGCCGCGATGGACCAGCTGATGGCCGCCGGCATCCTGCCGATCTCCAGCTCGGCCAACACCAGCCAGGGCTTCAACCAGATGTGGGTGTGGTACTCGCTGGTTTCCGCGGAGGCGTCGCGGGACCAGATCGACGACTTCATGTTCGTGCGCAACCCCGTCGACTTCAGCGCCGCGCCGTGGGGCACCGGCACGGCCCGCTTCCAGGAGTGGATCGACAAGGGCTACGTCGGCGACCAGCTCGGCGGGCTGTCCTTCGAGCAGGCCATCGTCAACTTCCTCAGCGGCGACGCCGCCATGGTGATGTGGAACGACCCGCAGTTCGCGCGGATCAGCAACGACGCACAGTTCGACTGGGGCTACTTCACGCTCCCCGGCGCCAACCTGAGCATGGGCTCGTCCGG
This sequence comes from Tessaracoccus yangjingae, assembly GCF_055326235.1. Classification (NCBI taxonomy): domain Bacteria; kingdom Bacillati; phylum Actinomycetota; class Actinomycetes; order Propionibacteriales; family Propionibacteriaceae; genus Tessaracoccus; species Tessaracoccus yangjingae. Next base: position 9,655 of record NZ_JBUZNN010000006.1, on the reverse strand, counting down.
CCACCTGTGGGGCGTCCCGGCCAAGGCCGAGAACAAGGATCTGGCCTACGACTGGATCGACATCACACTCAGCCAGGAGGTCCAGGACACCATCAGCGCCGCAGGCGGCCTCGCGCTGGCCGGCGACACCAGCAAGATCGAGGACGAGGCCTACCGGGGCCTGGCCGAGCGGTTCAACGAGCTGGTCGAGGCCGACACCCTGTCGTTCTACCCCGACTACCCCGTGCCCGGATTCCTGGACTTCATCCAGAACCACATGCAGGCCATGTCGAACAAGAACGAGACGGCCGACGAGTACATCGCCGCCCTGCAGGAGTTCTACGACGAGGGCACCCAGTCCTGAGTGACACCGGTCGGGGCGCCCACGCGGCGCCCCGACCCCACCCGACTCCCCACAGACAGGTCCGTCCCATGCCTCTCACCCGATCCGTCGCCCGGACGTCGCGCCGGCGCGAGCGTTCCTACTGGTGGTACCTGGTGCCGATCGGCATCTCGTTCACCGCCATCGTCCTGCTCCCGTTCGCCATGAATATCGGGTTCAGCCTCTTCCAGTGGAAGGGTGGCCTTGCCCCGATGCGTTGGTACGGACTCGGCAACTACGTCGACCTGCTGCAGGACGAGCAGTTCTGGCAGTCCTTCCAGAACTCGCTGTTCATGGTCATCGCCATCACGGTCGTCCCCACCGCCATCGGCATCCTCCTGGCCGCGATGCTCTTCGACTTCCTGGGCCGGACGTTCGGCTCGCGTGTCGCGTCCTTCCTCCGTGCCACCTACTACCTTCCCCAGATTCTCCCCATCGCGGTGGCCGGCTTCATCTGGAGCTGGATCCTTGACCCGGCCAATGGCTCGATCAACACGTTCCTCAAGTTGGTCGGGGTCACCCGTCCCCCGGACTGGCTGGGCGATCCCAACCTGGCGATCTATGGCCTGATGGCCATGCTCGTGTGGCTGCAGCTGGGCTACCCCGTCGTCATCTTCATGGCCGCCCTCTCCCGGGTCAGCCCCGAGCTCTACGAGGCGGCCTCCCTCGACGGTGCGGGCTGGTGGCGCCAGTTCGCCGCCATCACGCTGCCGACGATTCGCCCCGAGATGTTCATCGTGGTCCTTACCGCGACGGTGGCCGCGCTCAAGGTGTTCGCGCCGGTGCTCATCCTCACCGGCGGGGGTCCCGAGGGCTCCACCGTCGTGCCCTCCTACTACGCCTACCGCAACTTCTTCGAGCTCTCCCAGGTGGGCTACGGAGCCACCATCGCGACCGTGATGTCGCTTCTCATCTTCGTCATTGCAGCCGTGATGCTCACCTGGCAGCGCCGCAGCGAGCACTCCTGAAAGGACCGATGATGACCACCTCCTCCACCACCACTCCGGTTGGCGGCCGCCCCGCTGTCGATTCCGCGCCCCGGCGCCGCCGGCGCCACACCCCGATGCGCTGGGTGGTCCTGGGCGTCGCAGTCCTGGTCTCCGTGATCATGCTCGCGCCGTTCCTGCTCATGGTCCTCAACGCATTCAAGACCAGTGCTGATTACTCGTCCAACGGCCCCATCGCCTGGCCACAGTCGTTCACAGTCGACGCGTTCCTCCACTACCTGGGACTGGTCAACTTCCCCCGTGCACTGTGGAACTCGATCATCATCTCCACGGTGGTGGCCTTTGCCGGCGTCGCGCTGGCGCTGGTCAGCTCGTACGGGATCGGCATCGGTCGGGTCAAGGGCAGCGGCCCCATCCTGGCGGTCCTCCTGCTCGCCACCATGCTCCCGCACGAGGCCCTGATCTACCCCCTGTTCTACGGGGCGCAGGCCACGGGCACGTTCAACACCATCTGGTCTGTAATCATCGTGTTCACCGTCCTGCAGGCCGCGTTCGGGACCTACCTGCTCGCCAGCGTCATGGGCACGATCCCCAAGGAACTGCTCGACGCGGCCTCCATGGACGGCGCGACGCGCTGGCAGATCCTCTGGCTCATCATCGTGCCGGTGCTGCGCCCCACACTGTCCGTGCTGTTGGTGTTCTTCTTCATCTGGACCTGGAACGAGTTCTACATCCCCGTGGTCCTCCTCGCCGACCAGTCCTCACAGACCGTGCCCATCGCACTGGCCACCCTGCGCGGCCAACACTCCATCGACATCACCGTGCTCAACGCGGGCTCGCTGCTGTCCCTGCTGCCGACGCTGGTGTTCTTCCTCATCTTCCAGCGCACCCTCAGCCACGGCGTCACCGCCGGGGCCGTCAAGTAACCCCTACTCACCCAGAAGGATCACCAGTGTTCCACTCCATCTCCATCCCGCAGCCCACGCCCGGCGTTCGCAGCCGCAGCATCAACGCGGAGAACCCCACCGGTGCCATCGGCGCCGCCGCCCAGGCCGCGTCGAACCTCGGCCCGGGGCGCAAGGGCTCGGCCTACTACCCCCTCCCCGCGGGCGAGACCCTCACGCTCGCCGACATCGAGGGTCCCGGCGTGATCCGCCACATCTGGATCACCGTCGCCGAGACAACCGACGCCGGGCCCTTCGTGCTTCGCGATCTAGTCCTGCGCGCCTACTGGGACGGCTCCGAACACCCCTCGGTCGAAGTTCCCCTGGGTGACTTCTTCTGCAACGGCTTCGCCACCCGCGCGCTCGTCACCTCCGTACCGATCGTCGTAGCCCCCACCCGCGGCATGAACAGCTACTTCCCCATGCCGTTCCGCCAGTCCGCGCGCCTCACCCTGGAGAGCCAGCACGGCGGCGACCTTCCCCACGTCTTCTACCAGGTGGACTACACCACCGGCGACGACATCCCAGCCGACGCCGCCTACTTCCACGCGCAATGGAGGCGCTCCAACGGCACCACGGCGCTCGGAGAGGACCACGTCATCCTCGACGGCGTGGAAGGGTCGGGCACCTACATCGGCACCTACGTAGCGGTCGCCTCCCTCCAGCGCTACTGGTGGGGCGAGGGCGAGGTGAAGTTCTTCATCGACGACGACGACCAGTTCCCCACACTCTGCACCACCGGCCTGGAGGACTACGCCGGCGGCGCGTGGGCCTTCCAGGACGAGCTGCGGGCAGACCCGGAGCCCGAGGTGCTCACCTTCAGCGCCCCCTACTTCGGATACCCCTTCTACTCCGCCCAGGACCGAACCAAGGCCTCGCCCTTCGCCACCGCCATGCCCCAGATGCACGGCATGTACCGCTGGCACCTGCCCGACCCCATCTTCTTCACCGAGCGGCTGCGCGTCACAGTCCAGCAGATCGGGGCCTGGGACCACGGCCTGTTCGAGCGCAGCGACGACATCTCCACGACGGCCTACTGGTACCAGACCACACCGCACCAGCCGTTCCCCGGGCTGCCCTCAGCTCAGGACCGTCGACCCCGATGACGAGGCTGTTGGCGCACGCCGGGACTCTCAGATGAACCGTCTGCCTGCTTAGCTAGGCCTTCCCATGCGTGACGTTGCCGCACACTCAGGCGCCCCGGTCACTACCATCAACGCTGGCGGTGAGTGACAAGGTCCGGGCCTTGCCCACCCATCCATCGAGCCAAGGTCACGGTTGCAGTCCGTGACCTTGGCTCCGAACTGCCCGCCATCAACTCGAACCGAGTTGTCGTTGGCCGCATCACATTGAGACTCTCGAACGCGGCGAGCAGCGACGGGTTCATCGTCCGCGACATCCAAGTCGCCGCCACTCACCGCACCGCACCACGCTGCTGCACCTTCTCCATCCCAGTTGCGACCGCATCGCTGCTCTGCGAGCCTCATGGGACGAGGCGTCGATCCCGTGGCCATCTCGGGGGACATCCTGGAGGATGCGAATCTCGGCAGCCTCGTGCTCCCCGAGGGCCACTTGTCGATGACAGACGACTTTGATGCTGTAACGACGGGGTGGTTTCCAGCGGTCATCGCAATGGTGGGTGGCTCCTTTGAGGCCAGGCGGGCGTTGAACAGCTCGGCTGCGCTCCGGTGGCCAAGGACCCTTTAGGGTCGTCAGTTGAGTTCGGACTCGACCCTGGCGAGGTCAGCCGAGGTGTGGACCGGAGGGGTCGACCGACTTCGGGAAGTATTGGCGCAACAGCCGCTGGTGTTCTCGTTCGTGCCCCGCTGCCAGGGACTGGCGGCGTCACGGAAGTACACCCGGACGCCTGCCTCGGCAGCGACCTCAAGGTGACGGCCATCTCCGTGCCCTGGTCCAGGTGAGACTCCTTCGCAGTCCGGCGGGCAGCTGGCCGAGCGTTCTGACAAGGGCGGCGTGGACCGTGATTGAGTGCTGCACGGGCAGGTGGAGCTGCTTGGTGAAGCGGGTCTGTCGTTCCACCAGGGTGCCGATTCCGGAGCGGTGATTCGGGCCCGACGATCAGTGGAACGGGCGGTACTGCCTAGTCGTGTGGAGATTTCGGCGCAGATCTCGACGGCCTGGCCAGCGCGCGACCTATCACAATCGTCCGTCACCCCTGCTGGCCATGTCAGCGACCCGACCCGCTCCTCCTCCGACAGGAACCGGGGCGAGCTCGGACGAACAGGGAGGCGTTCCAGCGGTGGCACGAGCTTGGCCGTGCCGTCCTTCGGGCGCACCGTCGACCCTGACCAGCTCCCACGCGGCCAGCGTGCCGTTCTTCCAGATCTGTGCAGCGGACCGGCTCACTCCCACCTCGATGGCAGCGACTCGGAACGGCACGCCCTGGGCGATCAACTCCACGAACCGCTGCCGTGCCAACGACTTCGGCCGCCTACCAGGACCTCCGGGATACGACGAGTGGACAACGAGTACCTCTAAACACGGGTTTACGTTGCATCGTTCGCTGGAAACCAGCCCACCGCCACCTAACTCCCCACGCGACCACCCACTGAGTATGTTCAGGTTGTCCAGCCGTTGGATCTGGAGGTTCCCCATACCCGGCGCCAGTCCACAATCCGGCAGCAGCCCTTGCCTACCGGATAATAGGTGGTGGGCAGGTAGAGCTGTTTGAGCCGGGCCGCGCTCCAGACCGTTGGTGCTGCGAGCAGGTACTCGGCCGCCGGCTAGCTAGGCCGTGTCTCCCTTATGTGCGTAGCCAGGTGATGATCGCGAAGATCGTGGCAGCGGCGCGGTAGGTGATGGCGAGCTTGTCGTAGCGGGTCGCCAGGCCGCGCCACTGTTTGACCTTGCTGAAGGATCTCTCCACGACATTGCGGTCCTTGTAGGTCTCCGCGTCGAACCAGTGTGGTCGACCACCGGCACGGCCGCGCCGCTTCCTGGCGGCGACATGGTCGCTCTTGGCCGGGATCACAGCGGTGATCCGACGCCGGCGCAACTCCCCGCGGATGACACCGGTGGAGTAGGCACGGTCGGCGATCACCACGTCGGGCCGAGTACGTGGCCGGCCGCGACCCAGACGTGGAACGTTGATGTCGGCGAGGACCTCGGCGAGCATCGCACCGTCGTTGCGTTGTCCTCCGGTGACCACGATCGCCAGCGGGCGACCCTTGCCGTCAACAGCATGATGGATCTTCGTGGTCAGCCCGCCGCGAGAGCGTCCGACGCCGTGACCTGCGGGTTCAACCTCCTCGAACGGAGATTTCTTGTAGTTCGATGAAGCCCCCTGTGTCCTGCTCGGGGCGCTTGGTGTTCGTGGCGTGCTGATGAGCGCGCGCGATCGTGGCGTCGACCGACACCGTCCACTCGATCTTCCCCTCGGCGTCGGCCTTGGCCAGGATCCGCGCGAGGACCCGGTCCCAGGTGCCATCGGCGGCATAGCGGCGGTGGCGCTTCCACACAGTCTGCCAAGGGCCGAACTCCTCGCGCGGCAGATCACGCCACGGGATCCCGGTTCGGTACCGGTAGGCGATGCCCTCGACCACCCTGCGGTTGTCCCCGAACGGATGACCCCTGCGGCCCTCGTTCGAGGGAAGCAGTGACTCGATCAGCGCCCACTCCTCATCACTGAAGACCCGGAACCGCGATCGCTGATTCGTCACGACCTCACACTGCCGCGCGCCTCACCCGCAATATGGGAGACACGCCCTAGCTAATGGTGACCTGTGGCGGAGTTTCGAGTTGGTCAGCCACGTTCTCCCAGGTGGAGGCGTATTGACCGTATGCGGTCTTGATGAGAACTCCGACTGGAAGTTCAGGGCATTCGTTCTCGCCGTTTGTTCCCCAGTTGACCCAGCCTGATTGGCGGCGCTGGACGATCTGGAACTGGCCGGAGGGTTGGGATGTCCACCACACCATGGCTCGACCCAGTTCGGAGTGGTACTCCACGGTCTTCTGCGCAGCTCCGGGGAAGATGGTCTCGTGGCCGAGGTGCTGGATGTCGACGGGGCCGCTACTGATCTTCCAGGGACGATCGGGGAGATCCGCGAGCCGGTGCGAGGCTGTGCGGACGTGTCCGAGGCGTTCGCGGATCTCACTGTCAGGGATCGCTTGTTCCCAGGCGCAGAAGAGTCGCCAGTACAGATCCCAGTGAGCTGACTCGATGTCGCCGCTGAGTGCGTCTCGGAAGGCATGGAACTTCGGGTTGCGGTCCACTGGGGCGTCGAGTGTCCGGGCGACCATCTCCGCGAGCTGGCCTGCGTAGGGGTCGCCGTCGCGGTATCGCGTGCCGCCTGGTGTGTCGAAGCGGTCGAAGACCAACTCCCCTTGACCGCCTTCGAACTCGTCTCCGACGGTGATCTTGTTGACGACAGATCTTCCGTTGATGACGGTCTCGAAGGGGTCGACGAGGTAGCGGCGGCTGAACCATGGGGTGCCGTAGGTGAAGCGCCACTCGATGGAGAACTGCTTCCCCTTCAGTTCGTCGAGCAGGCCATCGGGGATCACTCCGCTCATCCGCAGCGTTACCAGGATCGGGCCCCATTCGAGGACTTCGATCGCGACGGTGGTGTGTTCGGGGGGGTTGATGAGTCCGTTCTCTGGTGTGAAGAAGGGGCCGTAGAAGCCGCCGATGGCGTTGTTGCCCGAGGGAAGGAGGTCGACGCCTTCGCTGGTAGAGGAGAAGTGTCGGATGCCCCACTTGGAGGAGCCTTCCCCTTGTGCTGTGCCGGTGCACATCTCCAGGTCGAAGTAGCCGGTGTCGAGTCGGGTGAAGGCGTCGGGTTCACGTGGTTCGAGGGTCGTGATCCCGCGGACTTGAGCATCGTCACCGAGTGGTCCTTCGAGGGTGAAGGTCAGTTGGGTGTCGAGTGAGGCGACGGTGATGAACTTGGTGCGTGTGGGGTCGTCTTGCTGGTCGAGCCGTTGGCAGACCAGTTCGGCGCCGGTGTCGGTGCGTGCACTCCACAGCTTTCCGTCGAGTGTCTCGTCGATGGTGAACTCGATGGGTTCGTTGAGTCGAGGGCCGTGGGTGTTGGTGACGACGATGGTGCGGCTCATGCGGCCGTGCCTCCTGCGGTGAGTTCGGTTGCGTCATTGGCGACGGGCTTCGCGGTCGCGGTGGAACGCTGCTTCAGAGAGTCGATGGCCACGGCGAGGATGATCACTAGGCCCTTGATGAGGAGCTGGGTGAAGAACTGGACGTTCATGAGGATGAGTCCGGTGGTGAGGACTCCGAGGATGACGGAGCCAACGAGGGTGCCGACGATGCGTCCCTTGCCGCCGGCGAGGCTGGTGCCTCCCAGGACGACGGCTGCGATGGCATCGAGTTCGTAGCCAGTTCCTGCGGTTGGCTGGGCGGAGACGACGCGGGCTGCGAAGATGACGCCAGCGAGGCCGGCAAGTGCTCCGGCGATGACGTAGACCGAGGTCAGGATCCACTTGACCCGGACACCGGCGAGCCTGGCGGCCTCAGGGTTCCCGCCGACGGCGTAGATGTGGCGACCGAACTTGGTGCGCTCGAGGACGAACCAAGAGATGAGGTAGACCACGAGCATGACGACGACGGGGACGGGTATGCCGGCGATGTAGCCGTTGCCAAGGTCCCGGAAAGGCAGAGCGCTGTCGACGATCGGCTGGCCCTCGGTCATGGTGTATGCCAGCCCGCGGAGGAAGGTCATCAGCCCGAGGGTGACGATGAAGGGAGCGAGGGACAGGTAGGCCGACAGAGCGCCGTTGATGAGGCCCGCGAAGGCGCCGGCGAGGATTCCGACGAGGACCGCGACTACGGCGGGCATTCCCGCGACGGCGGCGAGGACTGAGGTGACGCCGGAGACTGCGACGATGGAGCCCACAGAGAGGTCGATTCCTGCGGTAAGGATCACGAACGTCATCCCGGCGGCGATGATCGCGTTGATGGAGATGGCGCGGGCGATGTTGAGGAGGTTGTCAACGGTGGCGAAGTTGGGGGCTGCGAAGGCCATGAAGGCGGTGAGTATGGCGAGGACTGCGAGGATGCCTACACGGTCCCACCAGGTGGCGAAGTCGATGTTGCGCGGGATGAGTCGGAACTTTCCCGCTTCGGCGGTTTGGGTTGGGGGGGTCATGGTGGTTCCTACTCGGCTGTTCCGGTGGCGTGGCTCATTACTTGTTCTTCGGTGGCGGATGCAGAGGGCAGCTCCGCAACGATGCGCCCGTGTCTCATGACTAGGATCCGGTCGGATGTGCCGAGCGCTTCGGGAAGGTCGGATGAAACCATGAGGATGGCTTTGCCTTGTCCGACCAGTTGGTCGATCAGCTCATAGATTTCGCGTTTGGCGCCGATGTCGACGCCGCGGGTTGGTTCGTCGAGGATCAGGAGATCTGATTCGGTCAGCAGCGTCCTGGCGAGGATCGCTTTCTGCTGGTTTCCCCCGGAGAGGCTGCGGGACGGAAGGCCGATCGCGCTCTGGCGGAGGCGGAGGAAGTCCATCATCTCGAGGACGGAGCGGCGGATCTTCCCGCGTTGGAGGACCCCAGATGTGGAGAAGCGGTCGAGGGATGACAAGGCGATGTTGTCCTCGACGGTGTGGTCGAGGAACAGTGCCTCGGTCTTCCGGTTCTCGGGGACCATCGTGACCCCGTTGCGGATCGCGGCGAGTGGAGCGCCGGCGTAGTAGGGCTTCCCGCGGAGGGTGATTTGGCCTCCTTGAGCTTTCTCCGCTCCGAAGATCAGGCGCGCCATCTCTGTGCGCCCTGAGCCGATCAGGCCTGCGAGGCACACCACCTCACCTGCTCGGACTGTGAAGCTGACTGGGCCGACGCCGTTGCCGTGGAGATCCTTCACCTGGAGGAGGGGTTCGCCGAGTTGACGTGGGTGGTGGGTGTAGAGATCCTGGATGTCGCGGCCCACCATCATGCGTACGACGTCGGCCGGTTGAATGTCGGTGCGCTCGCGGGTGCCGACGTATCTGCCGTCGCGGAACACGGTGACCCGGTCGGCTAGCTTCCAGACCTCCTCCATGCGGTGCGAGATGTAGATCAGCCCCACTCCCCTGGCCCGTGCATCCTCGATGATTCGGTAGAGCTCTTCGGTTTCAGCGCGGGAGAGTGCGGCGGTGGGTTCGTCGAGGACGAGGATGCGGGCATCTTCGCTTGATGCGCGGGCGATCTCGACCATCTGCTGCATCCCGATACTCAGGGAGCCGAGTGCACGACTGGGGTCGATGTTCAGGCCGATCAGGGATAGCTTGGCCTGCGCGTCGCGGTGCATTCTCTTGCGGTCAAGGGCCCCGAACCGGGTGGGTTCGACTCCTAGCCTCGATATTTCATGACGGGCGTGTGTGGGGCTGGTCGGCGCCGGTGGCGTCGGGGTTGTTCTGATTCTTGCAGGTGGGTGTGACAAGACC
>NZ_JBUZNN010000005.1:0-243625 GCF_055326235.1 Tessaracoccus yangjingae | reverse complement strand
CCTCGATATTTCATGACGGGCGTGTGTGGGGCTGGTCGGCGCCGGTGGCGTCGGGGTTGTTCTGATTCTTGCAGGTGGGTGTGACAAGACCCCGCGTGACGTCTGCGGTGCGGGTTTCCAGGCCGGGAGCTGCCAGATTCAGAGGGTCATGTGGAGGACAGGGTCAGGTGGCTGGTGCCGGGAGGTTTCGGAGTCGGCTGATGCTGTCGATGATCAGCTCGGCCCAGCGGGATCGGTCGCTGAAGTGGACGACGGTGCGGCGGGCTCTTCTGGCGAGGGTCGCGGGGATGGTGTAGAGCCGGTAGCGGAGCCGTTTCGGTTCCCAGCGGCGGGCTTCATGACCGGCCAGCGCCAGCATCGCGCTCCAGGCCTGCAACTCGGAGGCCAGGGCGACGATCTGGCACCAGATCCGATTCTGGTCGAACCCGTGCAACGGGAGGTTGGCCAGGCCTGTGTCTTTCGCGATCCGGATCCGGTCTTCGCAGCGGGCGCGTCGACGATGCCTGAGCTCCAGCTGCTGGAGGGTGCCGAGGGTGGTGTTGGTGGCGAAGGCGGTGAGCCGGTAGCCGTCGACGTCGTCGAACCGCAGCTGAGCGCCGGGGTGGGGCCGTTCTCTGCGGACGATCACCCGCATCCCGGCAGGCCAACCGTCGAGATCCAGCAGTCCGGTGAAGTCAGCAAGATCGGCCCCCTCGCGAGCCTCGCCATCGCTGTTGAGGGCCGGCACCCAAACCCACTCAGGGACCAAGTGGTAGAGGTCGGGGGTGTCCATGGGGAGGGTGAACCCGACCGAGTACGCCACCCTGCGCCCGGTCAGCCACTTGGTGAACTCCTTCGTGCCGCCGGCCCCGTCCGCGCGGATCAGCACGCGGCGTCCGGGCCGCGGGTTCCGGTCGGGGAGCTGCGCGAGAGCTTGTTTGGTGACGGTGATGTGATCGGCGGCGGTGTTCGAACCGGCGTTCCCGGGGCGTAGGTGGACCTCCAGGGCTTCGCCGGTGCCCTCAGGTCCGTGGTCGGCGAACGCCAGCAACGGGTGGAACCCGAAGCCTCGCTTGAACGTCGCAGCCGCGCGCTGCTTCTCCGAATGGGCGGTGATCAACGACGCGTCCAAGTCGATGATCACCGGATCCTCGGCAGTCGACTCGTGGTCGGGGGCATGCTCACCGGCCAGGGCCCAGACCGTGGCGCGGGCCTGCTGCCTAGCTCCCGCGATCGCCTTGATGGCCTTGTCCGCATCCGCAGCGAGGGCCGCGATGAGCCGCGACACAGTCGGATCCGACGCCACCGGGCCGTAGACCCCTGGTTCAGCACGCAGGGTAGCGAGGTCACTCAACGCTTCACCGCCGAGCACCAGCGACACCGCCAGATCACAGACGATCTTGCCTGGGTCGTGGACCGCCAACGGTTTCCGCCACCGAGACAGCGCCTCCGACAGGGCCCGGTCCAGGCCGGCCGCGCGGATGGTTTCGGTCAGCAGGATCCCGCCAGCCTGCCCGACCGCGGTCACCTTCGCGGTATCGACATGAACCCTGGGATACGAGCCGGTACTCTTCACCTCGAAGGTGCTCCTTCTTGTTGGTCGATGTTTCTCTAGACAAGTCACATCATCCCAAGTCAGGGGCACTTTCGCTATCTCAGGCCACTACAGTCCACCCACCGTCATGAAAGCACGAGGCTAGGGTGCTGGCCTTCGGAGAACGTGCCGTGCCCAGACGCCCCCCACCGGCGCCGCGGACATGAGAGCGATCCCGATGCCCACGGTCCAGGGCCACATCATCAGTGACTCCGAATCAGGGAGGTCTCGGGCTGCCATGGCGATCACCTGCCCATCTGGGCGCGTGAGAACAACGACATCGAAGGGAGTCGTGTACGGGTCGCCGCACACTTCCCACGGGATCGGGGCCAGGCCAAGTATGGGTCCCAGGGTCGGGTAGATCAGCGTGACGAGATCTGGAGCTTCGGGAATGGTGACGCGGACGGCCAACTCAGCGCCCCTCCCATTCCTCGCCTCGCACGCGACGCCGCTGAGCTTGCCCAGGTCGGACACACCTCCTCAGCCGCGCGCGCCACGCTTCCGTCGCGACTGCCCTTTCGCGATCACTGACGACGACGTAGCCCCAGTTGAAAACCGGCAACTCCGCTCACGACGAGCGAGCCGGCGAAGACCAGGGCTAAGCCCCAGACTTGTCCGGGCTGCAGCACCATGGTGGTGGACCACGGTTGGTCCGCTAAAGGGGCGTAGGCGAACCACCCGAAGGAGCTCGGTCCCGGCGCCGTCATTGCGAAGATGATGATGCCTGAAGCAGTGAGAGCGGCACCGATGCCGCCTAGGACCAACTGCGCTACGGCTCGCGGGTTCGCCATACACAGAAGTGTGGCATGCGTCGAGCGCACCACTCCTGGCAGCAACTGCAAAGGCACTCATGTGCCGCGGTGTGAGAGGGTATCCTTCGGCTTCGGTGTCCCGAGCACGACCGCCCTCAATTTCAGCCGGTGGGCGCCATCCGGGAGCCGAGGGATATGGGCCGCTCGATCACTCAGATGAGCCCGGCTGACGAGAGTCCAGGGACACCGCCTCGTCTATCGACTCATACGCGAGATTGCGCAACGCCGCCCAAAGGATGCTGATAGCCACGCCATAGAGAACCGGCCCCCAAGGATAGACCTCGGGATGTGACCGAAACAACCTGGAGACGAAGATCAATGTGGCCGCCGGAAAGAAATTCACAGCGAACACGCGCATGCGACCGCGCGGGCGTTGCCGCACCACCCCGTGGCTCCGATCCCGGATGGACAACCCGCCCATCACAACGAGGCACGAACCTGCAATCAGCAGACCAGGCCACCTGTCCCATGAAAGAGAAGCCACAACTGTTCCCAACGTGACTGACTCAAGCACGACGTTGAACGAAGCGGTCTTTGCCCTCACCGGCACTACAACCTCCCACGACTCCGGACGGAGAGGAACCGTCGATCCTTCACCCTGAACCAGGCAGCGCGGGGTCCAAGCACGCGAAGCATGACACACGACAGCATCGACCACCCTCCCGGGGTCGGACAACTCATCACGCACAGATCAGGGCCTCGCCCGCTCCCGTCCCAACGTCCGGATTTGCTGCGGTCCGAGCGGGACGGTGCGCGTGGGTGGCGCGGGTGAGTGAGCAGTTCCTTAGTGATAACAGGCGAGTGATAACAGGCGAGGTATCATAGCTGCATGGCGGAGCGTTCGTTCTCGGATCAGCTGAAGCTGCGGCGCGCAGCCGCCGGGTTGACCCAGCGTCAACTGGCCGAAGCGTCCGGAGTGAAGCAACCCTTGATCGCGGCCATCGAGCGGGGCACGAGGGTGCCGTCCGACGCTGCGCGGACCGCCTTGGAGCGCGCGCTTCAGGTACGGCCGTCGGTGCTCCTGCGCGCCAAGCGTGACGACGTGTTGGCCGCTGTGGCGAAGCTCGGGGCCAAGGACCCTCGTGTGTTCGGCTCGGTGGCACGGGGAGACGACAGCCCGGGGTCGGACATCGACTTGCTGGTCACCTTCCCACCCGAGGCGGACATCGTGACGTTACTGACCCTGGAGGAGGAACTGGCTGACCTCCTCACCGTTCCGGTGGATGTGGTGTCGTCGGGTAGTTCCGGACGCGTCCTTGACCGCGTCTGCGCCGAGGCGGTCCCGCTGTGACGAGCCCAGCGGAGGGATCCACGACCCGCGACCGCGAGGCCGGCGCCGATCGGGAGGGCCGGGTCGAGCGGCGCTTGGAGGATCTGGCGGAGTTCGTTCGTGAAGCCGCGTATCTGACCAGTAAGGGACGGGAGGCTTACCTCGCGGATTCGATGGACGGTGCCCTGTTGCGCAATGCCGGCGAGCGGATTCTGATCAAGGTAGCGACCGTGGCCGAGAAGCTACCTCAAGCGTTCAAGGACGGGTATCCCGACGTGGATTGGCAGGGGATCAATCGCATGCGGAATCTGGGTGCCCACCACTACGACGGGGTCAGTCACGATCTGGTGTGGGCGGCACTCAGGGTCCGCATCCCCGAACTCGGCTCGAGGCTGTCCGCGAACTGAGCTACCACCATTCTTGTCGCCCGAACGCACTGATCTGCCGCACTCGGTGTGATCGGTGCGACCTCTTCGGGTTCGTCAATCGAGCAGCGGGATGTCGAGGTCGTAGGCCAGGACGACCGCCCGGGCGAGCTCGGCCTCTTGTGCGTAGGTTAGAAACCCGACGGTCCGGCCGAGCAGCTTGCTCGGAACGGTGACGACGTTGTCGAGGGAGATCACGCCGTCGTGGTCGAGGCCGTTGGCAGGCCCGACCGGGACCTCGCTGGACAGGCCCTTGATCGTGGAGGTGATCGGCGCGATGGTGACTTTCGTCATGGCCGTCCGAGCGGCCTCGCGAGTCAGAACGACTGCTGGTCGTGTCTTGTCGAGCCGCACCAGGCAGATCTCGCGCACTGGTCAGTCCTCGACGGTGGTGTGTGCGACGGACCAGTTGACCAGCTCGTCGAGCTCGTCAGCAGTGCCCCGCTCGCGCAGGATGGTGGCGTCGTGCTCGGCAACCTGACAGCGCATCTCGCGCTCGACGGCACGTGCTACCAGTGCAGCTCGGCTCGGAGCGTTGCCAGCGGCCACGGACCTGTCTAGGAAGGCCACCATGTCGTCGGGGAGTCGGATCGCGATCTGCACGGTCATGTCACCGATCATACCAGCACGGGTCCCAAATTGGGATGCACTCATGCCGCACGCGGTGTGTGTGGTTTGTCTGAGACGGGCATGGTAGCTGTATTGCGCGTGTAGTACGTTGGGATTGTGGATGAAGGCATCGACTGGCGCCATCGGGGCGACAACATCGCCAGGCATGGGCTGACCCCAGTTGTTGCTGACGAAGCTTTCGCCGATCCCAACAGGTTGGTCATCAATCCGGATCCCGCGTCCGTGTCGGCAGAACCATTCGGGTCATCGGCTGGGCAGTCTCCATCCGGACACTGGTCACGATCATTGTCCTTCCCGATGAGGACGTCATCTGGGGAGTCAACGCGTGGCCATCGAACACCACCGATCAGCGCCGTTATCGAGAGGAGCGGACAGATGTCGATTAGTGATCTCATCGCGACCGAGGCCGAGGCGGCTGAACGCAACCCCGACGCCGTGATCAAGCCCGGCAGCCAGGTCACCCGCGGCCATCAGCGTGCCAAGACGCTCCAGGTTCGCCTGAACGTCGAGGAGTTGGAGACGTTGACGCGGCTGGCCGAACAGCGCGGGCTTCCCGTGTCCACTCTGGCTCGCGACCTCCTGCTGTCACACCTGGCAGGCCCAGACGAGTCCGCCAAGGCGCTGATTGCCAGGATCCGGGCAGATCTCGACGACCTTGCAACCCGTGTAGCCTGACGGCGTCGAACATCCGCCTCTGCCGCGCCTCGTGCGTAGAGCCGGGGACCTTGGCACACAGTTCAGCATGGAGTTACAGCGAACCCTTGCAGGGTCGTCGTCGGGCTACCGACCCACTGCGAGGCACGGACAGCAGTCAGGGGCGAGTGGGTGCCGGGGCATCAGCTGACGTTGTTCCCGAACTCCTTGAGTTGGCTCGCTTCTGCGATGCCGCTCGCGAGTGCTCCGATGAGTTCGGCGACGTCTGCAGGTGAGAGTCGCACCGTGGCACGGCAGGTGTTGTCCTCCCAGATGGACAGGATCGTCCTGCCGGTATCGGGATGCGATGAGACGCGCAGCACGCGGCCGGCGCGGTCGCGGCCTTCAAGTGCGATCCCGCGCCTGGGCAGCGGCGAGACGGTCATCTTCCGAGAATGCCATGGGGGACGGTCTGTGTGAAGGTGCTGACCGTTGCGGTTGGGCCGGACCTGCTCGCGCACACTCGCTGATGGGGGGCTCGGCGTTGCTGGGGCCGGGTCAGAAACGGAGTGGTCGCTACTCGGGAACTGCCACGTATTGGGGGTAGCGCGAGGCGTGGCGGCCTTCCTGGGCCGGTCACGCCGACTGTTGGTTGTGGCGCCGCCCATCGGATCGGTTCACAATGCGGACATGAGCATCGAAGCGTGGTGGGGGAATCTGCGACAGCCATCCCGGGACTATCTGATTGCCAACAACGGCGACGTGGTGCCACCCGATCTTGTTGCAGAGATCGTCAGAGCGGGGGGTGCCATCACGACGGACGCCTGGTGGGTTGGCCAGAGCGGACCAACCGGCTTCTACCTGTCGGACGAGGCGATCGACTGGGTCGAGGAGGTCGCCAACGGCGAGACACCCGCGCGCCGCAGCCCGACGACCTGAACCAGCATCCTCATCTGCCGCGGTGCCGACGGGTCATGCTCATCACAAGTGATGGGCTGGTCTTCAAAAGGATGCTCTCTTCTCGCCGCGAGCGGACCGGACACGTTCTTCCGGCTCCGTACGTGATGGCTCGGTTGGGTTGCTCCTCGATCGACCGGGACACCCATTCGCCGACCTTCTCGCCGGCGCGTTCGGCACCTTGCCCCCGAAGGCCTGAGCAAGGACTATCCCGGATCCGGGAGGCCGACACCCGGGGTTTAGCCTGGCGTCAGAGGATTCGGTGCAAGGAGGCGCGATGAAGATCGAACAGGCCGCGGAAGAGTTCTTATCCTGCCGACGGATCGCCGTGACCGGGGTGTCGCACGCACCCCAGGGGCACGGCAGCAACGCTGTGTATCAACGCTTGCGCGACCGCGGTTACGAGGTGTTCGCTGTCAATCCCAACGCTGAGACCGTTGAGGGGGACCCCGCGTATCCAGACCTTCGCTCGATCCCAGGCGGAGTCGACGCCGTCGTCATCGGCACCCGCCCGGAGCGGGCGCAGGCCGCTGTCGAGGAGGCCGCCGACCTCGGGATCACCAAGGTGTGGATGCATCGGTCGGTGGACTCGGGGAGCGTCTCGCCCGAGGCCGTTGATGTCGGACGGAGCAGGGGCATGACGGTGATCGACGGCGGCTGCCCCCTCATGTTCGGGCCGATCTCCGATGGCGGACACAAGGTGATGTGCTGGATGCTCAAGCTCACGGGCAAGGTGCCGCGGACGGTCTAGCCGCGCTGCGGTCCCTGGGGTGAGGCGGTACGTGGGATCCTGGCGCACTCACATGGCGCCAGGCGGACGCACCACGAGGCGAGGAATCGTACGGACACTGAGCTGACTTGGCCCTCCACCGGACCCAGTCCGGCATATCAACGCCATCGGAGCCGCATCACACACCGCGTGACGGGCCGTTGCGCTGGATGTCGTCGCGCCGACGTCGAGTGGCCTCCTCCGGTTGCTGGGAGTCGCGGTGGTGCTGGTCGGCGGTCGGCGCCAGGTGTTGCCGCAGTACGTTGAGAAGGGCGACGGCGATCTGTTCGGGCGACCGTCCGGTCAGGTGTCGAGCGAGCGTGTCGAGGTCGGTGCCGGTGCCCTGCAGATAACTCAGGTGGATCTTCATTGTGTCCCAGCCCGGAGACGTGACCAGTCCTGGGCTGACCACCTCGGCCCAGGGGAGCCAGTCCAGCTCCACCCCACCCCCTGGTTGGTGCTGAGCCAGAGTTGCCGTCGCTACCCGGGCCGGGACCCGTGCGAGGCGTCGGCCCAGCAGTTGGGTGTCGGCACCGAGGTGGTGAAGCTCGTCGAGGCGGGCCGCGATCTGCGGCCACTCTCCCACCTCCGATAGGCCGGTGAGCTCGCCCCAGGGTCGCCAGCGCTCGGCCGCGGGTCGGTCGAGTTCGGTGGGGCGCGTGGACCAGTCGATGTCCTCGATCCCGTCGGATGGCAGCTCGTCGGGGTGCGGCGGCTGGACTTCATCGGGTGGGGTGGCGACGATCTGTCGGTTGAGGCGCCACCACAGCGCCGCTGCGGGCTGCTCCGCTGGCAGTGGACCCTCGGCGACGGCGGCGGCGAGGTGCTCGGTGATCGGCACGCCTGAGGCGTGGAGCGCGGCGAGGCGGTGGGCCAGCACCGTCGCATAGGGGTCGCGGGGAAGGTCGTCTCGGATGTCGCGCAGGAGATCGGTCCAGACGGCGGTCGGGTGGGCGGGGCTGAGCCGGTCGGTGAGGTGTTGTTGCCAGTGGTGCGCGGCGGCGCCGAGTTGGGCTGGTCCAGTGGGTCGGCGGTCTGCGGGTTCAACCTGCCACGCTGCCCGCCACACCTCGACGTCAGCCACGGTCGACGAGGTGAGAGTCTGGCCCGGAAGCGCCCACACCGGCTGGCTGCTGGTGGCGGCGGCTCGGACTTCGGCGGCGAAGGCGCGCACCTGGTCGTGGCGGGCGGTGAGGTAGGGGCCCCACTGGTCGTGGTTGGCGAGGGTAGCGGGAATGCCGGTGAGCCAGGGGAGCGGCCCCGAGGTCTCGAGGTGGGCGAGTCGCCAGGTCAGTACCGCGGCCGGATCGGCAGCGGTCCCGAGTTCGCGTGCATCGACCGCCGCCCGCAGAAGCTGCAGCGGCGAGGCTTCGCTGTCGGCGGCCGCGTGGAGAAGGTGGGAACGCAGCGTGGGCCACGCCGGGCAGGACGTCAGCTGCTCCACCACGTCGTCGGCCTGCTCATCCAACTCGACGACTGCGTCGGCGTGCAGGTCCTCGATGGCCACTGTGACCGCGTCGGTGTAGCGGGCGGCCGCTAGCCCCAGCCGCGTGTAGGGGTCGACGGCGTGGCGGGCTTCGGTGGTGACGGAGCGGGAGGCGCCGTCGCGGGCGAGGATTCCTTCGAGGATGTCGCCAGCGGTGACGGGTCGCAGCGTGGTGGGGTGGATGGGGGAGTTCTCGTCGCCGCCGTCGACGACCTGGATGTAGGCGTGGTTGGTGTGGCGGCCGCGGCTCATCGCGACGTAGAGCTGTTGCCGGGTTTCGGTGCCGGTGAGGACGGTGTGGGTGGTGTCGACGGTGATGCCTTGGGCGCCGTGGACGGTCACCGCGTAGCCCAACTCGACGTTCTCGGTCACGTAGGTCGCAGGGAGTGTGATCTGCAGTCCGGTGTGGAGGTGGCGGGCGTAGATCGCGCCGGCCGGGTCGACTCCGGTGACGGTCCACCGGTCGCCATTCTTGACCCAGTCGGTGGCGCTGACAGAGAGGCGGCGGTCGTTGAGGCGGGTGACGATCACATCCCCGATCGAGCCCATGTTGCCGTCCGAAAGCAGCGCGGCGGGACCCTCAGCGGTCCCATCGAGGGCCTCGAGGCGGTGGTCGCGTGCCCACTTGTTGAGTTGGGCGGTCTGGTCGCGGGTGCCCGCCAGCATCACGGTGTCGAGGCCCGCCGCGCGGTCGGTCTGCCAACCGTCAAGGGCGTCGCGGAGGACCGTTTCGTCCGAGCCGGCGTGGATGCGCTGCTGGTCGAGGTAGAAGCCCAGCGCCTCGGGTTGGCCGTCGCGCAGCGCGAGGGAGGCGGCCGCCTCGGCCGGGTCGTTGAACCGCATCACTTCAGTCAGGTGGACGGCCGGATGGCTGTGGGCGAGGTCGCGCAGCACGCCGCCTGCGCCGACGGCGGCGAGCTGCTGATCGTCGCCGATCAACCGCACCGACGCACCGCGCTGGATGGCGAATCCGATCACCGCGGCCAGCGTCGGCGTGTCGGCCATGCCCGCCTCATCGACGATCAGCAGCGAGTCGGGGCCGATCAGCTTCTCGGCGTCGCGTCGGTGATGGTGGAGGTCCCAGGCAACCTTCGCCAGCGTCGTGCCGTGGCCGACATGATCGGCCAACAGCCTCGCGGCGACGGCGGAGGGAGCGAGCCCGACCACTGTTCCGCCACTGTCCTGCCACGCGTGCGCCAGCGTGGCAAGGGCGGTGGTCTTCCCGGAGCCGGCGGCGGCGAGTGCGAGCTGGACCCGGCGTCCGCTGGTCGCCATCTCCCGCACGAGCTCAACCTGGCCCGCGGTCAGGTTGATGCCGTTGGCGGTCGCCTCGAGGAGCGCCAGTGACACGTCCTCTTCGATTGCTTGCCGACCATCGGTGAGGGTCGCTGCGTCGGTGATGGTCTGTTCGGCTTCGATCACTGCGGTGGAGGTGAACCGGCGGCTTCCGACGGTGGTGTACACCGATTCGCTGTTGCTGCGGCGCAGCACCGGGGGGTCGCTGATCGGGTCGATCCAGCCGTCCAGCGCGATACAGCGAGCCGTCGCTGCGGCCAAGAGATCGGCGGTGAGCCTGGTCGCCTGATCGGGGCTGGTGGCGCGTTCCAGGGCGCGGCGTGAGGCTTCGGCCTGCAGGTGCCACACCGTCCACGACGCCCGCGACAGCCCCATCCGGGTCACCATCTCGTCGGCCACCGCCTGGACCCACTCCGCCGTCGGCGCCGGGCCGGCCGCGCGGCCCGCGACGGTCACATCGGCCAGCATGCGGCCCATTCCGTCGGTGCCCAGGACCGCCGCGGCCTGCGCTGCCCAGGCAGTGCGCTGCTCGGCGAGGCTGCGGGGTTCATGCTTGGCCTGGCGGGTCTCCAGGGTGGCCTGCTGCGCCAGGGCGATCGCCTCGGCGGGGGTCGGCGGACGGCGGTGAGTGCTCTGGAAGTCGACGGCCAGTTCGGCCTGGCGGGCCACGATCGCGGCCCGGCGGCTGGACCACGCCTCCCGCAACTTGGCGGGGACGCCGACGATCTCGCGCACCGGTCGCTTGGACGGATCCCGCTCCCCGTCGGCGGCGAACCGGACGCCCAGACGCGCCATCAGGTGGGCCTCCAACTGCGTGTTGTACACCTCCGAGATGCTCACCAGCCCCGCAAACAACGGCCGGCCGTCGATCGCCAACCACGCCCCGTCCAACGTGCGCACCTTGTTCGCGATCGCCACATGGGTGTGCAGATTCGGATCCCCCGCCCGGGAGTCGCGATGCGTGAACGCGGCTCCGACCAGGCCCGTCACCTCCACCTGCCGCACCCCACCCGCACCCCTTCGCGAGAACAGGACCCGCTCCTCGAGGTAGGCCAACGCGTCGGCGACGGCGGCGTCATGAGCCTCCTCGATCTGCGCCGCCATCGCCTGTGGCGCGACCGCCCACAACGCCGACACGGACTTCACCGGCGTGAACGTCACATCGAACCCCGCGCACGCGGTGTTCGGGTTCCGTGACAGGCGAGCGACCTCCGAGGCCAGCTCAAGACTGCTCGGCGCCCTCCCCATCCGAGCCTCGAATCCGGCGGTGGCGAGCTCGTTACGGATTCCGGCCCGGACCTCCACCGGCACCTGAGCGTCGCTGCCGAGACCGGCGGCCGCTGCCCACTGGGAGCACCGAACCGCGACTTCCTGCTGGAACACGTTGGCCGCCTCGTGGACCCGAAAGGGTGCCCCCAGTCGGGCGGCGGCACTGACCTGTTCGCGCGTCGCCCCGTCCGGCAGGGCAGCCAGACGAGCGGCCATGTCCGGGTGGAAGCCTGCCCCGAACAGACACTGCATCTGCTCCGCCGACACCGCCGACCCAGGCTCCACCTCGAGCGAGTGGAGGCCGGCCCCGACCCACCTGCCGGGCACCTCACCCTTCTCCGTGTAGTACGACGTCAGCGACGCGTGGCCCTTCTCCGTGGAGTCCTGCGCCGCGACCTGCCGGGTCAGGTAGTCATAGCCCGACCCGGCCGTCAGCTTGTGCAATGACGCCGTCATACCCCCCAGAACCCGAACCGACCCTGGCCACAGCGCGAACCGAGAGTGCAGGAGGTGTGTGCGACTTCCCTGTCAGGGGGTAGCTGGCAGGCTTCCGGTATGGGGTACGTCGCGGGTCGAGCGGAGCAGATCGCAGGCTTCTTGGTAGCGGAGATCGTCGGGGCCGAGGCGATCAGGCAGGGACCGTCCTCGGCCATGGACTTCGAGCTGCGGTGGCCGAACGGGGACCTTGGAGTCTTGGAGGTCACGCTGAGCGGGATTCACTGGGTAACCTTCTGTCCTATTCGATGAGTCTTACTGTTTGGGAGGCTCAGATGACATCCGCAGGGTTCGAGACATTCGTTCGCGCTCGTGGGCGCGACTTGTGGCGAGCCGCGTGGCTACTCACTGGCGATGCTCACAAGGCGGAGGATCTGGTCCAGACCGCACTGACCAAGGCGTACCCGCACTACGCAGGCAACGAGAATGCGTTCGAGGCCTACGCCCGCACCACGATGTATCGCACCTTCTGTAGTTGGTGGCGACGCAAGTGGCGCGGCGAGGTTCCCTCCGCGGACCAGCGCGAAATCGCAGGCAAGGGCCTATCGGCCGAGGTGAGCTTGGACCTCGCGCGGGCCCTCGCCGAGTTGCCCAGAAACCACAGGGCCGTGCTCGTGCTGCGGTACTTCGAGGACCGAACCATCTCCGACGTCGCCCAAACCCTTGGACTGGCCGAAGGAACGGTCAAGGCCTACTCGCACAAAGCGCTGCAAGCACTGAAAGCGTCGAAGTATCTCGTCGAGGAGGATGGATGAACGAGACAGATCAGGTCCGCGCCCTGCTGAAGAATGGCATCCCGGATCCGCCCACACCAAGCCAATGGGCGGAGAGCGCCCAGCGACGCGCCCAGCGACACAGGGTCGCCGGCACCATGGCCGTCCTTGCCGCGATCGCGGCAGTCGGGTTCGGATTCGCCAGCCAGATCAGTTCGACTCGACAGCTAGCAAGTCCTGCTCCGACTGCAACGCCCAGGGCGTCAGCGGCCGCCGCCCATGACCTAGTCGTCGCCGAGTCCCAGCTGATAGAACAGCCCAATGGCGACGCCGCCTTCTGCGTGGGAATGATCTATCAGACGCTCCCTCCAGCGTGCTCGGGCGTGACCGTCAAGGGACAGTTCTCATGGGACATGGTCGAATACCTGGAAGCGAACGGCATTCGGTACACCGATACCGCCTACCGCCTTGTCGGGAGGCTTGATCCGGTCAGTGCCTGGGGCACGTTCACTATTGTGGAGCCCCCCGAGCCAGCCGCAAGACGATCCGCGGGCGAGGAGCGTGACATGGCTGCGATCTGCTCTGATCCCATGCGCAGAGCGGACCCCGCGAGGGCATCGGCCCGGAACCAGGACGACCTCACAACTGTTGCTGCGACCCTCCCCGTCGTGTCGCTCTGGCTCTCCGAGGGTGGCACCGGCGTGAACGTATTGGTTCGGGGTGACAGTGGCGTCGCCTTCGAGGAATTGCGTTCTGTGTGGGGCGGGCCACTGTGTGTGGGCAGCTCGGATGAGCCCACGCAGTCTGAACGGGAGGCTGCACTGGAAAGGGTCGCGACGGAGTTGCCGAAGGATCAGTATCTGACGGGCTCAACCGACTCCGGTGACTTCCATGACCCGACGCTGCTGGTGCAGGTCGTGCACCTCACCCCGCAACTCCAGTCTCAGATCGAAACGGCGGCCGGCCCCGACATCAACGTGGTCATCACGGAAATGTTCACGGACTACCAAGTCGAAAAGTAAGTGGGCCTAGACCCAAGACGAGGACAAGTCCCGGCACCACCAAATGGAGCATGCCACGCCTACCCGAGGTAAACCGTGGCGCTTAGGGATGCGCTGATCGTCCCGATCTGGACGAACTCACATCCGACCACGCGTCCGACGTGTTGTCCCACGGCCACGATGTTTCCATCGCTGCGTGCGTAGAACCATGGCCCTCCAGAGTCCCCGCCCTGGCAAGAAGTCGAGTTGGTCCGTGCAAGTATCGTCGTGGACCCGTCTAGCATCACCCGAGGGTAGTGTCCAGCGACGGTAGTGGAGTGGTATCCGCTGGTGCGGCCATACAGAGCGACCACCTGTCCTGCCGGGACACTCGACTTGTATTCCTTCACAGTTCGTGAATCGTTGTACCCAACCCAAGCCATGGGGCGGAAACCTGTTCCCGCGGCGGCCCGGATGAGTTGCGTGTCCGCCGCGACATTATAGAAGTAGCGGTTTCCCACGGTTGTTCCAGGAGGCGTCTTCCACGTCTGGACACTTGGCTGTGGATTTGCTAGCTGGAAGCAATGTTCCGCCGTGGACCCCATCTTTTCGCGGGTCGTCCACTTGTCCCAGTTAAACCCGGAAGTGCAGATCCCCGTCTCGGTCGCCCGTGGGTTGTTGATGGCGGAGCCGCCGGTCCACGGCGATTGGTCTGCGCCGCTGGTCTGCCATTCATCCGTGGCAGGGGGCGCTTCATTTGCCACCCGCACTATGGTCGGCACCCCAAGGAGGGACTCTGCGGATGTTCGTGACAGTGGTGCACCTTCGGGCAGGGTCACATCTAGCCCATGGTCGGTGTAGCCGATGTCCTGCGGCACGGAGCCGAAGACCTCTTCTGCGAGACCGTGGTCTTCGAAGAGCTTGACGGCGATCTCCTCAATGTCTCGCGTCGTGTAGTCGACCGCCTCTAGTGGTGTGTCGGTGATGTAGCTTTACGGTTGCGTGGGATAGTGGGGCATGGCGAATAGGACTGCTCCGGCGTTGGAGTTACGCGGCGGCGACAGGGGCGAGTTGGAACGGCTGACCCGGGCGGCGACGGTGATGGCCTCGACCGCGCAGCGGGCGAGGATCGTATTGCTGGCCGCTGACGGGGTCGGGAACCAGGTGATCGCAGACACCGTCGGAGTGTCGAGGCCGACGGTGAACCTGTGGCGAGACCGCTACGCCGAGCGCGGTCTGCGTGGTCTGGCTGATGAGCCCCGCCCGGGCCGGCCCCGGCGGGTCGACAGGGTTGCGATCCTCGCGGCGACGCTGGATCCGCCGCCGGCCAGTCTGGGGGTCACGCACTGGTCGTCGCGGCTGCTGGCCCCACGTGTAGGGGTCGACCACGCCACCGTCGCGGCAGTGTGGAAGGAGTACGGTATCCGGCCCTGGAAGACGGAGACGTTCAAGTTCTCCACTGACCCGGAGCTGGTGGCCAAGGTCACCGACATTGTCGGCCTGTACCTGGCGCCACCCGACAACGCGATCGTGCTGTGCGTGGATGAGAAGTCCCAGATCCAGGCGTTGAACCGGACCCAGAAGACACTGCCGATGGCGCCGTGCCACGCGGAGCAGCGCACCCATGACTACGTCCGCCACGGCACCACCACCCTGTTCGCCGCGTTGGAGATCGCCACTGGGAAAGTCACCGGGTTGTGTAAGGACCGGCACCGGCATCAGGAGTTCCTCGGCTTCCTCAAGCACGTGGCCCGCGCCTACCCCGATCAGGAGCTGCATCTGGTGATGGACAACTACGCCACCTACAAGAAGGCCGAGGTCCGCGACTGGCTCGCCGGCAACCCCCGGATCATGGTCCACTTCACCCCGACCTCCGGCTCGTGGCTCAACCTGGTCGAGGTCTGGTTCGGCATCATCGAACGCCAGGCCATCCGTCGCGGGACCTTCACCTCGGTCAGAGACCTGACCGGCAAGATCCGCACCTTCATCAACGGATGGAACCGACGCAAACACCCATTTATCTGGACCAAGACGCCCGACCAGATCCTCGACCGAATCGAGCGGAAGCGTAACCACGTCTCGACCACAAGCTGTTCTATTCAGCGTCCACAGGGGTATCGATGACAGTCTATTGGACCTGGCTCGGACGTTTTCTCGGTGTACTCATGCCACTCGTGTCGGCGTTAGCGTCGTCTGTGTACTCGTTGGGGAACCCTGACCCCTTGGGTTGGCCTTGGGCTTGCGTGTCATGGGTACTGGCAGTCAGGGCAGCGCGCTCTGGTCTCGT
Organism: Tessaracoccus yangjingae; assembly: GCF_055326235.1. NCBI lineage: Bacteria > Bacillati > Actinomycetota > Actinomycetes > Propionibacteriales > Propionibacteriaceae > Tessaracoccus > Tessaracoccus yangjingae. Next base: position 228,030 of record NZ_JBUZNN010000005.1, on the reverse strand, counting down.
GCTAGCCGATGACCGTGTCACGTGGCGCGGAGTTCTGGTTACTCGGTCCTACCCGATCGATGCCGTGCAGGCGATCGAGTTGACCAACGAGGCAACGCCTATGGCTATTGGGTCGGGTCTCCTGAGGGGGGATGTTGGTGTGCGGCTGCGACTCAAGAATGGTCGCGGCATTCTTTGTCCTTCGATCTACGGACCGACCGTTCCCCCTCTGGTCCGCAGAATGCAGCAGGATCTGCGGGCGCGCAAGACGAAGGCAAGAAGAGGGCTGCAGAAGTAGTCGGTGTCACAGGGCCGGGCTCAGGTCGAGTATGCCGGGGCAGACCGGCGGGGAGCGGGCACTGCCCAATCTGCCGGCATTGCTGAGATGGCGGTGGATCGCTCGACGTCACGCGCTCCCGCTGGTCGATGGTACCGCCGCAAACACCCGTTCCTGCGAGTCACAACACCCGGCCAGATCCTGATCGAATCGAGCGGAAACGTAAACATGTTTCAACGACAAGCCACTAGAATAGCGGACCGAGCACCGCTTAGGGTGCATGACGTCAGATCAGTTTTGATCTTCCCTTGACGGCCATGGGGTAATTCTCATGGCCTGCCGCGCCACAACCGAGCTACCAACTGATAAAGCATGCCAGCGGGCTCACTCCGCCATTGGCTGGGGGCGCACACTTCGAATGAGCACTGTCGCCTCAGTGCCGCGACCTATCTGAGCGTGGGGGCGACGCTCAATTGCGAAGAGCGCCATGGTCGCGTCCAGCCGCACCCACAGGCTATGTGCTGCGGTGCGTGCCTCTGCCAACCGCCGCGCCTTCGAGCGCCAGCGCCTCGGCCCAGGCTGGGGATGCGGATGGTTGAGCCGGACAGCAGCACAAAGCTCTGTGTGTTCTTCAAGGCCGAGTCCGAGGCGGGCACCTGCAACACGGTCCTCCTCCGGAACCGCACAGCCCTTCTCCTGTCCTGGACCATCAGGTCGATCCGGTCAGCTTCGCGGTCGAAACGGTAGCTCGGGGCGTCGGGGTGACGGGGTCGTGCGGCTCGAACCCCAGTTGTTGGATGGCTTTCGCCGCTGCCGAGTAGCTGCCGGCGGTCATGACCTCTACGACGATGTCGGCGTCCAGGGTGGGGCGGTTGATTCCGACCCCGGCCAGGGTGGCGTGGGCGTGGACCATCAGCCCGCCGACCAGCATCCAGTGGGCTGGTGGCAGGACGTTGGCGATCTCGTCGAGCAGGTTGAACTGGTCAGAGGTCACGTGCGCGTTCGCTGAGTGCCTGTGCTGCGGCGGATGATTCGCGGCTGTCGCCGAGCAGGTAGGTGTCGAGCAGGATGCGGGCGACTCGCCGGTCGGGTCGCCGCTCGACGACGCCGAGGTCCCCTTCTCCGTCGGGGGCGACGAGAGCGCGGGTTTCGAAGTCGGTGAGGTCCTCGACCTCCACGAAGGACACCCTGCGAGGACCGGCGATATCGAACCCGATGATGTCGCTGCCCGCTGATGGGCCGATCGGGGGGAGTCCCCTCACTGTCTCGAGGGCGCGGTACCTGGCCCAAGTGCCGTCCAGCCCGCCGGCAAGATACGCGAGGTGGTTGGGTGTGGCGGTGCGCAGGACCCGCCGGAGCCGGCTCAGTTCGGAACCGGTGAACTTGGTGGTGGTACCGGTGCTGAGCAGGTCCAGGGCTGCCTGGGTGGCGCGGTGACTCCAGCGCCGACCCCGGGAGCGTGAGCGTTTCCAGGCGATGACGGCGATGTCGTCGAGGACCGGTTCGCGGCCGAATGCATGCCGGGCCTGCAGTGTGCCGTCGCGCAACGCGGCGCGGATCTGATGGGTGGTCACCCCGGCCTCGTCGGCGGCATCTGAGACAGTCACTCGCATACACATATCGTCCTATTCAGGATGATATGTGTCAATCCGCCGGAGCGGAGGGACGCTTCACATGTCCGCCGGAGGACGGGAACCGGGCCACGGTCCAGCCTGATGCTGTCCCATGAAGTGCAACCTCGAGGATTCGCGCGTCCAGGCGTAGCGTCCGGAAGTCGCCGCGGCGCGGAGTGGCCGTGACGTCAGCGATGGGTCTTGATGACCTCGATGGTGCAGCGTGGGCCAGTGGACCTCGAGAGGCGCCCGTCGCCGGTGAGCAGGGGCACTTGGAGTGCTTCGGCGAGGGCAACGTAGGCGGCGTCATAGACGGTGAGGGTGTCCCGCAGTTCCCAGCAGCGCACCAGAAGCGGGGTGTGCTCGACGCGCTGGACTGGCAGATCCTTCAGGTCGTCGAGGGCAAGCCCGACCCTGCGCGGATCCAGGTGCCCACCGCGGGCCAGGCCGCGCCACACCGAAGCCACTTCAAGATCGATCAGTGCGGGCGCGGCGAGTTGTTCACCGCGCAGCCTGTCCCGCACTGTGTCACCGTCCTGGCCGTCGTCGAGCAGGGCGACGGCCAGGACGCTGGCGTCAATGACGAGCACGATCGGACCGCAACGCGCTCACCGCGTCGGCCAGCGGCAGCGATCCACCGGCACGCCCGCCGGCCCTGGCCAACACCTCGTCCAGCGTCGGCTGGGCGGCTTCGGCGATCAGCTTCGAGCGCAGGTACTCCTGCAGTGACTGGTGCGCCGAGGCCGCCCGCTGTCGCAGCACAGCGTGCGTGTCGTCCGGAACGTCCTTGATCTGAATGTTCGGCATGGAGCCATTATGGCGCCATGCGCGCCATAATGGAGCGCAGGCAACTCGGCATCTGCGGACTGGCTGCTCGAAGGCATGCAGCTGCTTGATCGGACCCGAGCCGCTCTGTCCCCCCAATATGTGGTCGTGGTCACAGAACCTTGGTGGGGTTAGGAACCGGGCTAAGAGCGGCCAGGTGAGAGTGATACCAAGGTGGTAGCATTTCACCCATGGCCATGACGTTGCGATTGGAACCCGAGGACGAGAAGGCCCTTGCCCTCCTCGCAGAAGCCGAGGGTGTGAGCAAGCAGGAAGCGACGGTCCGGGCGATCAGAGAGGCCGCCGCCCGCCACGTCCGCGAGGACAAGGTTCGCCGCCTGTCCGCCGCCGCCCGTGAGCGCTACGCAGATCTGCTCGACCGCCTCGGCCAGTGATCGAATACCTCACGCTGGAGGACGTCCTGACGCTGGTCGCCGACCTCGGCGTGGGGCCGGTGCGCGACATCGGGCTGCTCGATTCGGCTGTCCACAGGCCGCACGTGACGGTGTTCGGCCGCGACGCCTACCCGGACTTGGACACCAAGGCCGCGGTTCTCCTCGAGTCGGTGGTGAGGAACCACGCGCTCGTGGATGGGAACAAGCGGCTGGGGTGGCTTGCCGTGGTCGTGTTCTACGGCCTGAACGACGTCGCGCTGGCCGCACCAGATGACGACGCCTACGACCTGGTGGTCGCGCTCGCGTCGGGAGCCACGGACTACCAGGACGCCGCCAGCCAACTTGCCAGTTGGCACTGACCACGGTGCAGTCAAGCGCCCATCGACCCACGGGCCAAGTGCAGCCAGACACTCGGTAGAACCCATCAGATCCGGATGATCGGCAAGCCGCTCTTGCCCGCAGCGAGGCTGGGCCTTCCTCTATCTGAGCTGGGCGGTGTTTGATGATGCGCCGTTGGCCTCGGTTCGCGCTCGCCAGCCGCCGTGGGCAGGATGGTGGCATGGTCGAGGTGAACTGGAGGGGGATCGCCCGGACGGCGAAGGCCCTGGGCGGCGAGGCACGAACTACCTGCTCCTCAAGACGAAGCAGCGGACGGGGCCGTCCTGGACTCCGCCCTGCCCGCTGTCGAGGAGGGTCCGGACAACGATGGCTGGTTCCTGGGCCCGCAGGGCTGGATGCTGCTCATTGAGGGACTGGACGAGCAAGTCAACCCGTGGATCGTGCAGCTCGCCAACCGCCTGACCGCCGCCGGGATCGAGGGGAGCTTGACCGGGGCCGGGGTCGCGGCACCACCGATGTGGTCGCGCGGCGACTGGGATACCCGCGCCCTGTATGCCAACATCGTCGTCCGTCCGCCGGTGGACGCCCGCGCCCTCGACGTGGGCCTGGGGTGGCTGACCGGTCATGGCGGGCAAGCTCAAGGTCTCCGCGGGCTGGGGGTATGCCGGCTTCTGGGTCGGCGCCGAGGCCGCCAGCGCCATCATGATCAAGGACGCCGAGCACCGCGGATCGGCGTTCTCGACCAACTACAACCAGGCGAGGCTGGATGTCAGCCACCTGAGCGTCAGTGACCGGGGGCTCGAACTCATCCGCGAGGCGGCCGACTGGAGGTGGGGCGACATCGTCGCCGACCTCAGTGACGCCCTGGTCGCGGCCCCACTCGACCGCGTGCCCTACGCGTCGGTCTCACATCAGGGGTTCGGCACCCTCGTCCCCGCCACACCGGGCAGCCAGCCCTATGCCCTGCACGCCTACCGGTACCATCCCGAGCGATCCGACATGTCCGACCGCTCACAGCGCGGCAGATGAGGGCGACTGCTCAGGTACCCCCGGACAGCATCCCGACATCGAGGCCGCCTGGCACTTGGGGCAGTGGTGAGCCATGCGTTGATGAGGGCGGCCGGGCCTTGCTGATCAGCGTCATGCAGATGGTGATGAGGACCATGATGAAGAAGAAGACGACGATGACAAGGAGCAGAGGGAACACTGGGAGGAGCATCGACGACGAGCGAGCCGTGTTGTGTGCTTCCGGCCTTTCACCGTGGCTTAGATGTGCGAGATGGCTTGGACCAAGGCCTTGTGCCCCCCGTCAAACGCTGCGTGAAAACGTGCCATCTCCGTCGAGATGACGCCGTTCCGCGCCGCGACCTCCCGCCACCTCTCGATTGCGCTCGCCACCTCGCCTAGCACCGACTGCGCTTGTTGGGCGTCTATGTCGAAGACGTCCGCGTAGCGAAGCAGGGCTCCAACCTCGTCGACCCGTGCGCGCGCACCGCCGATACCGGTGACACGCTGGGTTCCCGGGTCTGGATTGGGATTGACGTCAAAAGCCGGTGCCAGGATCCAACCCGCACCTGCACGCAGGAAACCATGGTTGCGCAGGTGGTCGTCAGTGTTGTGGATCGCAATGGAGAACGCTATCCGACGCCAAAGTTCACGGAGGTCCTCCTTTGGTGCGACGGCGTGATCGACCAGCGTCTCCGCAATCTCGGTGTAGTCGTGCACGTCTCCGTCTCGTGCGCCGAGCAGTGTCATGGCGCTGATGTACGGCACGCGCCGCGCGCCTTGGCGGTCGAACCGATCAAGGAGCAGCACGCTGGCCCCGTCGACACGCAGGAGTTTGGTGCGAGGGGTCCGTATTCCGGCGAGCTGGGCGAGGTCCAGAGCAGTCCTTTCCCACGCCATGACGTCCCACTCGTCACCGGGGTGAGGGAACTTCGCAATCAGCAATCGATCGCCGTCGCGCACCGAGGCCTTCGGACGCGCGCCACCCAGAGACCCCGAGCCGGCGTCGAGCAGCACTTTGATCGCTGCGAGGTCGGCGCCTCCATCGCGGGCGACGCTGTCAGCGGCGCGCATCAGACGCGGTAGCTCGACGAGCTTGGGGACCTCCGGGTCGGGGTCCAAGAAGGGTTCGTCCGGTCCCGCTTGAAAACGCAGCGCGCCCTGACGTGTCAGGTCGCTGACACCTATGAGGAAGTCGACGTCCGAGAGTCCCACGGCGGGGCGGTTCTCACGGGCGGCGAGCGCGTGCATCCGTTTTGTGATGAGGTTCTTGCCCCATCGATCTGGCGCGCAGTCGGAGAAGGCGCCTGGAAGGCCGGCGCTGACGTGTGCGCCCGCATACAGGCTGAAGGCCGGGTCGATCGGATAGGCACCCCGGCTGGCTAGATAACTGTCGGCGTACCTGAAGGTTGTCGACAACGTGCCTCGGCGCCGGGTGAAATGCGCCGTCCCCGCCAACACCTGCTCACCGTTGACTGTCGTGCTGACGTCGAGCGAGGCTGGGGTCGAGGTCATGGCCGGACCCGCTGTGGGAGGGCTTGATCTGCGCGCGCGCGCCCGAGCTCCGTCTCATAAGGGTCGACTGCCTGAACAAGCAAGTCCAGCACGCCAAGCACTTTTGTGACATTTAGGAAGGCCTCAAGGCCGACGCCCAACTCGCCGGTCTCTACCTTGCGCAGGGTCCCTCGTGAGATCCCAGCCCGCTCTGCGACCTGCGCAGCCGTCAAACCTTGGAGCTTGCGCCAGGCAAGCAGGTGCTCGCCGATGGTCTCTGCAGCGATGCGTGTGCGGGCTGAGGTCGGACGTACCATGAGGCAGCTCCTTAAGGGTCTCGATCATGAGCACTGTATCAGTTAACGGTCAGGATACCGACCTTTATCGGTTGGCACATCAACGACAGCCATCCTCCAGCGGCGTCCGAGTCGCGCCTGCTCTTCGCCCCAAGGCTGAGTCGCCACCCTCCGGGCGCCGCACCGATGTAGAACGATGTTCTGCACGCAGCTCGCGAGGTGGAAGGACCGGGTAGTGAATGGCCCGGTGGACGCCTAACGGGCGCAGGCTGCTATGCGGGGCTTGTTTGTAGCACATCGGTAGCACGACGCGGCCCACTATGCAGTAAACTCCTAGTCAAACGCGTTTGGACAGGGGTTCGAGTCCCCTATGCTCCACGGATTTACTCCTTAGCCGAACTCCTTCGTGACCGCAGTTAGGCGCCGGTGCACCCTGACCTTCCGCGTCCGCCGTGAATTGTTGGCATTGGTTCGAGGGGAGGGGTCGCAGTGGGGATCGCTGGGCCTGATCGTCAACGGCTGCGCGACATATGCCAGCGGTATGGGATCTCCTCGCTGGAGGTGTTCGGGTCAGTTGCGCGTGGCCAGGCTGACGCCGACAGCGATATCGACCTGTTGTACACGCTCGCCCCTGGTGCGCGCCTGGGTTGGGAGATCGAGGACCTGTCGGACGAGTTGGCTGTCGTGTTCAGGCGCAGGGTTGATCTGGTGGCTCGAAGGGCCCTACACCCTGCATTGCGTGAACACGTACTCCTGGAGGCGGAGCCGGTCTATGTCGCGGCGTGAATTGCTGGATCCCACGTCGGGACACGCACCTCACTTAACGCTCAACAACCCGGGCTCCAGTCCGCAGGGGGCCTGAGAGCACGGCTGCTGTGCGGTGCCGAGCCCGCGCGACGTCCTCAACCTGCACGAAAGCCCGTTCGATGCGCGCCCGACAACTAGCATCGCAGTACAGCTGTGCCCCGCCGGGCCGGGTGCGGCCCCCTGCACCAGGAGGATCGATGACAGTTGACGAGCACCGGAGCACCTCGCGCCGCGGGAGTTCACTCAGCGGTGGGGTGATGCTCCTGATCGGGCTCCTGGCGGGGATCGCGCTCGCCACAGCTGCGGGCGTCTTCCTCCTGGGCATCGGGTGGGCGACCCCACTGGATGCGCAGTCGATCATCAGCGCCAGCCCCACGCCGTCGCCGTCGCCGTCGGCGGACGACTCGACGTCGGAGCCGGGTGCCGTGTCCGACGCCTGCATCCGCGCGGCCGAGTACAACCTCGTGGTCGACGACGCCGTCGACGAGCTCGCCAGGGGAGCGGAGGCGCAGGACGCGCGCGCCCTGCAGGAGACCCTCGACCGTCTGCAGGACGCCCGCGAGACGGCCGACGGGGCATCCGAGGAGTGCCTGGCCCAGGCGGGGAGGGACCCCCAGACCAGTCAGTCACCCTCCGCGGAGCCGAGCGCCAGCCCTGACTCCACCGCAGACCCGAGCGCGAGCCCCGAGCCCAGCGCGAGCCCCGAGCCCAGCTCCGGCGCCAACCCCAGCCCCAGCGCCACGTCATGAACGAGGCGCCTGCGCCGGTCGAGGCGGAGCCCCGCCGCGGCTTCATGGCGACACTCTGGTACGGCTACGCCCGAGTGGTCGTGGCGCTGAGATGGGTCATCGTCGTCGGATGGGTGGCCGCGGCCGTCGCGGCGACCGTGCTGCTTCCGCCCATGCAGGGCTCCGCCAACGACATCGAAGCCCTGGGGGCCAACGACGCGAGTTTCGCGGCCGAGCAGCGCTCGATGGAGCTGTTCGGATTCCCCCTCCTGAGCCGGGCGGCGATCGTGCAGCGCAACCCCGAGGGGCTGCCCCCATTGGTCCAGGCCGAGGCCGTCATGCGTGGCATCGCCATCAACCAGGGCAAGTACGACACGGAGCTCCTGGGAGCCATCCCGGTGCCGAACGCCGAGGGAGCGTTCCCCGGCGCAGGCGAGACGAACACGACGGTGGTCACCTTCGTCTTCGCGGACCCCACGCTGAACTTCTTCCAGCAGACCCAGGTGGTGGAGGATTTCGCGGCCGAGCAGCTCACGGACGCCTCCGACGCCTACGTGGGCGTCACGGGCTCGATCCCGGCGCGCGCCGCCCAAGGGCTGGTCCTCAATTCCTACGTGCACATCGTCGAGGTGGCCACCGTCCTGGCGGTGCTGACGATCGTGGCGCTCACGTTCGGCTCGTTGATGGCGCCGGCCCTGACTCTGATCTCGGTGGGCGCGGCGGTGTTCGTCACGCTCGGCGTCTCCGGGTGGGCCGCGACCGTCATGGACGTGTCGATCCCGGCCGACCTGCGGCCGCTCATCGTCGCGCTCCTCCTCGGCATCGTGACCGACTACTGCATCTTCTACCTCTCCGGGCTGCGCACCCGGCTCCGCGAAGGCCACGACCGCCTCGAGGCGGCCCGCCTGGCCACCGCGTCGTTCACGCCGATCGTCACCGTCGCCGGCGTGACGGTCGCGGCGGGGACGGCGTCGCTGCTGGTCGCCGAGTCCCCACTCTTCAGCGGGTTCGGGCCGGCGCTCGCGCTCACCGTGCTGACCGGGCTTGTGGTAGCGATCACCCTCGTCCCGGCGCTGCTCGCCATCCTCGGCCGGGCCGCGTTCTGGCCGCGCACCCTCGTCGCCGAACCCGCGAAGGTGCGCGAGCGGCCCTCCCTTCTCACCCGGGCGGTCGCGCACCGCGGCTCCGCCTTCGTCCTGGTGCTGCTGTGCGTGGCGGGCCTGGGCTTCGGCGCGTACCACGCGCGCAACCTCGACCTCGGCCTCGGATTCGTCCAGTCCCTCCCCGAGACGACGAGCGCCCAGCGCGCGGCGGATGCCGCCGGCAAGGGCTTCGCCCCAGGCATCATCTCCCCGACCGAGATCGTGTTCGAAGGACCGGGGGTGGGGGAGAAGACCGACGAGGTCGCCCAGCTCGGCGAGGCCCTCGAGGCTCAAGACGGGGTGGCGGGCGTGATCGGTCCCGGCGACCTCCCCGCCGCTGACGATGTCGGCGCCTTCACCGCCGAGTCGGGCGACGCCGTCCGCTTCCTCGTCATCCTCGACAGCACCCCCCTCGAGGCGACGGCGATCGAGACGCTCGCGCGCGTCGAGGCGGCACTCCCGCAGCTGGCCGCCGACGCGGGTCTCGGCGAGGTCACCGCAGCCGTGGCCGGCGATACCGCACTCGCCTCGGGCATCATCGCCGACACCACCAACGACCTGCTCCGGATCGGGCTCGTCGCGCTGGCCGTGAACCTGCTGCTCCTGGTGGTTTTCCTGCGGGCGCTGGTCGCCCCCCTGTACCTCCTCGCGTCGAGCGTCCTCGCGCTCGGGGCGACGCTGGGCCTGTCGGTGCTGTTCTTCCAGGACTACCTCGGGCAGGACGACCTGACGTTCTACGTCCCGTTCGCCGGTTCGGTGCTGCTGCTGTCGCTCGGGTCCGACTACAACATCTTCGCCGTCGGGCACGTCTGGCAGGAGGCCCGCAACCGGTCGCTGAAGGACGCGCTCCTCGTCGCGACCCCGGAGTCGACGAGAGCGATCACCTCAGCGGGGCTCGCGCTGGCCGCCAGCTTCGGGCTCCTGGCCCTGGTCCCGCTGGGACCGTTCCGCGAGCTCGGCTTCCTGCTCGGGGTCGGCATCCTGATCGACGTGTTCGTCGTGCGCGCGCTGCTCGTGCCGTCGCTGATCACGTTGGTGGGCCCGGTGAGCAGCTGGCCGTCCGGCATCCTGCAGCGCGAGAGGCGCACCCGTGTGAGGAGAACCCGTGCAAGTTCCTGACCAGGGCCCGGTCCACTCAGATGGTGGGGGCTTTCCTGCGCCGCAGTCGCGTCGACCCCCACGGTCGCGCGCCCTCGACTGGGCAATCGGCGCCCTCGGAATGCTCGGCATCATGGCCCTGGCGCTGCTGCTGTTCTGGCTGTCGATCACGCGGCCGGTCGACGGCGCAGATTCCACGCCGACCGACACCCCGTCGGCCTCGTCGACGGCGGGACCGGTCACCGGGGCCACCCCTCCTCCGGGCCTTGCCGAGGACGAGGTCTGGCTCGGTGACATCTCGTTGACCGCCGGCTCGGTCTTCGCCGCGGGAACGCCGCTCTACGACGTAGTCGGCAGCGGCACCGACGTGACCTCGGGGCCGGACGGACTCGTCGCCCGCCACCTCGATCTGACGGCCACGGTCCCGTTCCACGTCGTGGCCGCTGAGATCGGCCCGAACGCCACCCTGAGCGCAGCCGACGGGGGTGAGGTGCGCGTCGACACCGAGGTGGAGGCCCTGGGACGCAGCCTCCCCGTCGGCGCCACCGGGACGGTCACGGTGGTGGGCGGCACGCTCGTGATGGTGCCGACCTCCATCGACATCGGTGGGCCCAGATTCATCTCAGACCTGCTGGGGAGTCTGGTGCGCGAGCTGATCACGTTCGAGCACCGCATCGAGGGCCTGCCCGACGGGGTCGTCCTGCGGAGCGTGGAGGTGGTGGACGACGGCTTCCGCGCCAACCTCACGGGAGACAACGTCCGCCTGGTCCAGTGAGGGGGTCGCCGAACCGCGCGGTGAGGCAGCCCCCCGCAGCCAGACCGATCCCAATGACGCTAGGGGAACCAGAACCGTGCCACGCGGAGCCATAGAGTTGACGCATGCCTGACTCTCGTACTTCGACCGTGGGCGCCAAGGCGGCCACGGTCTACGACGTGGCCAGGGTGGCCGGGGTGTCGCACCAGACTGTGGCGCGGTATCTCAACGGAGCCCAGCTGAAGCCGGCCAACCGGGATCGGGTGCGCAAGGCGTTGGAAGACCTCGACTATCGTCCCAACGAGTCGGCTCGACTCCTGGCCACCAACCGCTCCAGGCGGATCGGCGCTCTCGCCTCGGACCTTGACGAACGCTCCCCGCAGATGCTCGTCAACGGCGCGGCGGCCGCTGCGCGGGAGGCGGGCTACATGTTCGACATCCTGGCCATCGACGGCCAGGATCCCCTCTCGATCGAGGGTGCGGTGGACACCCTCACCCGGATGCAGCTCGCCGGCCTGGTCGTGATCGCGCCGTCGGACGCCATGCTGGAGCGGGTCAAGGCTGCATCGATCCGGTGCCCGGTGGAGTTTGAGGCGGCCGATGACGACTCCGGCTCCCATCCCTTCGGCGCACTGATTCATCACCTGGCAGACCTCGGACACCAGAGACTGGCCCATGTCGCGGGCCCCACCGGGTGGCGGTCGGCGCTAGGTCGGACGCTGGCGTATCGCACCGTGGCAGCCGCCCGTGGGCTGACCAACGTCGCAGAGGGCGAGGGGGACTGGTCGGCGCAGTCCGGGTTCGACGCCATGGAGAACCTCGACGCCGACGTCGGCATCATGAGCTCAGAGATCACCGCCGTGGTGGCGGCGAACGACTCAATGGCCCTCGGAGCGATGCACTGGCTCAGGAGAAACGGACTGAGCGTTCCCGGTGATGTGAGCGTCGTCGGGTACGACGGTGTGCCGGATGCCGCGTTCTACACTCCACCCCTCACGACCATCCAGGTCGACTCGCAGGGCCTGGGCCGCCGCCTGCTCCACTCCCTCCTGAGCAGGATCGACGAGGGGTTCGTTTCGCCGCCCTTCCATTACCCGGCCCGCCTGGTGGTCCGGGAGTCCACGGCGCAGCCCAGGCGCTCCTGAAGAAACCACCGCCCGGCCCCTTGACATCCAAAGTGTTACCGCTCAAAATTTGAGCGGTAACACTTGCGAAGGAGCGGGCACATGACATCGTCGTCGATCTACAAACCGAGCGGAATCCGGTTCGGTGCGGCGTACTACCTGGAGTATCAACCGGGGGACACGCTGGACCGGGACCTGGACCTCATGAGTGAGGCGGGCTTCACCGTGATCCGCGTCGGGGAGTCGGTGTGGTCCACGTGGGAGCCGCGTAACGGGGTCTTCGAGCTGGACTGGCTTCAGCCGGTGCTGGACGGCGCTCACGCCCGCGGCATCGGGGTGATCCTCGGCACGCCCACCTATGCAGTGCCACCGTGGCTGGCTAATGCCTACCCGGAGATCGCGGGGGAGACCGCGTCCGGTCAGCGTCACCCGTGGGGCGCTCGTCAGGAGGTCGACGTCACCCATCCGGGATTCCGGTTCCACGCGGAGCGAGTCATCCGCAAGGTCGTCGCCCGATACGCAGACCACCCCGCCGTCATCGGATTCCAGGTGGACAACGAGCCCGGGCCCATCCTCCTGCACAACAGGGGCACCTTCGAGCGGTTCATCGAGTGGTTGAAGGACCGGTACGGCACCGTCGAGCAACTGAATCGGGAGTGGGGCCTGGTGTACTGGTCCCACCGACTCTCCGACTGGCGCGAGCTGTGGACTCCGGAGGGCAACGCCCAGCCGCAGTACGACCTCGCCTGGCGTCGTTTTCAGGCCGAATGCATCTCAGAGTTCATCGGTTGGCAGGCGGACATCGTCCGGGAATACGCCCGGACAGGGCAGTTCGTCACCACCTGCGTCGCGCTGGACCGTCCCGCGGCGGATGAGCGACAGCTCAACGAGCGGCTCGACGTCACGGCCACCAACCCCTACTACTCCATGCAGGACCATCTCGCCAGGACGCAGAGCCTGTCACGCCCCGACGTCTGGATGCGGACCGGCACCAACGGCCTCCTGGAACTGGCCGACCGCTCGTACGGCGCCAAGCAGGCGCGGTTCCTGGTCACCGAGACCAACGCCCAGGCCATCGGATCGTCCAGCCTCAATCTCCCGCCCTACCCGGGCCAGCTCCAGCAGGCCGGCCTGGCTCTCGTCGCGCGGGGGGCCGCGATGATCGAGTACTGGCACTGGCACACCAACCACTTCGGCACCGAGACCTACTGGGGCGGCGTCCTACCGCACAGCCAGCGGCCGGGGAGGGTCTACCGGGAGCTCGCTGAGCTGGGCCGGATCCTCGCCAAGCTGGGCGATCGACTCGACGGCTACGTCCCGGATGCCGACGTCACGCTGCTGTACGCCACAGACTCGAAGTACGCCCTGTCCTTCCAACCCCCGTTCGCGCCCGGTGTCGCGGGGTCGGTCGGGGGATTCATCAAGACGAACCCGGCGGCCTACCACGACGTCGTCAACGCCTTCCATGGCGGTGCGTGCGATGCCGACGCCCAGGTCCGGGTGCTCCACGCCGAGCAGGCAGACCGGTTGTCCGTCGAGGAACTCGTGGCCCAGCACCCGGTGCTCGTCGCGGCGGGGTTCTACACCGCGACCACGCAGCAGCTGGAGCGCCTGCGTGACTACGCAGCCGCCGGCGGGCATCTCGTCCTCGGCATCCGGACCGGCTACGGCGACGAGGAGGCGCGCGCCCGCGTCCCCGTCGCTCCCGACGTCGTCGGTGAACCTGCAGGTGTCAGCTATGACGAGTTCACCACTCTCCTCGAGCCGCTGGGGGTGCGGGGAGAGGGAATGGACCTGTCGGACGGGGCGGCAGCGCTGCACTGGGCCGACGGCGTCGTCGCGGACGACAGGGCGACGGTCCTGGCGCGCTACGACCATCCCGTCTTCGGCGAGTACCCCACCGTCACCACCGCCCCCCATGGCGAGGGCTGGATCACGTACGTCGGGACGGTGCCGAACCGGGACCTGGCGGCGGATCTGATGCGCCACCTCCTTCCCTCTCCGCTCACCGGAGCCTGGACCAGGGATCCTTCGGTGACCGTGCTCTCGGGGGTCGCCCGGGGCGTGCGCTACTACTTCGTCCACAACTGGTCCGGGACCACGGCGCGCGTCACCCCGCCGGCGGACATGGTCGAACTCACCCAGGATCTGGGCGCCGAGGCAGGCGTCGAGATCGAACTCACCAGCTGGCAATCACTCATCTTCACCGCCAAGTAGTCCAACCACCACACAAGGAGTACCCCATGCCACTCACCCGTCGCACCCTTCTGGGGACATCGCTGGCGGTCGGCAGCGTCGCCGCCCTCGCCGCCTGCTCGCCCACGCCAGGCCAGACCGCGGCGCCGTCGTCGTCTTCCCCAGGCATCACCGATGAGGAGCGCGCCGCCGCGCTCGACACGGAGACCGAGCTCGTCTTCTGGACCTGGGTGCCCGACATCCAGGCAGAGGTCGATCTGTTCCAGAAGGCCTATCCGAAGATCAAGGTCAAGGTCGAGAACGTCGGTCAGGGCGCCGATCACTACAAGAAGATGCGCACCGTTCTGCAGGCCGGCCAGGGCGTCCCCGATGTGGCGCAGGTGGAGTTCCAGCACATCCAGTCCTTCACCGTGACCAAGAATCTGCTCGACCTCACCCCGTACGGCGCGGCCGAGTTGGAGAGTCAGTTCGTCGAATGGGTGTGGAAGCAGGTGGCGCTCGACGGCAAGATCTGGGCCGTCCCGCAGGACTCCGGACCGTTGGGCTCGCTCTACCGCACCGACCTCTTCGACGCCGCCGGTGTCGATGGGGAGGCCATCAAGACCTGGGCCGACTACGAGGCAGCAGCCGAGAACGTCCGCTCCAAGGGCGCGTACATCACCTGCCTCTCGCCGAACGAGGCGGGACAGTTCTCGAGCTTCTACTGGCAGGCGGGCGCCCGCCCGTTCGGGTTCGACGGCGACAAGTCGGTCCGCATCAACCTCACGGGCGACGAGAACGTCGTCAAGGTGATGGACATGTGGACGCGCCTGGTCCAGAACGACCTCGTCGCGCTCGATCCCGCTTGGAACGACACCTGGTACCAGGGCCTGGCCAACGGCAAGTACGCCAACTGGCTCACGGCCGCCTGGGGCCCGGTCTTCCTGCAGGGGACGGCGGCCACGACCTCTGGGAAGTGGCGAGCCACTCGCATCCCGCAGTGGGACGCCTCCCTCGACGTGTCCGGCAACTGGGGCGGGTCGACGAACGCCGTCATGTCGCCCACGAAGAATCCGATCGCCGCCTACGAACTCGCCAAGTGGATCAACACCGACATCGACTCGACGCTGATGTTCGCCAACAAGCAGTTCTTCTTCCCCACGACGAAGGCCACCCTCACCGACCCGCGCTTCACAGACACCAAGGCCGAGTTCTTCGGGGGGCAGAACGTCAACCAGTTGTTCGCCGACATCTCGGACACCGTCACGCCGGACTTCGGATGGCTGCCGTTCATGGACTTCACCTATGCACAGTTCGTGGAAACGGTCGGAAAGGCCATTTCTGACAAGGGTGACCTGTTGAGCGCGACCGCAGCCTGGGAGAAGAGCCTCACCGATTACGCCGCCCAGCAGGGCTTCACCGTCACCAAGTGACGTAGCCGGCGGGGGGACTCCTGTCCGGTGTCCCCCCGCCCCTCTTGTCCACCACCCTGGGAGCTCTCATGTCTACCACCATCGCGCCGGCGAGGCCGCGGATCACTGCGGTCACCCGCCACCGTCGCCGCGCCGCGTACGCGCTCGTCGCGCCGTTCATGATCGTCTTCGTCCTCATGCTGCTCGTGCCGCTGGCATACGCGCTGTACGTCTCTTTGTTCCGGTCGTCCCTCATCGGCGGCGTCACATTCGCCGGTCTCGACCAGTACGTCCGAGTCTTCACCGACCCGGCCTTCCTCACCGGGCTACTGCGCATGGGGCTGTTCCTGATCGTCCAGGTGCCGATCATGCTCGGATTGGCGCTGTTCATCGCCCTCGCCCTCGACAGCGGCCTGGTCCGTGGGCAGCGGGCCGTCCGGCTCATCGCGTTCATGCCCTACGCGGTTCCGGGCGTTGTGGCTGCTTTGATGTGGGGCTACCTCTACGGCGACGACTTCGGGCCGATCGCGCAGGCCATGCGCGCCGTCGGCCTGGGCTCGCCTGAGCTGCTCAGCCCGGACAACATCCTGGGCTCCATGATGAACGTGGTCACCTGGGAGTACGTCGGCTACAACATGATCATCATGTTCGCGGCCCTCCGCTCCATCCCGACCGAGCTGTACGAGGCGGCTGCCATCGACGGGGCCAACCAGTTCCAGACCGCCTTGAGGATCAAGATCCCCGCCATCAGAGGCGCCATCATGCTCACGCTGATCTTCTCGGTGATCGGCACCTTCCAGCTGTTCACCGAACCGAGCCTGATGCGTGTGCTCAATCCCGCGGCGATCGATCTGGCATACACGCCGAACTTCTACGCCTACAACCAGGCGTTCATCAACCAGGACGTGAACTACGCCGCGGCGATGGCATTCGCTCTGGGCCTCTTCATTGCAGTGATCTCCTACGTCGTCCAGTTGGGCGCCAACCGAACGGGCAGCCGATGAGCACCACCACCCTCGATGAACCTCAGCGGGCCGTCGATGCCCCCCGACGCCGGCAGCACTTCAGCCGACGCAAGTCCACCGTCCTCTCCGTGATGCTCTGGGCGCTGGCCGCCTACTTCCTGCTGCCGATCGTGTGGCTGATCATCTCCTCCACCAAGGACAACGGCGACCTGTTCACCACGTTCGGCCTCTGGTTCGGCACTGCGATGAACCTCTGGCCGAACCTGGTGGACGTGTTCACCCAATCCGACGGAATCTATGTGCGGTGGATCTGGAACACCGTGCTCTATGCCGGTGTGAGCGCAGTGGGTGCCTCTGTGCTTGCGACCATGGCCGGCTACTCGTTCGCCAAGTACGACTTCCCGGGCAAGAACGCGATGTTCGCCGTCGTCCTCGGCGCAATCATGATCCCGATGACTGCCCTGGCGCTCCCGACGTACCTCCTGTTCGCCGGTTTCGGGCTCACCAACACGCCGTGGGCGGTGATCATCCCGTCGCTCGTCAGCCCGTTCGGCGTCTACCTCATGAAGGTCTACGCGGAGGACGCTGTCCCGGACTCGCTGCTCGAGGCCGCCCGCGTCGACGGCGCCGGGGAGTTCTCGATCTTCTGGAGAGTGGGGCTGCGGCTGCTCGGGCCCGGGCTTGTCACCGTCTTCCTCTTCGCCCTGGTGGCCACCTGGAACAACTACTTCCTGCCGCTGATCATGCTGTCCAGCTCCGAGCTGTACCCCCTCACTGTGGGACTGGCCTTCCAGAGCCAGGCCGCCAGCGGCGGATCAGGGTCTCAGGCGCTGTTCTCGACGGTGATCACCGGGTCGCTGGTCGCGATCACGCCCCTGATCATCGCCTTCCTGTTCCTGCAGCGCTACTGGCAGAGCGGGCTGGCCACCGGAGGCGTCAAGGAGTAGTCGTCGTCAGATGCGTCACCGTACGTCAACCGACGGGGTCAGACCGTCCCGCCCTCGACCAGGTGGAGCTCGGCCGGTGACGGGGTGACGGTGGGGGTCCCCGCGCCGAGTGAGCGCAGCAGTCCGACGATGGCGTAGCGGGCGGCGGCCGCGAGATCGTACTCGATGGTGGTGAGCGGTGGGATCGAGACGTGGGAGAGCGGCGTGTGGTCCATCCCTATCACCGCGACATCCTCAGGCACCGTGAAGCCGAGCGCCCGGGCGGCCGACAGCATGGTGAGGGCCACGTCGTCGTTGTAGCAGGCCAGCGCGATCTCAACGGGTCCGGTTACCGGGCCTGGGTCGACGTGCTGCGGCGGTACGTCGCGTAGCCGCTCCGGGCGTCGGCGGCCGGGGCCCTATCAGGCCCAACAAGGCCCTCCATCGGCGCACTCACTAACGCCAGAGCCGGGTTGCGTCGTCCGCTGTCTACGGGTGCTTGAACACGTCGTGGTCGCCCACCCGGCGCCACAGGCAGAGCAGTTCGCCGTTGACCGTGACGAACTCGAACGTGGCCCGCCCGTCGTGGCTGGCAAACGACCAGGTCATCTCCAGGATGCCGGGCGCGGCGCGCACGGATTTCACGCGCAGGGAGGCCGGCCACGGCGTGGCCGGATCAGCGGCGTAGGCATCGCACGCCGGGGCGAACCTCTCCTTCACGATGGCCCGGAAGTCCGCGGCATGCTCGCGCTTGAGCCGCCGGACGTCGTTGTCGAACGCGGGCGTGGTCTCGAATCTCACTGTTCCTCGAGGCGGCCAAGGTGGTCGAGGAAGTCCTCGGTGGACTCGTGCCGCGTCACGCGGCCCGCGGCGACGTGCTCGTCCACCTCGCGCTCGCGCTCCTGCCAGCGCTCGGTCCAGAACCAGAGCTGATCTGCGGGGACAGGTAGCGCTGCGCGGAGTTCGATGACGCCGTCGTCCCTCTCGGTCATCTCCAGTTGCGCGCCCGGCTCGTCCAGGTGCAGGCGGCGTCTGACGTCGGCGGGCAGCGCGATGGTGCCTCGGCCCTGGATGCCGAGGTACCGGGGTGTGGTGGGTGCGCTCATGCGCCCATGATACGCCGTTCAGCGGTACAACAGCAGAACCGTATTACTGCACGATAGCTGACTTCGAGACGCCGCGTCATGCAGAGTGGTCACGCCGGGGGCGCCCACTTCGACGGCGATTGGTGCTCACGCAGCGGCCCGGGGCGGGGTAGGGACCTGAGTTCGGCCACGGTCCCGGGATAGGGTCTGAGCCATGGCCACCACTCCCGCAGAGCAACTCCTCGCCGCCACGCGCGACCTGCTGATCACGCACGGACCGATGGCGGAGGCGGAGCTGCGTCAGGAGCTCCTCGCCTCCGGCCACACGCTGGGCGACGAGGAGGAGTGGTTCGAGGACCTCCTCATGGACACCGATCCACCGGTCATGCCCATCGCCGGCGACCGGTGGGTCTGGCTGCCTGCTGTGTTGGAGGGCCGAACGTTCACCCATCGGCTCAGCGAGGACGAGGTCAAGCACGACGTCGTCGTGCTGACGCCGGATCTGGCACCGGTGGAGACCCTGATCGGGGATGCCCCGCACGACAGGTTCACCGACGGCTCGGACGCCCTCGTCGTGTATCCGCCCGATGACGAGCTGGATGACCGGGGGATCGACGAGCATGCCCTGGACTCGGGCGTGCTCCTGCTCGAGCGTGGGCGCCTCGCGGGGCTCGGGCTCGGCGCCGGCGACATCGTCGGGCTCAGGGTCGAGCCGGACGGCCTCGAGCTGCTGCGGGTCGAGGAGGCCCTGGGCACGGCCACCGGCCAGGCGGTGGCCGCCCTGGTGCAGGCCTCACCGGACCGGCCGCACCTCATCGAGAACTCCGTGTGGACGGCGTGCGCCGCGGACGCCGGCCTGCTGCGCAGTCCGGAACTCCCCCTGGGCGAACAGCTCGCAGCCTGCGGGGTCACCAGCAGCGGCTCCCTGATCGGGGCAGACGATTTCGACATCGACGCCTGGAAGACCGACGACCTGCTGCAGCGCATGCGTGAGGACCACGACCTCGACGAGCGCGAGGCAGGCGCCGTGATGGCGTTGCTGCAGATTGTCGCGGGCATGACCTATGAGCTCGACGGGGCGATGGAGACGGACGACGACGTCCGCGAGGCGGAGGTCCACGAGGTGCTTGTCGCCTGGGTGGGCGAGCAGGGGGCTGCCCGCGCGCCCCAGGACGAGAGGCCCAAGGGCCTGGGTGAGGAAGTGGGGCCGGCGGTGGCGCTGCTGCGGGACCCCGTCGTCGCGGCGGCGTTCCTCGACGAGGCGCTGGGAACGTTGGGCGGCGAGCCCGTCGTGCTGGCGGCGCTGACCGCCGCGTGGGAGCCGGAGGCGCCTCGATCGGCACGGGTCGCGCTGAGGTGGCTGCAGGGCATGGCCGCCGAGGAGATGGGCAACATCCTCGGCGCCGAGGAGCTGTTCCAGCAGGCCGAGTCCCTCGATCCCTCCTGGTCCCCGGCGCTGATGTCGCTGGCGCTGTGCGCGAGCGATCGGGGTGATGCCGTCGGCGGCATGTCGCTGCTCCGTCGCGCCGGCGCCGAGGACGAACCGCTGTACGACTTCCTGCAACAGTTCCTCCCCGGGCAGGGGCGCGACATCCCGCGCAACGCACCGTGCTGGTGCGGGTCGGGGAAGAAGTTCAAGCAGTGCCACCTCCGCCAGACCCAGCGCCCGCTGGCCGAGCGCGCGAACTGGCTCTACCAGAAGGCGGCCGGCTACCTCGTCGAGAAGGACACGCCGTTCCTCCTCGACCTCGGCGAGGCGCGGGCCCAGCACTGGGACGGAACCGACGGGCTCGACCGGGCGCTCTCGGAGGGCCTGATCATCGACGTCGCCCTGTGGGAGGGCGGGGTGCTCGCCGAGTACCTCGAGCGCCGCGGCGCGCTGCTGCCCCCCGACGAGCTGGAGCTGGCGCAGGAGTGGCTGCTGACGCGACGATCCGTGCACGAGGTGGCCTCGGCCGTCCCCGGAAGCTCCATCACCCTCCGGGATCTCCGGACCGGTGAGGTGGCGGAGGTCGCGGAGCCGGAGTGGAGCCGTCGGGTCATGCCGGGGGAGCACTACTGCACGCGCGTCGCCTCGCTGGTGGATGGCGTGGGCGTCTTCGGCGGACTGGCCCCCGCCGCTCCGTCCGATGTGGAGGCCCTGATGTCGCTGCTCGACGAGGATGAGCCGGATCCGACCGAGATCGTCGAGTTCCTGTCGCGGCCCCATTCTTGACTGTCGGTTCCTGGTTGATAGACCAACCAGGAACCGACAGTGATCTGGGGGGTATGCGCCCGCTCATGTCATCCCTCGCGGGCGCTGGGCGCGCGGAGTCCGGAACCGGGGGACCAGGAAGGGTGTTGTCTGCTTGTACCGCAGGTAGTCAGCGCCGAAACGGGCCTCGAGCTCGCCCTCTTCCAGCACCTTGACGTAGATGAGCAGGAGGGCGCTGAACACCAGTACCAGAGCGATCGCCGACACCGAGCCGAGCCACACCCCGAAACCGAGGTAGCCGACGGCCGTGCCCAGCACCATGGGGTTGCGGCAGTAGGTGAAGGGCGGCTCCACCACGAGTCGCTGGGTGGGGATCGTGGGCACCGGTGTCCCGCCGCCGATCCGCGCCTCTGCCAGCACGGCCCAGAAGGCATAGGGCAGGCCGACCACCATCAGGGCCACGCCAGCAGTCGTCGACACCCAGCCGTCGAACGGCGGCAGGCCCAGCGTGCGATCAAGCCATCTCCCCGCGACGGCGATGAGGAGCGGAATGCCCGCCAGGATCAAGGCGCCCGCGAGGGCGAGGGTGCCCACCAGTTGGGCCGTGCTGGGCCGGCGACCGGCCCAGTGCAGGTACTTCCTCATGTGGATGCCTTACTCCGGTGCTGCGACGGCGAGGAGCGGCCCCCACGTCGTCGAGGTGACCAGGTCAGAACCCCCACCATCACCAGTGTCGCGCTGGTGACGGGACCGCGCGCCACTTCGCGACTACGCCACCAGATCCGCCCCTGAAGCGACGGCGGCCGCGACACCCCGCGCTCCCGGCACCCCAACGCCCCGCGTTCATGGCTGACGCACAGGTTGGACCCACGGGCGCGACAGGTTGGCCCAGCACTTCCGCAGAGGAACTCCTCACACGACCTGGATGAGGGGGAGGCAGGCGCCGTGATGGCGTTGCTGCAGATCCTTGTGTCCATGACCTAGGGGTCACTCGTCGGATGCCGGGTCAGGAGAGAAGAGTCGTTCGGGCTCGACGACGGGGACGATCCCGGCCGCCGCTGCCGCGAGGTCTGGG
Organism: Tessaracoccus yangjingae; assembly: GCF_055326235.1. Taxonomy (NCBI): domain Bacteria; kingdom Bacillati; phylum Actinomycetota; class Actinomycetes; order Propionibacteriales; family Propionibacteriaceae; genus Tessaracoccus; species Tessaracoccus yangjingae. The sequence continues at coordinate 206,322 of NZ_JBUZNN010000005.1, read as the reverse complement.
TCGACGGTGACCAGCGCGTCCGCCTGCAGCTTGACCAGGGCGATGTACTCGGCCCGGGCCATCGTCGTCCACCCGTTCGCCCGCGCGAGGTCCCAGGCGACGCGGCGGCTGACGCGGTCGTTGAGGAGCCGCATCCTCATCCGGGTGAGCTTCTCGTGGAGGGCCAGCGCCTGCGGCTCGCTCAGTTCGCCGCGGTCGACCCTCTGCAGCAGCAGATCCATCACCTGGGACCGGATGGCGGCCGGCGCGACGAGCTGATAGGAGGCGGAGATGGTCCTGCCGTCCTCGAGGACGTGCAGCAGGGTGGCCGCGTCCACCACGAACCTGGTCATCCGACGACTCTAGGCTCCGACGAGGGCGGATTCCAGACCCTGGAGCAGACGTCACCGGCTGAGCATCAGGGGTCGCCAAGGCGACGGGAGCGCGCGACACTTGAGGGGTCAGGGGATGGTGTCCATGGGTTTCGTGCTCGCGGCGGTGCTGCTGGGGGTCGTCGGCTACCTCGTCCGGTTCCGGCAGTGGAGCTGGCTGATCTCGGGGTACAACACGTCGTCGAAAGCGAAGAAGGCGCGCTACGACGTGGCGGCGCTGACCAGGGGCGTCGGGAACTTCTCGTTCTTCCTGGCGGGGACGCAGGTGCTCGCCGGGATCGGGTTCATGGCCGGCGTCGAGTGGGTGCCAGTGGCGGCGATGGTGGTCCTGGCGGTGGCGTCTCTGATCTTCATCGTGTACGCCAACACCGGTGGGCGGTACCTCAGGAGGGACTGAGCCCCTCGGACGCGTCCCTCCGCGGCCGGCACACAGCCACCCGCCGCCGCTGAGTGGCGGATGTGGTCGCGACTACGCCACCAGATCCGCCACTGAAGCGACGGCGGCCGCGACACGTCTCGCGCCCGGCGCCCCCACCGCCCCGCTTCATGGCTGACGCACAGGTTCGACCCACGGGCGCGACAGGTTGGCCCAGCAGGATCAGGGGCAGACTCGAGAGAGGCAACACCCCATGACCACACTTCTGGACCGGCCCGACACCCGCCGGATCACCTCAACCGCACGCCCATCGCCCCGCCCGACTGGGGCGAGGGCCCGGGTCCCCGGCTGGTGGCGCGACGCCGTCGGCGTGGCCACCACGGCGAGCATGCTCGTCGTCGTCGCCCTGTGGGTGGCCGGCGGCGGGGTGCAGGACCTGGCCGGCTGGGCCTCGGCCCTCACCAGCCTCGGCCGCCTCACCGCGCTCGTCTCGGCCGACCTGCTCCTCATCCAGGTGCTCCTCATGGCCCGCATCCCGGCGGTGGAGCGCGTCTACGGGCAGGACGAGCTGGTCCGCCGGCACCGCCTGGTGGGCTTCTGGTCCTTCTGGCTGATGGCGGCCCACATCGTGCTCATCACCGTCGGCTACGCGGCCTCGGTCAACCTCAACCCGTTCCTCCAGTTCTGGGAGCTGGTGGTGGACTACCCCGGCATGCTGCTGGCGCTGGCGGGCACCGTCGCCCTCGTCATGGTGGTGGTCACCAGCATCCGCAAGGCCCGCGGCGCGCTGCGCTACGAGTCCTGGCATCTGCTGCACCTCTACGCCTACCTCGGCGTGGGCCTCGCGCTCCCGCACCAGCTGTGGACGGGACAGGAGTTCCTCAACAGCCCCGTCGCGACGGCGTACTGGTGGACGCTGTGGATCGCGGCCGCCGGCTCGATCCTGCTGTTCAGGGTTGCCCTGCCGCTCTACCGCAGCGCCGTCCACGGCCTCCGGGTCGAGAGCGTGGTGCGGGAGTCGGCCGACGTGGTGTCGGTGACCATGCGCGGCCGCAACCTCGCCCGCCTGGACCCCCTCCCCGGCCAGTTCTTCAACTGGCGGTTCCTGACCGGGCCGGGCTGGATGCGGTCCCATCCCTACTCCCTGTCCGCCGCCCCGACGGGTGAGCGGATGCGGATCACGGTCAAGGACCTCGGCGACGGCAGCCACGCGCTGGCCGACCTGAGGCCCGGCACGCGCGTCCTCATCGAGGGCCCCTACGGCCGCCTGCACCCCGGAGTGCGGACGCAGCGCAAGGTCACTCTCATGGCCTCCGGCATCGGGATCAGCCCCATGCGCTCGCTGCTCGAGGGCCTGCCCCAGCGGCCCGGCGACGTCACCCTCCTCTACCGGGCGCGCAGCGAGGCGGACCTCGCCCTGAAGGACGAGCTCGACGACCTCATCCGCCGGACCGGCGCCCGCGTGATCTATCTCCCGGGACGACGGCTCCCCGGCCGCGACACCTGGCTCCCCGAGGCCGCCGTCGGCTTCACCGACGCGGAGGCGTTGCGCCACCTCGTCCCAGACATCGCCGAGCACGACGTCTTCCTCTGCGGCAGCGCCGCCTGGATGGACGCCGCCCGGGCCGCCGCGCTGGAGTGCGGCGTGCCCGAGTCACGAATCCACCTCGAACGCTTCAGCTGGTAACCCGGCACCGACAAGGAGATACACAACATGCGAAAGATCGTCGCCGCCCTCATGGGCACCGTCAGCGGCCTGGTCCTGCTCTTCAGCTACCACACCAGCACCAACGGCCAGGCGGCCACGGCCGCAGCCGCCACCGACACCGGCGAGAGCCAGTCCTCGGGGACCACGCCCAACGCCGACGCGGGCAGCAGCACATCCGGCTCCGCGTCGAGCGCCACGTCGCAGGACTCCAGCTCGTCCTCCTCGACGGACAGCTCGGCGTCCTCCAGCTCGGCCGCGCCGACGGCCGCGTCGGGCACCTACACAGGCGACGCCGTCCAGACCCGGTACGGGGCGGTGCAGGTGGAGATCACGGTGGAGAACGGCGTCCTCACGTCGTCGAACGCCATCCAGTACCCCAACCGCGACCGCCACGATCAGCAGATCAACTCCTACGCCGTCCCGGTGCTCAACGCGGAGGCGGTGGAGGCGCAGAGCGCCGACATCGACTCCGTGTCCGGGGCCACCTTCACCAGCCTCGCCTACGCGCAGTCCCTGCAGTCGGCCATCGATCAGGCGTTCCAGTGAGCGCCGCGACCCTGGCGAAGGCCCCGGCGCAGGCCGAGGCGCTGCCGCGACGCGCGTTCGTCGCCCAGATCATGGGCCTGCCGATCAGCGTCCACGTGCGCGGTCCCCGCGCCCGCGACCTTCCCGTGGAGCGCGCCGTCGAGCGCGCGTTCGACGAGTTGCGCGCCGACGACGACATGTTCAGCACCTGGAAGCCGGACAGCCCGGTCAGCAGGATCCGCGACGGTCGGGACTCGCTGGCGGAGGCGCATCCACGCATCCGACGTGTGGCGTCGCTGTGCGAGCTCGCAGGACAACGCACCGGGGGCGCGTTCTCGGCGTGGCTGCCCGACGGGGGCGGCACGCTGCGCTTCGACCCCACCGGCCTGGTCAAGGGCTGGGCGGTGGAGCAGGCGATGGAGGGCCTCGTCGAGCGGCTCGCCGCGCTCGGGCAGCACGACGTGCTGATCAACGCGGGCGGTGACGTCGCGGTGCACTGTGAACGGACCGACACCCCGGACTGGTCGATCGCCGTGGAGGATCCGCGGGACCGGTCGCGGGTCCTCCAGCGGATCGCGATGCGCACGGGCGCCGTCGCGACGTCCGGCACCGCGGCCCGAGGACTCCACATCACCGACCCATGGACCGGGGCTCCGGCCACCGATCTGCTATCGGCCACCGTGATCGGCCCCGGCCTCACCTGGGCCGACGTCTACGCCACGGCCGCGTTCGTGCTGGGCCGCGCCAGCCTCGGCTGGCTGGCCACCCGGCGGAACCACGCCGGCATCCTCGTGGAGCAGGACGGCCGGGTCACCACCGTGCGGGCCGACCCTCGGACCGGGCGCGGGACGGTGTCGCGGTGAGTGGCTGCCCCGGGCCATCGCCGGCGGGAGAAGACCCCCGAACTTGCCCTGACAGTGCCCTTTGGCCGCTCCGTCGGACTATGGTCTGAGGTGTAGCGCCGCCACCGAAGGAGCACCATGTCCCGCAGCCCGATCAAGCTGATCCCCGCCGACTTCACCGCAGTCCCCGCCCTGGCCAACGCCTGCGACGCGGCCGCCGTCGACACCTTCGCGCCCGACCTGGACGCCGTCGCGCTGCTGGTGGCCACCGGCACAGATCTGACCGGCGTGGTGGGCCTCGGCGCCGACGCGCTGGCCTCCGCCGGGTTCGACGCCAGCGCCGGCAGCAGCCTGGTGGTGGCCCAGGACGGGCACCCCCTCGTGCTGGTCGGCATCGGCGACCCCGCAGAACTCGACGCCGACAAGCTGCGCGACGCGGCCGCGGCGGCCGCCCGGGCGACGGCGAAGAAGGGCGGGCGCATCGGCCTCGACGTGCCCGAGCTGGGCATGGACGCGCGCACCGTCGGCCAGGTGCTCACCGAGGGTGCCCTGCTGGCCCGCTACCGCTACTCGGTGCTCAAGGCGGAGGCCAAAGAGGTGCCGCTCGCGGTTCTCCAGCTGAGGGTGGCCGGCGCCGACGCGGCAGCCGTGACCGACGGCATCGCCGCCGGCCAGATCGGGGTCCGGGCGACGGTGGTGGCCCGCGACCTCGCCAACACACCCCCCGGACACCTGACCGCGACCAACCTGGCCGACGTGGCAGCCGAGCTGGGAGCCACGTACGGCTTCGACGTGGAGGCCTTCGACAAGCAGCAGCTGATCGAGATGCGCTGCGGCGGCATCCTCGGCGTGAATGCCGGCAGCGAGGAGGAGCCGCGGCTCGTCGTGCTCACCTACACCCCGTCGGGGGAGCCCACCGGGCACCTCGGCATGGTGGGCAAGGGCATCATGTACGACTCGGGCGGCATCAGCCTGAAGCCGTCGGACCCGATGCACCTGCTTATGAAGATGGACATGGGCGGTGCGGCCGCCGTGCTCGGCGCGTTCACCGCGCTGCGCGACCTGGGCACCACCTGCGCGGTCTCCGCCTGGCTGGTGTGCACCGACAACATGCCGTCCGGGTCCGCGTACAAGCTCGGCGACGTGCTCACCTGCCGCAACGGCAAGACGGTGGAGATCAAGAACACCGACGCCGAGGGCCGGATCGCGATGATGGACGGGCTGGCGCTCGCCGTCGAGGCCGGGGTGGACGCCATCGTCGACATCGCCACGCTCACCGGTGCCGCGCTGATGGCGCTGGGGAAGTTGCGGGCAGCGGTTCTGGGCAACGATCAGCCCATGGTGGACCGCGTGGTCGCGGCCGCGGCGGCCACCGACGAGCCGGTCTGGCAGCTCCCGCTCGAGCGGAAGTACCGCAAGCAGCTGGACTCCGACATCGCCGACATCGCCAACCTGGGCGGCCCGCACGCCGGGGCCACGACGGCGGCGCTGTTCCTGGACGAGTTCGTCGCCAAGACCCCGTGGGCGCACATCGACATCGCGGGCACCATGTCCACCGATGCCGACGACGCCTGGCGCTCCGCCGGGGCCACCGGCTTCGGCGCCCGACTCCTCGCCAACCTGGCGGCCGGATTCGAGGCTGCGTCGAACTGAGCTGCGCCCGCCCCGGGCCTTCGCGCCCGGGGCAGGGTCCTGCGGTGTCCCGACGGGGCGGGGCCGCCCCACCTCAGACGAGTCGAGGCTCCAGCGTCGGTTCTGACCGGTCAGTCCCGGCAAGAACCGACACTGGGATCTGACGCCTGTGGCCGCACAACCCCGTCGGGCCCCGAGGAGTCCCGGGAGGCTCAGAACTCCTCGTCGCCGGTGAGCCGATCCGGGACGGTGAAGCTGCTGGTCAGCCGCTGGTACTGCCTCGTCGCGCTGCTCTGGACGATGCCGTCGAGCAGTTCGATGATGTGGCAGGCCATCTCCTTCGAGGCCCGGTTGGGCCTGCCCTGGGCGATCGCCTCGACCATCTCCGCCGCGCCGACCCCCCGGGAGTTGTCGCTGTAGCGGTGGTGCACGGGCAGCACCTCGGTGGAGCCGCCGCCGGCCATGATCTCGCGGGGGTCGCGCAGGCCCGTGGTGAGTCGCACGTCGCCCCCGAACTGGTTCGGGTCAGGCAGGTAGATCAGGCCCTCGGTGCCCTGGATGCACAGGTACGGCTGCTCGGGGAAGACGCTGTCGCCGTTGAAGGCCACCGTGCCCAGCACTCCGCTTTCGAGCTGCATCGTGGCGGTCATGATGTTCTCGTTGGCGATCTCGTAGGTCTCGCCGAAGTGGGGCCCGCCCTCCATCCGGTAGGTGCGCTGGGGGCGGTTGGTCTGCTGGAAGCCGCACACCTCGACGGCGGGGCCGAGGATCGACAGCACCGCGGTGAGGCCGTAGACGCCGAAGTCGTAGCCCATTCCCGCACCGGGCCGCAGCAGGAAGGGCATGAACTCGTACAGGATGTCCATGCCCCGGTTCAGCATGATGGTGAATCCGGTCGGCTGGCCGATCCTCCCCGTCGCGACCGCCTCGGCGGCGGTCTGGACGGCCGAGCCGAGGAACGTGTCGGGGGCGCACCCGAGGTAGAGGCCGCGGGAGTCGGCCAGGTCGGCCAGTGCCTTGGCGGAGGCGTAGTCGCCGGTGAGCGTCTTCTCGCTGTAGACGTGCTTGCCGGCGTCCAGCGCCCGCCCGATCACGTCGGCGTGCGCCTCGACGGGGGTGAGGTTGAGCACGAGCTCGATGGACGGGTCGGCCATCAGCTCGTCCATCGTCATGGCCGCGATCCCGTGCTGGGCGGCCTTGGCCTGGATGTGGCCCATGTCGCGGGCGGTGCAGCCCACCAGCTCGAGGTTGCGGAAGCTGTCCTTGATGTTGCCGATGAACGTGTCGCTGATCATGCCGACGCCAACCACGCCGACGCGCATCGGCTTGACCGGCTCGCTCGTCTCTATGTCCTGCACTGGAGGCCCCTCATCTGCTCGCGCGCCCTCACTGGTCGGGGACGTTGTGAGCGCCATCGTAGGAGCGATCCCCACCGTGGGTGGCCGCCCGCCAGAGCTCGGTCAGGGGGCAGGAAGCGTGGGCGGTGGTGCGTCCGGTGCCGGAGGTCGGTCAACTGCTGACGCGTGACGCGGGGGGCAGTGAGTCGTCGAACAGCAGCCACACGTAGCCGTAGGGAGGCAACTCGACCAGGTACCGCTCGCTCACCACCTCCGGGGCGCCGCCCACGCTGCCGGACAGGACGACGGGGATCTGCCCCGCCAATCCGGCGAGAGAGACCTCGGCAAGCTGGGGCCATTCGGTGAGGTTGTTCAGCGACACCACGCGCGTCGTCCCCCGCTGCCGCTGGAACGACAGCACCGCGTCGGATCCCTCGAGGTCGGTGAAGTCACCCAGACCGAAGACGTCGTGCGCGCGTCGGGCCGCAAGGGCACCCCTGAGCCAGTTGAGGAGCGATTCCGGGTCGTTCTGCTGATCGGCGACGTTGGTATGGACGTTGCCGTAAGGCGGGGCGCACGGGATCGGCGAGGGGAAGAGATACGGGTTGGCCGTGGAGAACCCGGCGCCCGGGACCTCCGACGTCCACTGCATCGGGGTGCGGACTCCATCCCGGTCCGGAAGCCAGATGTTGTCGCCCATCCCGATCTCGTCGCCGTAGTAGAGCACTGGTGACCCGGGAAGCGCCAGGAGGAGCGCGTGCAGCAGCTTGAGGCGGCGCACGTCGTTGTCGACGAGCGGGGCCAGCCGTCGGCGGATCCCCAGGTTGAGGCGCATCTTGGGGACGGGCGCGTACGTTTTCCACATATATGCGCGCTCGTCCTCAGTGACCATCTCCAGCGTCAGCTCGTCGTGGTTGCGGAGAAAGGTGCCCCACTGGCAGCCCTCGGGGAGGTCTGGGATATCGGCGAGGATCTGGCTGATGGCCGTTCGCGTCCCTTGCCGGAGCGCCATGAACAGGCGGGGCATGAGGGGGAAGTGGAAGGCCATGTGGCACTCGTCGCCCTCGCCGAAGTACTTCGCAGCGTCCGCGGGCCACTGGTTGGCCTCGGCAAGGAGGAGGCGGCCAGGGAACTCCTGGTCGATCACGGAACGGATCGTCTTGAGGATGGCGTGGGTGCGCTCGAGGTTCTCGCAGGTGGTGCCCTCCTCCTCGGCCAGGTAGGGCACGGCGTCGAGACGGAATCCGTCCACGCCGAGCTCCAGCCAGAAGCGGAGGGCGTTGAGAACCTCGTCGAGCACCTTGGGGTTGTCGTAGTTCAGATCCGGCTGGTGGCTGTAGAAGCGATGCCAGTAGAACTGCTTGCGCACAGTGTCGAACGTCCAGTTGGAGTCCTCGGTGTCGACGAAGATGATGCGGGCGTCGGGGTAGCCGGTGTCGTCGTCGCGCCAGACGTAGTAGTCGCCGTACGGGCCCTGAGGATCCTCCCGCGACGACTGGAACCATGGGTGCTCCGACGACGTGTGGTTGATCACGAAGTCCGAGATGACGCGGATCCCACGGGCGTGCGCCTCCTGGATGAGGTTCCTCAGGCCCTCGTGGGTGCCGAGCTGCACCTGGATCCCCGTCAGTCTCTCGACGTCGTACCCGCCGTCGCGCTCGGGCGAGGAGAAGAACGGCGGTATCCAGATGCAGTCGATCCCCAGCCACGCAAGGTAGTCCAACTTCGAGACCAGGCCGTTGAGGTCCCCGACGCCGGTGCCGGTGGTGTCGGCGAAGGACCGGACCCACACCTCGTAGAACACAGCCTTCCTGAACCAGAGCGGATCATCGCTGATCCCGCGTCGGTCCGTCCATCCCCCTGCGGATGACTGGTCGGACGGCTGCAGAGGCACTGCGGACATGGTTGCTCCTCGACCGTGGTGCTGCTCGATGTCCCGCCACGCGAGGAACAGCCCAGCACCTCTGAGTCTGGCAGGTCCGAACCGCGGTCCGGGCGGGTATGAGGGGTGCTCGTGCGGTCACATCCACCGCTGGAGGGATGGCTTCTGTCGTTGCTGCCGTGTCAGGATGAGCTGCCAGCGAGCGCGGAGGGAGGAGCGGCACATGCCAACGAGGCCAGGGGCTGTCCATCTGGTGGGCGGGGGGCGCGACGAGGACGCCGTCGTCACCCTCCTCATCGACTTCGTCGCTCAGGCGGCGGCCCTCCGGGGCGACGGATCCGTCGCCCCGCGGATTCACGCCCTGCTGGTGCTCGAGGCCGACGACCGCGAGGGCGTCGAGCGCTACGGCAGGCTGCTGGGCCTCGCGGGGGCGAACGTCGACGTGCATGCCATCGTCGAGGGCGAGCTCTTCGACGCCTCAGCGCTCGACGGGGCGGACGCCATCTTCGTGGGTGGGGGGCTCACCCCCGCCTATCTGGATGCCTTCGCGTCCATCGCGCCGCTCGTGCGGGACCGGGTCGCGGCCGGGATGCCGTACCTGGGGTTCTCGGCGGGCGCCGCGATCGCCCCGGAGCGGGCGGTGATCGGCGGACACCTTGTCGACGGGGTGCCCGTGTGCGACGAGGACGCCAGCGAGGAGCTCGACGAGGTCGCCGTGTCCGACGGACTCGGCCTGGTGCCCTTCACCGTCGATGTGCACGCGGCGCAGTGGGGCACGCTGTCGCGGCTGGTCGCGGCGGTAGGCGCCGGGCTGGTCGAACGGGGACTCGCGATCGACGAGCACACCTCCATCCGGTGGGACGGGGTGGATGATCCCGCGTCGTCGGTGGCCGGACGGGGTGCCGTCTGGCAGGTCAGCAGGGCTGACGCGGGCGGCTCGGTCCTGGTGAGCCGCTCGAGGGCGCGGATGGCGTGACCGGGCCGACGCGGTCGGTGGCGCTTCGCGCCCGACCGGCTCACCCAGCGGAACCCTCGCCGGGCAAGTCGGGGTCGGTCCGCTCAGGGTGGGAGCGGGGCGTTACCGGGTGAGGACCCCGCCCAGCCCGTAGGCCCGGTGCAGCAGGACGATCGGGTGGACCGTCTCGACGCCGCTGGACTTCTCGATCTGCCAGCGGCAGGTCTCGGTGTCGCAGGCGGCGAGGCCGTCGTTGGTCGCCTTGACCATGTCGAACAGCGGCTTGCCCACGGCCTGTGCGATGTCGTACTTCTCCTTCTTCAACCCGTACGTGCCCGCGATGCCGCAGCAGGTGACGTTGCTGTCGATCACCTCGAGCCCGGGGATGAGCCGGAGCAGGTCCGACGCCGGGGTGCCCATGCCCTGGCTCTTCAACTGGCAGGGGGCGTGGTACGGCAGCCGCATGTTGATGGGCTGGAAGTCTGTGGGAAGCTCGCCCGCCTCGTAGAGCTCCATGAGGAACTCGGAGATCTCCCGGATGCGGGTGCCGACGTCCATCAGCTCGGGGTCGTGGATGCCCAGGATCTGGTGCGCCTCGTGCTTGAGCATGCCGGTGCAGCTGCCCGCGGTGCTGATGATGGTCAGCTCGGTGCCGGGGGCCCGCAGCTGCTCGACGAGGCGGCGCACGGAGGCGCTCGCCTTCTCGAACAGGCCGTTGCTCTGCTCGGCCAGGCCGCAGCAGCCCTGCTCGGGGACGATCACCTCGTAGCCCAGGTGCTCCAGGACCTCGATGGCCTTCTTGGCCGCGTCCACCTCGAAGTAGCCGCCGGCGCATCCGTGGAAGTACACCAGGGCGCCGCGCGTCCGGGGCTGTGTGGGCGCGGAGCGCTTCTTCAGCCACTTGTGGAGCGACTCGCCCCGGGCCGTGGGCATGGGGGCGTCGCGGTGGACGCCCACCACCTTCTCCATGGCGATGCGTGCCAGCTTGTTGTCCAGCACGGCGTTGGCGATGGGCGCCACCGGCGTCATCGCCTTGCCCATCAGCACCGTCTGCGTGATCATCTGATCACGCACCGGCACGCCCTGCTCGGCCTTCATGACGGCCCGCGCCAGCGAGTTGAGCTCGGCCACGTTGACGCCCTGCGGGCACACCACCGAACAGGTGCCGCAGCTGGAGCAGTAGTCGACGGAGTGGTCCACGGACTCGTCGTCGCGGAACCGCTCGGCCTGGGGGCCCACGAACTTCGGGCCGGAGAACAGCGGCGTCACCGCCGCCACGGGGCAGGCCGTCTCGCAGATGGTGCACTTGACGCACATGTCCAGGCTCATCCGCTGCAGCTCGTTGTTGAGCCGCTCGCGCAGCTCCTTTGCCCGCTCGTCGCGCTTCTCGCTCATCGTGCACCTCCGGTGATGTGATCGGCGGCCCGGACGGCCGTGGCGACGGCGATCCCGTCGCCTGACTTCTCTCGCCAGCGTTCCGCCCCGGCGATGATCCCGCCGGCCACGTACAGGTTGGGGTGGACGACGGCGCCCGCGGCGTCGACCGGGCGGCCCGCGTCGTCGGTGCGGACGCCCACCTCGAACAGGGCGTGCGGGCCCCAGTAGACGGACGGGATCAGCGGCTCGGCATCCGTGGCCGTCAGCGGCAGCCCGAACACCGGCTCGGTGATGGCGCCGTGGGAGTCGACGTCGAGCGCGCCGCTCTCGAAGCCACCGGGCGCGAACAGGAACGCGCCGGCCTTCAGGTGTCGCGGCCCGCCGGCCGCGGCGAGGGTGACGGAGGCCACGCCGTCGGCGCCGGGGGTGAACCCGGTGATCCGGCTGCCCTGGATGAACCGCACGCCCACCGCCCGGGCCAGGGCGAGCAGCGCGTCGTAGAGGCGCAGGCCGGGGACCGACGGCGGGGGCAGCGGGATCTCGCAGACGTCGCGGCCGAGGGCCTCGGCCACCTGCCGCCACACGTCGCGACGCTTGTGGCCCAGCACCGCGGGGAGTGCGACGACGTCGGCCTTGCCCGCCACCGCCGAGACGGCCTTCGCGAACGCCGCCGCGAACGACTGGTCGTCCATGGCGCGGGCGTAGGTGAGCGGCGTGGGGTCCGCCTCCCCCTTGCGCGCGGGGAGGTCGATCCACGCGGCGTGCGCGGCGAGGGCGCCCCCGTCGGGTGCCGTCGAGCGGGCGAGGTTGCCGGCGATGAGCTCGGCCGAGAAGTCCTTCAGCTGCCGCACGCCGACGACGGCGTAGGTCTTGCCGCCCACTGCGTCGCCAGCGATCATCGACGGCTGGGCGAGCGCCGTCGGGCGGATCGCGCCCACCGCCGTCGGGAGGTGGAAGTTCGTGGCGGGGTTGCCCACGAGCAGGTCCGGCCCCAGCTCGGCGGCGAGCCAGGTCAGGGCCGATGCGGTGGCGTCGGCCCCGATGGAGGCGTAGGGGTGGCCCTCGGGGACGGCCGCGACGGCGTCGAGTGGGGCGGTCACCCGCTCCGGCGTGTAGCCGAGGATGTCGACGGTGCCCTGGGAGAGCTGGAGCCCGCCCGGGCCCTTGGTGGCCAGCGTGACAGACTTCCCGGCCCGGGCCAGTCTCAGCGCTGCGGTGAGGCCGGCGAGCCCGGCCCCGATGACGACGACGTCGCTCATCGCACGATCTCCTCTTCAGGCTGGGGAAGGTGCTCGACGTCGAGCGTTCCGGCGAAGATCCAGTGGTCCAGGGCGGTCTGCCTGACCTGTTGGCCGTAGAGGATGGGCCAGATGCCGATCCAGCGGTGCTTGAGGAACAGGCGCAGCAGTCCCGAGGCGCGCTCGGCGTCGTCGACCTGCTCGGAGCAGGCCAGGCCCGCCGCACGAGTGGCGCAGAAACCGCCCTGACAAGGACCCATGCCGAGGCGGAGCTGGCGCCGGAGGTCGTCGAAGGTGGCGTTGGGCTGTTCCTTGAGGAGCCGCACGAACATGGAGCGGTTCATCAGCTCGCACTCGCAGATGATCTGGTCCTCCAGGCGGTCCTTCTCGCGGTCCTCCAGGCGGTGCGTGACGGTGTAGAGCTTGCGGTCCTCACTGCCGGGGATGACCTCGTCGGCGGTGGTGCAGGGCCGCTCCTCGCCGAGCTGCCGGTTCATGGCGTCGACGATGTGCTCGGCCATCAGCCGGTAGGTGGTGAGCTTCCCGCCGCCGATGGTGAGCATGCCGTTCAGGCCGTCGGTCTGCGAGTGGTCGATGACGGCCATGCCACGGCTCATGTGGCGGGTGTCCTCGACGGAGACGCGCTTGTCCTTGATCAGCGGCCGCGACCCGGACCAGGCGTGCAGCGCGCGCGCCTTGCGGAAGCCGGGGATCATGGCCTCGCCGGCGTCGAGCATCTGCTGCACCTCCTTGCGGGGGATGGGCAGGTGGTCGGGGTCCGTCTCGTGGATGTCGGTGGTGCCGATGATGGAGACGGTGTGCACGGGGACGAGGATGTCGCCGTCGGTGGGGTAGACGCAGCGGTTGATGACGGTGTTCACCAGGCGGTGGTTCATCGCGATCATGATCCCGCGGCCGGGGATGACCGCGACGGGCTCGGCGCCCGCCATCTCCGCGATCTGGCCGGCCCACGGACCGGCGCAGTTGAGGACGAACGTGCAGTTGATGCGCACGTCCTCGCCGCCCTTCTCATCGCGGCAGATGACGGCGGCCACGCGGTCGCCGTCGCGCTCGATCTTCGTCACGCGGTGGTAGGTGAGAACCTTCGCGCCGTGCGCCATCGCGGAGCGCGCGGCGCCCCAGACGAGCTGCCAGCCGTCGACGGAGCCGTCGGCCACCTCGATGGCGCGTTGGATGCGGGGGTCGAGGCGCGGCTCGCGGCGGAGCGCCTCCTTGACGGAGATCTCCGTGGCGGGCACGCCGGTGGCCCTGGCGCCTTCGAGGAACTTGTCCGCGTAGGCGGGGTCGTCGCCGGCGAGCGTGACGAAGAAGCCGCCCGTGTCCTCGACGGCGCTCGCCTGGATGCGGCGCAGGATGGCGTTCTCCTCGGCGCACTCGGTGGCCGAGCCGGGATCGCTGACCACGTAGCGGCCGCCGGAGTGCAGCAGCCCGTGGAACCTGCCGGTGGTGCCCTGACCCAGATCGACGCGCTCGACCAGGACGGCGCGGTACCCGCGCATGGCGGCGTCGCGGACGACGCCCAACCCCGTCGAGCCGCCTCCGATGACTACGACGTCGGTGTCGAGACGCTTCATGGTTTCCCCTCCTTGGGCCTTGAAGACTGGTCTATCACGTCAGCCGTGACGAGGCACTGGTCAAGGGGGATTGCGCCGCATTAGTGCATGGCCGACCCGAGGCCCTGAACCAGATGTGCAGCCCTCCGTGCACGAATGTTCAGCCGTTCCGGACGAGGCCTCAGGAGCGCCGTCCCGTGGACCGCCGGACGATCAACTCCGGCTGGAACACCGTCTGGCGGGGGATCAGCTCCGGGTCGGCGGCCTCCTCAAGGAGGATCCGGAGCGCCGTCCTGCCGATCATCGAGCTCGGCTGCCGCAGCGACGTCAGCGGCACGGCCGCGGCGGCGGCGAAGGCGATGTCGTCGAAGCCCACCAGCGCGATTTCCTCAGGCACCCGCATCCGCCCGTCCTCCATGAGGGCCTGGAGGACGCCGAGCGCCACCAGGTCGTTGGCGGCGAAGACGGCGTCCGGGCGCTCCTGCGCCGGGCGGGTCAGGATGCGCATCCCGGCGGCCGCCCCCTCCGCGACGGTCATGGCGCCGGTGGGGATCACCTCGATCTCCACCCCGTCGGCGTTCTCGGCGGCCACCCGCGCGCCGGCCAGCCGGTCGGTGACCTCGTGCAGCTCGAACGGGCCGCCCACGAAGGCGATCCTGCGCCGCCCACAGGCGATGAGGTGCTCGGCCGCCATCCGGCCGCCCGCGATGCTGTCCACCGAGACGGAGCTGAACCTGTTCTGCCCGGAGTACCGGCCGACGAGCACCGCCGGGATGCCGCGCGCCCGCAGCTTCTCCAGGCGGCTGAACACTTCGCCGAACGGGGCGATGAGCAGGCCGCGCACCTGGTGCTCCTCGAACAGGTCGATGTACATGCGCTCCCGGGCGGGGTCCTCCGCGGTGTCGCCGAAGAGGATGGCGATGCCGTGCTGGGTGGCCTCGTCGCCGGCGCCGCGGACCACGTCGTTGTAGTAGGGGTTCTGCCCGTCCATGACGACGAAGCCGACGGTGCCGCTGATGCCCTGCCGCAGCTTCCGGGCGGCCTCGTTGCGGACGTATCCCAGCTCGTCGATCGCCTTCTGCACGCGCAGCGCGGCCTCGGCCGAGACGACGTCGGGCCGGTTGAGGACGTTGGAGACGGTGCCCACAGACACCCCGGCGCGCTGAGCGACGTCTCGAATGCTCACGGTGGCCATGCCCGAACGCCTCCTTTCTCACGATTCCGCATCATTTGTCTCCGATGACTTGACCTTGCGGATCGGTGAAACATATCGTAGCCTGAAACGACGTTGAATCGATTCAAAGCCTTCGAAGATGATGGCCAACTCAAAGAGGAGTCAACCAAGTGACGGATACCGTACCTGACCCGGGAGCGACGCCGGCTCTCGAGCTGTCACGGGTTGTGAAGTCCTTCGGCGCGGTCGTGGCACTGCGCTCGGGCAGCCTGCGCCTCGAGAAGGGCTCCATCCACGCCCTGATCGGGGAGAACGGAGCCGGCAAGTCCACGCTGGTCAAGATCGTGGCCGGCCTCTACCGCCGCGACGCCGGTGACTTCCGCCTCGAGGGCGAGCCGGTGGACTTCCACAGCACCGCGCAGTCCAAGGGCGCAGGCATCGCCGTCATCTACCAGGAGCCCACGCTCTTCCCGGATCTCTCGGTCACGGAGAACATCTTCATGGGCCGCCAGCCCGTCGGGCGTCTCGGGCGCATCGACCGCAAGGCCATGCGCGAGGAGGCCACGCAGATCTTCGAGCGCCTGGGCGTGCGCATCGATCCCGACCGGCTGACCGAGGGCCTGTCCATCGCGGACCAGCAGATCATCGAGATCGCCAAGGCCATCTCCCTCGACGCGCGCGTCCTGATCATGGACGAGCCGACGGCGGCGCTCAGCGGGGTCGAGGTGGAGCGGCTGTTCGCCGTCGCCCGCAGCCTCCGCGACGAGGGCCGCGCGCTCGTGTTCATCTCGCACCGCTTCGACGAGGTGTTCGACCTGTGCGACACCGTCACCGTCATGCGCGACGGCTCCTACATCGACACCATGCCCATCGCGGACACCACCGTCGACGAGCTGGTGCACCTGATGGTGGGCCGCGACGTCACCGAGATGTTCCCCAAGCTCCCCGCCGAGATCGGCGAGGACGTGCTGGTGGTCGAGGGCCTCACCCAGAAGGGCGTCTTCAACGACATCTCCTTCACCGTGCGCTCGGGCGAGATCGTCGGCCTGGCCGGCCTCGTCGGCGCCGGCCGCTCCGAGGTGGTCCGCGCCATCTTCGGCGTGGACCCGTACCAGAGCGGCACCGTCACCGTCAGCGGCAAGGCGCTCCCCAAGGGCAGCCCGAAGGCCGCGATGTCGCAGGGCATCGCGCTGGTCCCCGAGGACCGCCGCAAGCAGGGGCAGGCCCTCGAGCAGTCCGTCGCGCTCAACCTCACGCTCGCCATCAGGCACCGCCTCGCGAAGGCGGGCCTCATCTGGGGCGGGCTCGAGAACGCCAGCGCCAAGGTGTGGGCCAGCCGCCTCGAGGTCAAGACCGCGGCGCTCGACGCCGAGACCGGCACCCTGTCGGGCGGCAACCAGCAGAAGGTGGTGCTGGCCAAGTGGCTGGCCACCACGCCCCGCGTCCTCATCGTCGACGAGCCCACCCGCGGCATCGACGTGGGCACCAAGGCCGAGGTGCACCGCCTCATCTCCCAACTCGCCCAGGAGGGGCTCGCAATCCTGATGATTTCTTCCGAACTACCTGAGGTGCTCGGCATGGCCGACCGCGTCCTGGTCATGCGCGCAGGGCGCATCACCGGCGAGTTCGACCGTGCCGAGGCAACCCCCGAGGCCGTGATGTTCGCCGCGACGGCCGACGAGGACGTGGCGTGATGACCGCCGCCACCGCCACCGTGCCCAGGCGCTCCCCGATGGACGCCGTCGGGCACGTGCTGAAGGCCCGCGAGACCGGCATCGTCATCGCGCTCATCCTCATCGTCATCGCCGCCACGGCGGTCAACCCGAGCTTCATCTTCTCCGGCGACGGGTTCCGAGACCTCCTGCTGACCCCGTCGCTGCTCATGGTGGTGGCCATCGGGCAGGCCGTGGTCATCATCACGCGCAACGTGGACCTCTCCGTCGGCTCGGTGGTGGGCCTCACCGCCTACATGACCGGCCGCCTGTTCATCGACATCCCGGGCATCAACCCGGCGATGGTGTTCCTCGCCGGCATCGCGCTCGGCGGCCTGCTCGGGCTCATCAACGGCGCGCTGGTGGCGTTCGCGAAGGTGCCCGCGCTCGTCATCACCCTCGGCACGATGTACATCTACCGCGGAATCAACGTGGCCTGGACCGGCAGCGACCGGATCAACGCCTCCGACATGCCCGCCTCCTTCCGCGGCCTGGGCACCGCGGACCTGCTCGGGATCCCGCTGCTGACCATCCTCGCGGTCGTCGTGCTGGTGGCCACGGCCTGGTACCTGCGGAACCTGCGCAGCGGCCGCGAGCTGTACGCCATCGGCTCCGACCCGGACGCCGCGCACCTGTACGGCCTGCGCGTCACCCGTCGCGTCCTGGCGGCGTTCATCCTCTCCGGCGCGTTGGCCGGCCTGGCAGGCGTCCTGTTCGCGGCCCGCTACGGCACGGTCAGCTCCAACGCGGGCACCGGCTGGGAGCTGCAGGCCATCGGCGCGGCCGTCATCGGCGGCGTCGCGATGTCCGGCGGCGTGGGCACCGTGTGGGGGGCCGCCTTCGGCGCCTACCTGCTGCTCACCATCAACCGGGCCCTGCCGATCATCGGCATCCAGGACTTCTGGCAGCGCGCAGTGGTGGGCATCCTCATCATCGGCGCCATCATTCTGGACCGCGTCCTCGCCGTCCGTCAGCATCGACGACTCGTCGCGGCGAGGGAAGGAGTGAAGTGATGAGCACCGCCACGGTCCTCACCGAGAAGCCCGCCAGGGAGTACAAGTCCTACCAGCACCCGCTGTGGCGCCGGCTGCTCGCCAACCGCGAGGCCGCCATCATCGGCCTGCTGATCCTGGTGGTCATCGTCGCCACCCTCACGGTGCCCAACTTCGACAGCCCCCTGACCCTGACCTTCCTCATCCGCGAGATCGCGCCCATCCTGCTGATCGCCCTGCCGATGACGCTGATCATCATCACCGAGGAGATCGACCTGTCGGTGGCCAGCATCCTGGGCCTCTCCAGCGTGGTCACCGGGCTCGGCGTCCAGGCCGGCTGGCCCCTGCCGGTGGCCGGGCTGGCCGCGATCCTGGTCGGCCTGATCGCCGGCGTGATCAACGGCTCGCTCATCACCTTCGTCGGCCTGCCGTCGCTCGCGGTGACCATCGGCACGCTCGCACTGTTCCGCGGGATCGCGGTGGGGCTCCTCGGCACGACGGCGATCAGCGAGTTCCCCGAGTACTGGACGGACCTGGCGCGCGACAACATCGCGGGCACGCCCATCCCGGTGATCATGATCCCGTTCGCCGTGCTGGCCATCGCGTTCGCGGCGCTCCTGCACTTCACGCCGTTCGGCCGCTCGCTCTACACCATCGGACTCAACAAGGAGGTGGCCGCCTTCTCGGGAATCGACGTGGGCCTCACCAAGTTCTGGCTGTTCGTCATGAGCGGCACGGTCTCCGGCTTCGCCGGCGTGTACTTCACGCTGCTCTACAACAACGCCCGCGGCGACAACGCCATCGGCATGGAGCTGCTGATCATCGCCTCCGTCCTCCTTGGCGGGGTGTCCATCTTCGGAGGTCGCGGGGCCCTGCACGGCGTGATCGCCGGCGTGTTCCTCATCGGCACCATGTCCAGCGCGCTGCGCCTGGCCGGTGTCACCAGCGACATCATCAACGTCATCACGGGCACGGTGCTGATCCTGTCCGTGGTGTCGGCAAGCTTCCTGGGCTGGGTCCGCACCAAGCGGGTCGCGGCCGTCGGGAGAAAGAAGGGTCAGGCTGGCGCCGCCGGCGCCACAGCCTGAGTAGTCACCGAAAGACCACCGGTCCAACGACGGGCCAAGAAAGGAAACCGCAATGTTCATCAAGGGACGCAAGACCGGGCGCTTCGGCGTCGGTCTGGTCGCGATCGCCGCGTCTGCCGCGCTCGCACTGTCCGGCTGCTCGGGCACGAGCAGCGAGGGTTCGGCCGATCCCAGCGCGACCGCCAGCGGTGGCGGCGGCGGGGAGAGCGTCAGCGTGACGTTCCTGCCGAAGAACCTCGGCAACCCCTACTTCGACACCTCCAACGCCGGTGGCGCCGAGGCCGTCGAGGAGTTCGGCGGCACGTTCGAGGAGGTCGGCCCCACGGAGGCGTCGCCCACCGCGCAGGTGCCGTTCATCCAGACCGCCGCCCAGCAGGGCGTGGGCGCGCTCGTCGTGTCCGCCAACGATCCGGAGGCCATCTGCGACGCGCTGAACGAGGCCCGTGACGCCGGCGTCAAGGTGGTCACCTTCGACTCCGACACCAACGCCGAGTGCCGCGACCTGTTCATCAACCAGGCCACCGCCGAGGGCATCGCCAAGATCCAGGTCGACCTCATCACCGAGCAGATCGGCGACGCGGGCCAGATCGCCGTGCTGTCGGCCTCGGCCAACGCCACGAACCAGAACGCCTGGATCGACATGATGAAGGCCGACCTCGAGGCGAACCACCCGAACGTCGAGCTCGTCGAGGTCGCCTACGGTGACGACGACGACCAGACCTCGTTCGACAAGACCGCCGCGCTGCTCCAGACCTACCCGGAGCTCAAGGGCATCGTGTCCCCGACCACCGTCGGTATCGCCGCCGCGGCGCGCTACCTGTCGACGTCGGACTACAAGGGCAAGGTCATGCTGACCGGTCTCGGCACCCCGAACCAGATGCGTGAGTACGTCGAGGACGGCACCGTCGAGGCGTTCGCGCTGTGGAACCCGGCCGATCTCGGCTACCTGGCCGCCTTCGCCGCTCAGGCTCTCGTCAACGGCGACATCACCGGCGCCGAGGGCGACGAGTTCGAGGCCGGCAAGCTTGGCTCGTTCACCGTCGGTGAGGGTGCGTCCGTGCTGCTGGGCGACCCCTACGTGTTCAACGCCGACAACATCGCGGACTTCGACTTCTGAGTTCGCACACTGATCGACGAGGCGCCGTCCGGGGAAACCCGGGCGGCGCCTCGTCGTGTGCCCTGCCCCACTTCGCATACCGTGGGCCCTGCTTGCGGCGTGGCCGGGCCTCGTCGCATACCGGAGGCCTCGTCGCACACCGTATTCCGTCTGCAAAGAAGGCTGCGGTATGCGAAGTGACTTCGCACACCTTGCTGGGTGTGCGAGGTGGCCTGCGGTATGCGAGGTGACTTCGCAGACCTCGCTGGGTGTGCGAAGTGGGAGTCACCGGTCCCGGTCGCCGGCGCGCAGGGCCAGGGTGGCCGCGCGCACGTCCGCCAGCGGTGCCCGCGCCCCCACCGCGACACTCAAGGCCCCCGCGAGCACCGAGTCGACGACGGGGCGGCTAACGTCTCCCTGCCTGAACAGGAACGCCACGTCGAGCAGCTGGTAGCGCGGGCCGCCGTCGCCGAGCTGCTCCTGGAAGCGTGAGCCGCCGCGCTCGAACCCGCAGTCGACGACGGGGAACGTGCGCTGCGCGTCGGCGGCCCGGTCCCAGGTCCGGACGGAGGCGACGGTGTCCGCCACCGCCTGCCCGTGCGCGGCCCCGTTCACCCGTACCACGTCTGCCACCGTGCCCGGAATCCCTGCCAGCGCCTCGATGCCCGTCCATCCCTCGGCGACGGCGCGATCGACGAGCCCGTCCCACGCCTCGTCGGCGCCCACCGTCACCTGGACGCCCCCGCAGAAGGCGAGGTTGTCTGTCTCGCAGGCCGAGTCGTCGATGACGAACCCGGCGATGGGGAGTGAGGCGTGCGCGGTGCTGCTCATCACCCCATTGCACGCCGCCGGCACCCCGAACTCAAGGGTCGCGTCCCCGCCGTCCAAGGGGTGCCGCGGCACCCACCCGGCCCCGGCCGGTCACAATCCGGCGCGGGGCTGGGCAGGAAACTCAGCCCCGGGCCTTGAACAAACCCTCAACATACGCTTCACTAGTGCCCACGGAGGGGAGTATCCCCCAGGCGCCTCGTCGTCACTACGGTCCGCCATCGGGCCCGGCGAGCCGGTCATCAGACCGGGAGAGACCTCCGATCGGTTTCATCTCGATCGGAAGGGTCCTCATGGACGTCTCTATCTGGGTGTGGGTCGGCGTCATCGCCGTCATCCTCGCCATGCTCGCCGTCGACCTCGTCGCCCACCGCGACGCCCACGTCATCAAGGTCCGCGAGGCCGCCGCATGGAGCGCCGTCTGGGTGGCGCTGGGCGTCGGCTTCGGGGCGCTTCTCTGGTGGTGGCAGGGGCCCGAGATCGGCCAGCAGTACTTCGCCGGCTACCTCATCGAGAAGTCACTGGCCGTTGACAACGTGTTCGTCTGGGCCGTCATCTTCAGCTACTTCGCCGTTCCGCCGCAGTTCCAGCACCGGGTGCTGTTCCTCGGCGTCCTCGGCGCGCTGGTGCTGCGCGGCGCGTTCATCGCCGTCGGCGCAGTGCTGATCGAGAACTTCTCCTGGATCCTCTACGTGTTCGCCGCCTTCCTGCTCTACACCGGCTGGCGGATGATCCGCCAGCGCGACGAGCACCTGGACCCCGAGCAGTCCGCCGTGCTGCGGCTGTTCCGCCGATTCGTGCCGATGACCGATGCCTACTACGGCCAGCGCCTCCTCGTCCGCAAGGGCGGGGTGCTCCTCGCCACGCCGCTGCTGGCGGTGCTCGTGCTGATCGAGGCCACCGACGTGGTGTTCGCCGTCGACTCCATCCCGGCGATCTTCGCGGTCACCAGCGAGCCGTTCATCGTCTTCACCGCCAACGCGTTCGCGATCCTGGGCCTGCGCGCCATGTACTTCCTGCTGGCTGACCTCATGCACCGCTTCGTCTACCTCAAGATCGGCCTGGCGCTGGTGCTGATTTGGGTGGGCATCAAGATGGCGCTGAAGATCGACGTGTTCTACATCCCCACCGCCGTCTCGCTGGCCGTGATCGCCACCATCCTCACCGTCTCGGTGGTGGCCAGCCTGCGCGCCACCCGCGGGGTCGCGGCTGCCAAGCCCGCCGTCGAGGGCACGGGCCCGTTCCGGATGGCGACGGACGAGGAGTTGGCCGAGCTCGACGGCGTGGCGCGGGCGGGCCGGAAGGGCTGACCGAAGCGGCCCCGAGGTCTGGAGCAGGTGACCTTGTCACCCGACACCTTCCAGGCTTCGGGGCAGCTCCGCGCGCGTCAATCAACGAGGGGGAGGTGCTCCTCCTGGGTGGCCGGCCGGTGTCGGACGGACCCGGCCACCAGCACCGTGGACAGGACCGCCACCAGGATCACGACCATGGCGTTGCGGATCCCCACGCTCTCCCCGAGGAACCCCAGGGCAGGCGGCCCCACCAGGAAGGCGGCGTACCCCGCCGTCGCGACGAAGCTCGCGCGCCTCGCGGCGTGACGCGGGTCGTCGCCGGCCGCGGAGAGGGCTACCGGGAAGCCGAGCGAGGCGCCCATCCCCCAGAGCAGCACGCCGACGGCGCCCAGCGCCAGGGTGGGTGCCAGGACGACGATCCCGATCCCCGTCGCCGCGACCAGCGCGCTGGCCCGCATCACCGGTGCCCGTCCGAACCGGTCGATGACCGGGCCGCCGCCGAGGCGCCCGATCGCCATGGCCGTCCCGAAGGCGGCGTAGATCACCGAGCCGAGCACAGCGGTGGAGCCGAACCCGTCGACGACGATCAGCGGTAGCCAGTCGCTGGCCGACCCTTCGGCCAGGGCCATGCCGAGGATGATGATCGCGAGACCGATGAGGCGGCGGTCAAGCCAGGCCAGGGGCTTGTCAGCGAGCGGATGCCCACCGTCGGGGTCACCGCCCGCCGCGCCCTCGGGCCGACGTCGGACCTGGCCGGTCAGGGCGGGGACGTGACGGCTCATCCACACCGTCTGACCGGCGATGAGCGCCGTGACGATCAGGAGATGCGCCGACACCGGCAGCGCTCCTTGGTTGGCGAGGATCCCGGCCAGAGCCCCGACGACGGTGCCCAGGCTGAATGCGCCGTGCAGCCCGGGCACCACGCTCTTGCCGACGGCGATCTCCAGTGCCACCCCGGAGACGTTGTTGCCGATCTCGCCCGACCCCATGCCGTAGCCGAACAGCGCCAAGCCCGCAGACACCGCGAGGCCCTGCCCGAGGGCCACCCCGCCGGCCATGACGGCCAGGCCGAGGGCGATGGAGGCCATGCCGGTCACCACCACCAGCCGGGCGCCGAAGCGGGACACCAGCGGGCCGCCGACGGTGATGCCGATGATGGAGCCCACCGAGAGGCCGGCGATGACCAGGCCCATCTCGGCGATGCTCGCGCCCAGCGCGTCGCGGATGGCGGGGGTGCGGGTGACCCACGTGGCCACGCCGATGCCGGTGTTGAAGAAGGCCATCACCAGGGCGATGCGCCACAGGGTCAGGTTCGGGGCGGCGGTGTGCGGAGGCGTGAGGGTGGCGGTCATGCGGGTGTCCTGTCGGCGAGGGCGTGGAGCGCGACGCGGGTGAGGTCGCGGTCCTGGGGGTCGGTGGCGAGCGCGATGTGAAGGGCCGACCCCTCGATGTAGGCGTCGATCGTGCGGGCGACCGGGGCGGGGAAGTGCCGTTCCAGGGCGGCGCGGCTGGCACGCATCCACCGCTCCGTGATGGCCCGGAACTCGGAGCGGCGGGCCGCGAGCGTGTACAGCTCGTAGGTCAGCACGAGGTTACGGTGCGACTGCTGGAGCTCGACGTGCACCAGGTCGACGATCGACTCGAGAGCCGCCCCGGCGTTCGGCGCCGCCGCCATCCGGCGCTCGAACCCGGAGCTCCCCTCGTCGGCGAACCTGGTGAACGCCTCCACGAGGAGCTCGTCCATGCCTGAGAAGTGGTAGGTCATCGAGCCCAGCGGCACGTCGGCCAGCGCCGCGACCTTCCGGTGCGAGGTGCCCGCCACGCCCACCTCGGCGATGCAGTCCAGCGTGGCGTCGATGATCCGGTCGCGGCGGGCGGGGTCGAACCGGCGGGCCACTCAGATCTCCTTGACGACCCGGGCCGGGTTGCCCACCGCCACCACGTTCGCCGGGAGATCCTTCGTCACGACGGCGCCGGCGCCCACGACGGTGTTGTCGCCGATGGTGACACCCGGCAGCACGATGACGCCGCCGCCCAGCCAGACGTTGTCGCCGAGGGTGATGGGGGCGCTGCCCTCGACCTTGTCGCGGCGGGGCTGTGGGGCCAGGGGGTGGGTGGGCGTGAGGAGTTGCACGTTCGGCCCGATCTGGCAGTCGGCGCCGATGCGGATGGGGCCGACGTCGAGGGCGGTGAGGTTGTAGTTGATGAAGGTGCGGGGGCCGATGACGATGTTCTCGCCGTAGTCGACGAACAGCGGCGGCTTGACGAACGCGCCCTCGCCGAGTTCACCGAGGAGCTCCTCGAGCAGCGGACGGGCGGCTTCCTCGTCGGCGACGCAGGCGCGGTGGTAGGCGTCGGCCAGTCGGACGGCCCGCTGGGCTCGTCGGGCGCTCTCGGGATCGTCGGCGATGTAGTCGTCTCCGGCGAGCATGCGCTCGCGGTTGGTGCGGGAATCGCCTGCGAAGTAGTCGGTCATGCACGCGAGTGTACATACGTACACATCGTGTGTACAGCCGTACCTATCGCCTTCGCCGAAACGCCGGCCGCCTGGCGGGTGGTGGGCGGGACTTGAGCCGGAAATGGATCTCGTGGGGCGTGGAACGTTCAAAGTCGGCAGATCCTGCGTTGAGCCTCGATCCCGGCTCAACGCCCCCACATGAGAGCCGTGTCAGGCTCAACGCCTCGGGCGCCTTGACGCGAGGGGCCTTGTGCAGCCGCGTGAAAAGTGATATCACTTAGATATCGAAATCATCGCGGAAGGACGCGCACCATGACCACCCCCCACATCCCTGACCCCTCAACCGACCTCGAGGGCGACTCGCTCGGCGGCGCGCCGTCGGGCAGGCCAGTGGGGAGGGAGGGCGCCCGCGTCGACATCGAGGAGAAGAAGGCCTGGTACCTCGACGGCCTCCTGGCCTTCTTCGTCGCGCTGGTCATCGGCGCTGTCTCCACCTGGCAGGGGGTGCTCGCCGGCATCCAGCTGGAGAACAACGACGGCGGCGGCTGGCGGATGTTCCTCTCCATGGTCGCGTTCCTGATCTCCATGGTGATGTTCTCCTCGCTGACCATCATCAGCCCCGGAGACACCAAGGTCATCCAGTTCTTCGGCCGCTACATCGGCACCATCCGCAAGGCCGGCCTGCTCATGACCGTGCCCTTCACCACGAAGAAGAAGGTCTCGGTCAAGGTCCGCAACTTCGAGACCAACGAGCTCAAGGTCAACGACGCCGACGGCAACCCCGTCAACATCGCCGCCATCGTCGTGTGGCAGGTGGCCGACACGGCCAAGTCCGTGTTCGCCGTCGAGAAGTACGACGAGTTCGTGGCCGTGCAGTCGGAGTCCGCGCTGCGCCACGTGGCCACCACCCACCCCTACGACAACGGCGAGGCCGGCGAGGAGACGCTGCGCGGCTCGACGGAGCTGGTCGCGCAGGAACTGGCCGACGAGGTGGCCGCCCGGATCGCGATCGCCGGCCTAGAAGTGGTGGAGACCCGCATCTCGTCGCTGGCCTACGCGCCGGAGATCGCCCAGGCCATGCTGCAGCGTCAGCAGGCCTCCGCGATCATCGCGGCCCGCGAGAAGATCGTCGAGGGCGCGGTGACCATGGTGCAGCGGGCGCTGGAGCGGCTGGAGAACGACGACGTGGTGACCCTGGACGACGAGCGCAAGGCGTCCATGGTGTCCAACCTGCTCGTGGTGCTCACCAGCGAATCGCGGGTCACGCCCGTGGTCAACGCCGGCTCGTTGTACACCTGAGTAGCGGCGAGACGGCAGGGGCGGGTCATGATGGCCGAACGCAAGGCGGTGTTGCTCAGGCTCGACCCCGCCGTCCACGACGCCCTGGCGCGCTGGGCGGCCGACGACCTCCGCTCGGTCAACGCGCAGATCGAGCTCCTGCTCCGCGACGCGCTGAAGAAGGCGGGCCGGTCTCCGAAGGACGCCGGCCCGCTGCCTCAGCGGGGACGCCCCCCGAAGGAGTGAGCACCGGAGCCCCCCGTCACCGGGAGGGCTTCACCCCATGCGCGGCGAGCAGGTCCAGCACGGCGTCGGGGGTGGTGAGGAGGGGCTGGGTGATCACCGCCTTGTCGCAGGCGATCACCAGGTCCGTGAAGCGCGGCGGCGAGGTCTGCTCGGGCCTGCGGACCTCGAAGGCCGTGATCCTCCGGAACGGGATCCGGGTCACGTTGTAGGCGTAGTTGGAGCGGCGGAACAGCGGCTCCACGCTCCTGTTGCGGTCGATGATCACCAGGTCCGTGGACGACGCGAGGATCATCGCCCCGGCCGAGCGGCGCCGTCGGCCGCGCTCGTTGAGGCACGCCTGGCCGGGCTCGTCGACGTGGACGGGCTGGACTCGCTCGGCGGCGCCGGTGTTGAGGGCCAGAACGAGGGAGCCGAAGAAGTGGTCCCGGGGCTGGGTGGTCGACGGGGGCTTGACGGTGGCCGCGGGGGAGAGGTCGCCCGGCCCGCGGGACAGGACGTAGCGGTCCACCTCCGCGATCGTCGGGTGCGAGACGGCGTTGTACTCCACCGTCATCGCGGTCCCGTCGGCCAGCAGCAGGGTCCACCTGGCCACCAGGAGGTTGGTGTGCAGGATTGTCGCGACGACGTCGCGCCGCGCCGCCTCGCTGCTGGTGACATCAGCCGGTCCCGCCCGCAGGACGCGCACCTTGTCCGGGAAGACGGCGATCACCGACTCGTACAGGTCCATTCCCGGGCGGATCTTCGCCCGGTCGATGGGGCGGGGCACCTTGAGCAGATGGGCCGCGCCCTGCAGCTCGGGCCACCATCGGCTGAACCGGCGGGGGAGCTCAGCCTGGGCCTTGACCTCGCCGATCCACGGCCCGAAGGCGTCGTATTCGCGCAGGTCGTCCGGGTCCACCGCCGCCCGCCACGGAGGAATCTTCGCGGCCATGATGCATCTCCCAGGTGCGCGACGGTGAGGTCGTCGTCGGCCCGTCCCAGAGGCGCAGTACCCCCCAGATTCTACCTTCGCGGCCCCGCTGATCCAACCACTTCATGCATCACACCTTGTCAAGCGCAACCGGAACCGCGACAGGAACCCGAGTGCGGGACAGCCCGGCCGTCCCAGCGGCGGCTGGTGACGACCGGGCTGTCGGTCCCCGAACGGGTCAGGCGTCCTGGCTGTAGATCAGCACCGAGTACGGCGCGATCGACACGTTGGCGTGCGCGCCCATCCCGTCCTCGCCCGAGTCGTCGTGGGCGGTCACGTCGAAGCTGTCGAAGTCTCCGAACAGGGAGCTGTACAGCTTCGCGTCGCTGTTGAACCTCAGTTTCCACAGCCCGCCGTGCGGCATCCCGATCCGGTAGTCGGTGTAGGTCTCCGTGCTGAGGTTGACCACCACCACGACGTCGTCCCCCGCCCCGTGGTCCAGCCAGCGCTGGAAGGCGATCACGTTGTCCGCCTCGTTGACGTGGAAGATGTTCAGCCCGCGACCCGTCAGCCCGCGCGTCACCCCGCCCCGGTTGAGGCGGAGGTCGATGAGGGTCTTGTAGAGCTTCGTGATGCCCTCGAAGCGCTCGATCCGCTCCCAGTCCAGGGGGTCGTCGTCGGAGAACCAGCCGCCCTCGAGCGCCTCCTGGCCCTGGAAGATCATCGGGATGCCGGGGCTGGTCAGCACCAGCGCACCGCCGACGGTGGAGCGCTTCTGCGCGAACCAGCCGTCCGCGTTGCCCGGGTCGATCTCGTGCGGCACGCGCGCCGACCCGTTGGCCACCTCGTCGTGCGACTCGGTGTAGACCACCCGGCGGAAGGGGTCGCCGTCGTAGTTGTGCGCGATTGCGTCGGCGATGGAGGCCAGCGAGCGCTCCTCGTCGGTCATCGCGGTGATCGCGTGGCGCACGGGGTGCACGAACTCCGCGTCCCACTGCGCGTGGAAGCCGGCGCCGTCGCCCTCCAGGCCGACGATGCGGTCGTGGCCGTGGAGGTCCTCGGCGATCGAGATCCGGCCCGGGTACTCGTCGCGCATCGACTGCGTGATCCAGCGCATCAGGCCGAAGCCCTCCTCGAGCTCGAACCCGCCGCCGGAGACCGAGCGCATGTACGGCGTCATGTCCAGGCGCAGCCCGTCCACGTGGTACTCGCGCAGCCACATCATGGCGTTGTCGTGGATGAAGCGGCGCACCTCCTCGCGGCCGTAGTCGGGGCGCGTGTCGCCCCACGGGGTGGAGGAGCGGTCGTCGTTGTAGAAGTAGATGCCGCCCTTGTCCTCGCCCCAGCCGTCGAACTGCCAGAGGTCCAGATCCGAGGGGCCGAAGTGGTTGTAGACCACGTCGAGGATCACCGCGAAGCCGCGCTGGTGGGCCGTCTTGATGAGGTTCTTGAACGCGTCCGGGCCGCCGTAGGCGCTCTCGACGGCGAAGATGTGGGCCGGGTTGTAGCCCCAGGACTGGTCCCCGGCGAACTCGGCCACGGGCATGATCTGCAGCGTGTTGACCCCCAGCTCCTGGAGGTAGTCCAGCTGCTCGATCACGTCGTGGAAGCCGCCCACCCCGTCGTCCGAGGGGGCGAAGGAGCCCACGTGCATCTCGTAGATGACCATCTCGTGGTGCGGCGGGCAGTTGGCGGTCTCGCCCTCCCAGTCGTAGGCGGAGTGGTCGTAGATGACGCCGTTGCCCACCGAGTTGGTCACCTGCATGGCGTACGGGTCGATCCGGTCCAGCTCCAGCTCGCCGTTGGTGAGGTGGAACTTGTACTCCTGGCCCGGTGCCGCGCCGGCCACGAAGCCGTACCAGTAGCCGTTGCCCTCGTTCTCGAGAGGGTTGGCGTCGGTCCGCCAGTCGTTGAAGTCACCCGTCACCGATGCGCTGTCCGCGTGTGGCGCCCAGACGCGGAAGGCAACGCCCCCGTCGGTGATGATCGCGCCCATGCCGGCCAGGGTCTCGTGCTCAGCCATGTGTCCCCCTCATTCGATTGTGTATCCGTAGCCCTTCGAGTGTGCCCCACGGGCCAAGTGGCGGAGCGGGCCCGGATCAGGCCATGCCGTACACCGCGAACAGGACCCGCGCCCCGAGCGCCGCGACGGCGAGGGCGGCCAGCCGCGCGCGCCACGAACCCAGCCGCGTGATCGACAGCCACGCCAGCACCGCGACACCCACCGCCGCCTGCGCCCACCAGTACGACGACGGCGTGGTCTCCGCGATCCGCCGCAGACCGTGAGCCGCCTCCCCGAGAGCTACTGCGGGGAACGCACCCGCCGCCACACCGCGGAGCACCGGGTCCCCGTGGCCCTGCAGCAACCACACCGCGACGCCCATGGCCAGACCCGCGACGACGCCGGCCACCACCCAGAACGCCACCATCCGCATGCCGACGGGGAAGCCGCGCAGCGACGTGGTGGCGTAGTAGCCCACCATGGCCAGCGGGCCCGCCGACGCGCCCAGGAGCGCGTGCGCCCACCACGCGCCCCGGCAGGCCATCGCCACCAGCGCGGCGAGAGCGACGACGGGAGTGGCCGAGTTGAAGAGGGGGGCGAGGGCCGCGGAGGAGTAGGTCTGCCCGAAGGACATGGCCGCGCCCGCGATGAGCGAGCCGGCCAACGCCGAGGGCAGACACCTGTGCATGGCCGTCATGCTAGGCGGGCAGGGTGACAGTCCGACCCCTCCGACGGCCGATCCCAGGGCAAACCCAGGGCATCACCTGGCCAAGTCCAGTGGGAACCCCCAGGTCCCTGGGGCAGGCCCCGTACGGCCGCGGGGGGTGGTCAGTGCTCGGCGAAACCGCGGCCCATGGGATCCGGACCCGGCACGCCGTCGTCGGTCGAGGCCGCTACCCCCTCGTTCACGTCGCCGGCCGCATACGAGGCGTTGAGCCGGCGGTAGGTCCGAGTGAGGAACGCCGCTCCGGTGACGAGGAGCCCCGCGATGCTGAACAGGACGAAGACAAGGGCGATGCCGCGGGCGTCCCCCTCGCCCAGCAGCCACTTCAGGTCACGGCGACCTTCGGGCGACCCGGCATACGGGATGAGCCAGAACTCGGCCAGTGGACCGATGATGAATGCGCTCAACGGCGCCGCGGAGGACTCCACAGCGGCGGCGAAGCCGAACACCCGGCCCTGCTTCTCGAAGGGGACCACGCGCTGCAGAAGTGTCTGCTCGGCCGCCTCGATGAAGGGGATGATCGCCATGTACAGGAAGATGCCGACCCCGAGCGCCACCACCGACTCGCGGAGCGTCATGCCGCCACTGACGATCCAGAGCGCCACGCAGGCGAGCAGGAGCGTGCGGAGGGGCTTGGCGCCCAGCCCGACCTTGGCGATGAGGGATCCCCCGACGATCAGCCCGATGCTTCCGAGCCCGAAGAGCACGCCCCAGGCCTCCACCGACATCAGCTCGAGTCCGTAAGGGTCCATCAGCCCCATGAACACGCCCCCGAGCAGGTTGTTGATGGTGGTGAACAGGATCAGGCCTATGAGCCCCGGCACGGCGACGATGGCCAGCCAGGCCGCCTTGAAGTCGACCGCCTTCGGGGTGCCCTCGGTGTGGACGATGGTCGGCTCGGGGATGCGTATCAACAGCAGATGGAGCAGCGAGGCGAGAATCGCGGCGAGGGAGATGATGATCAGCCAGCCCATGCCGAGCTGGCCGTAGGCGAGTCCCGAGAGGACGCCGGTGACCAGCATGGTCAGCCCGTTGACCGCCCCGACCAGCCCGTTGGCCTGTGCGCGCCGATCCGGCTCGACCAGCATCGTGACGCACGTGGCCAGCGCCAATCCGCGCAACATCACCAGGAGTGCCCCCATGAGGCTGACCCCGATGAACACCCAGAACCAGGGCCGCCGCAGGTCGGTGAGGAGCTCCTCGGGCGTGAGGATGAACACGGCCCCGGCGACGACGAACAGGACTGCGGTACCGACGGCGGACCACACCATCACGAGGTGCTTGCGGTAGCGGTCGATCAGGCTGCCGAACGGGACGCCGAGCACGGCCATCCCCAACATGTAGGCGCCGCCCATGATGGAGGTGGCCAGCACGGAGCGCGTCTCGAGGTAGGCCCAGAACGTGATGCCGAACCAGAGGAACATCGTGGCAAGCATCGCCACGGCCGTGTTGCCGAGGACGTGGTTGAAGGCACGGGACCGGTGTGCCTGATCGGAGAGCACAGGGCACCCTAACACCGCCCGCCTGCGGTTTCCCTACCTCCAGATCGCCTCCCGGTGCGCCTGCGGGCCCGGGCGCGCGTCTGGAGGAACGCCTGCCGCACTGGGGAGGGCGAAGGGCCGGTCCGGTGGACATGGGGACGCGGCAGAGCGCCGGCAACGCCTGCACCGGGTCATCGGAGCGGTCACGGCCGGGACCCGCCGTCGGACCGGCATAGTCTGAGGGCCATGGGCAAGCAGTTTCCCGGGATCACCCCCAAGATCGGCGCCTTCATCGAGGCCCAGCACCTGTTCTTCGTCGCGACGGCCGCGCGTGACGGGCGGGTCAACGTGTCACCGAAGGGACTGGACTCGCTGCGGGTCGTCGGCCCGAACCGGGTGGTGTGGGTCAACGCGGTGGGCAGCGGCAACGAGACCGCCGCGCACCTGCTGGACACCCCGCGGATGACGCTGATGTTCTGCTCGTTCGACGCCAAGCCCCAGATCCTGCGCCTCTACGGGACGGCGCGTGCTGTGCACCGCGGCGAGGACGGCTGGGATGAGCTGCTCGAGCTATTCCCCGAGTTCGTGGGGGCTCGCAATGTATTCGACGTCGCCGTCGAGATGGCGCAGACGTCGTGCGGGTTCGGGGTGCCGCTGATGGACTTCCGCGCCGACCGCGACACCATGGGCGACTGGCTGGTGAAGAAGGGCGACGACGGCCTGCGCGAGTACGAGCGTCGCAACAACCTGGTCAGCCTCGACGGCCTCCCGACGGGCCTCCCCGTCGCCTGAGTCACCCGCGAGGCCCTTCGTCTGCCCGAGCGGCCGATTCGTCGGCTGACTGCGGCCGGAGAGGGCGCGCTTGTCGGGTCACCGGAGGTTTCGACCCGGCACGCCCCGCGCAGCGGCAGCCCTCAACACACTCCGGAATCCCCGGTGAACCCACGGTCAGGACCATTAGGCTGGCCCGACGGCTCAGGCGGGGCCGGGGCAGGGAACTCGATGAACGGCACTCTCGCATGAAACGGCCTCGCATCGCCGTGCTCGGCGCGGGCATCATGGGCTCCTGCGTGGCGCTCAACCTCGCGCGTTTCGGAGCGGATGTGACGCTCATCGATCGCAACCGGCGCCCGATGGAGGAGGCGAGCCGGTACAACGAAGGCAAGATCCACCTCGGCTACCTGTACGGGGCCGATGCGTCGCTGCGGACGGCGGAGCACATCCTCCCCGGCGGGTTGGCCTTCACCCCTCTGCTGTCACAGCTCCTGGCATGTGACGTGGCCGACCACGCCACGACCACCGATGACATCTACCTGGTCGACAGGGACTCGGTCGTCGACCCGGAGGCGTTGGCCGCCCGCTTCGACGCGGTGTCGCGCCTGGTCAGGGAGCACCCGGACGCCTCGAGCTACCTGGCCGACGTGTCCGGCGCGACCACGCCCCGCCTGACGCGGGCCGAACTAGATTCGATCGCCTCGGAGCGGATCGCCGCCGGGTTCAGGGTGCCGGAGCGCTCGGTGGAGACCGGGTGGGTCGCGGACACTCTGGCGGCGGCTGTCGCCGCGGAGGACCGCATCCAGGTCCTCGGCGAGACGGTCGTCCAGGCCGTGACACCCGGGTCAGACGGTGGGGCCACGGTCCGCTGCGAGGGTGGGCCCACCGAGCGGTTCGACACAGTGGTCAACGCCCTGTGGGGCGGGCGTCTGAAGATCGACCTGACCGCAGGCCTGCAGGTGCCGCGGTCATGGACGCATCGGGTCCGATGGTGCCTCTTCGTCCGGACGCGGTTCCCGGTCGACGTGCCCAGCGCGATTGTCGCCGTCGGGCCCTTCGGTGACGTGAAGAACTACAACGGGCGCGACTTCTACCTCTCCTGGTACCCGGTCGGCCTCGTCGCTCAGGGCACCGGGATCGAGCTGGAGGCGCCTGCGTTGCCCACCGGGAGCGCCCGGAGCAGGTTCATCACC
Organism: Tessaracoccus yangjingae; assembly: GCF_055326235.1. NCBI lineage: Bacteria > Bacillati > Actinomycetota > Actinomycetes > Propionibacteriales > Propionibacteriaceae > Tessaracoccus > Tessaracoccus yangjingae. Next base: position 173,257 of record NZ_JBUZNN010000005.1, on the reverse strand, counting down.
GAGGTGCGCGAGGGCCTGGGCGCCGCGCTGCCCCGGATCGGAGAGGTCTTCGAGGCGGCGGAGTCGATCACCGTGGCAGGCGGACATGTCTTCGCCGAAGGACGTGGCGCCATCGGTGACGCGCGCTCGGACCTGCATCGCCGGGACCGGTTCGGAGTGACCAGGACGGGGTCGTACCTGTCGGTGGACACCGGCAAGTACTCGACGGCGCCATGGATGGCCCGCGGCGTGGCCCTCGACATCATGGCCGTCTCATGATCCAGCCCGCCCCGGGCGTCGGAGAGGGCCGTCCGCTGGTGACGGCTCTGCTTCCGACATACAACGGCGCCGCCTTCATCCAGCGGACGCTGGACAGCCTGTCAGCACAGACCTGGCCGAACCTGGAGATACTCATCGGCGACGACAACTCGACCGACGAGACGCTACGGATCGTGGAGGACTTCTCCGCGTCCCGCGTCGACACCCGCGTCGTGGCGCGGACGGCGAACCTGGGCTGGCTCGCCAACAGCAACGACCTGATGGCCCGCGCATCGGGCGAGTTCATGTTCTTCGCCTTCCACGACGACGCCATCGCCCCGACGTACGTCGAGCGGCTTGTCACCGCCCTGATCGACGACCCGGACGCCGTCCTGGCCTTCAGCGACATGACGGTGACACAGGTCGACGGCTCGCAGCGCGAGCACGTGTTCGACGCGCTGGACGACGCGGGCTCCGCCACTGCCCGTGGCACCACCATGGCGATGCGGCCCCCGAACTGGTGGGTGCCGAACCGGGGTGTGTTCCGTAGCTCTGCCTTCCGTCGCATCGGCGGGATCCACCGCAACGCGTGCGGCGAGTACTCGGCCGACTGGACCTGGCTGCTGCACATGGCACTGCTGGGCAGATTCGTGCGGGTTCCCGAGACCCTGTGCAGCAAGTACTACACCCGGGGCAGCCTGAGCAAGACGTGGGCCCACGATGACGTCCACCGGGACGCCCTTCTCCGCGCCGGCATCGCGGAGGTCAGGGGAAGCTCCGTCGGCGCCATCCCGAAACTGGCCGTGCTGACCCGGTTGCTGGGGAGCTTGCACGGCACGCCGTGGATGCGCGCCGTCGCGAGGCGCGTGTTCCGCATGCCGTGACACCCGGCGAGGGTCAGTGGCCGGGGATGTCGCGGCGACCGAACCTCCACAGCCCGAACGCCACCAGCCCCACCGCGACCACCGTCTGAACCACGACGGGCGCCAGCGCGAACTCCTCGCCCGGCATCGCGGGCGTGTGTTCGAAGGGCGAGATCTGGCGCGCCCACACGGGGATCTGCAGCATCTCGCCGAAGATGTCGATGAGTGCCCCCAGCACCACCGGGATCCAGGCGAAGACCATCAGCCGCGGCGCGACCGCATGCAGCGCCACCGCCAGGCCGAGCACCATGAGGATCGCCGGGATGCCGGCGGCGGATGCCGCGACCGCCTCGCCCACGAGGGAGTAGTCGCCGTCAACCCCGGCGGCCAACGTGCCCGACAGGGCTGCGGTCAGCACCACCAACCCGGAGCAGACCAGGGCCACCACGAGCAGGTGCCCCGCCATCCAGGCGGCCGGCCGGACGTGGGTGGCGAGCACCGGCTCGGCCAGGCCGCCCACCTCTTCCCCCACGACCTTCTGCCAGGCGATGACCGCGAAGATCGCCACCATGATCCGGAACATCGTCACGGTCAGGGTGACGTAGCCCTCGAGCGCGGCGTCGGATCCGCCCATGAGCTGCTGGAAGATGTCGGGCAGTTCGCTGAACGCCTCCACCATCGCCGGCGCGAACGAGCCGTACATCGCCGACGCCAGCGACAGGGCGACGGCCCACGCCACCGCCTGCGTGCGGTGCAGCCGCCAGGCCAGAGTCATCGGGCTGCGGAGCCACGGGGCGGCGGTCGGCCGCCCGCGACGAGGCTGCACGAGCCCGGCGCCGAGGTCACGGCGTGCGGCCATCGTGAAGCCGACCACGAGCATTGCCGCCGCGACGGCGAGCATCAGGCCGACCGGCCACCAGCGGTCGTCGTGGAAGGCCCTCGTCTGCTGCGCCCAGGCCAGCGGCGACAGCCACGACAGCCAGGTGCCGTACTGATCCGGGGCGGCCATCATGTCGCCCAGGCCGCGGATCACCCAGGAGGCGGCCAGCACCGCCCCGGCCATCCCGCTGGCCCCGCCGGAGAACGCGCTGACCTGGGCGGTCACCGTCGCGACTCCCGCGAACACCAGCCCGACGCCGGCCGTCGCGGCACCCAGCAGCAGCGACGACGACGCGTCGCCGCCGAACCCGATCAGCCCCGCGGCCACGAGGCCGCCCACCGCGACATTGGCCACCAACGCCAGAAGGAGCGCCGACGTCAGAGGAGTCAGACGCCCCACGACGCTCGCGCGCACCAGTTCGGCGCGACCCGTCTGCTCCTCGAGCCGCGTGTGCCGCGACACCAGCAGGATGTTCATCAGCGCCACGAAGATCAGCAGGTACAGCCAGTAGACGCTGGCGAAGATGATCTGATGCGTGAGGCCCTCCGGTGCCACCCCCCGCACGCCGTAGCCAGGGCCCGTGAACAGGGTGAGGGTCGGGTTGGCCAGCAGCAGCGCGATGGGCGCCAGGTCCTCGGGGGTGGCGAAGATCACCCGGTAGGCCGACATCATGTACGGCACGAACGCGGCCAGGGCGAGCACCCAGATGGAGAGCTTGACGCGGTCGCGGCGGGCGGCGAACCGCAGCAGCGGTCCGGTTGCGGTGAGGGTCTGGCTCATCGGGGGCTCGACTCGCCGTAGTGGCGCAGCAGCATCTGCTCCAGCGTGGGCGGGTGCGCGATGACGGACCTCAACCCCGCGTCGGTCAGCCGCGACATCACCGCCCCGATCTGCTCGCCGTCGACCTCCATGGTGAGCCGGTGGTCGTCGGTGGTCAGGTGGTGGACACCGGCCATGGCGGCCAAGCCGTTGACGGGGCCCTCCAGCGTGGCCTGGATCGTGGTGCGACGGAGGTGCCGCATGGCGTCGAGGGTGCCGGTCTCGACGATGGCGCCGTCGCGGATGATGGAGACCCGGTGCGCGAGCGCCTCCACCTGGCCGAGGATGTGGCTGCTGAGCAGCACCGTCGCCCCGCGGGCGATGAGCCCGCGCACCTCGTCCTGGAACACGGCCTCCATGAGGGGGTCCAGGCCGGAGGTGGGCTCGTCGAGGATGAACAGCTCCGCGCGGCTGGCCAGCGCAGCCACGAGGGCGACCTTCTGTCGGTTGCCCTTCGAGTAGGTGCGGGCCTTCTTGGCGCGGTCGAGGTCGAAGCGCTCGCAGAGCTCGGTGATGCGGGCGGGGTCGCCGTCGCCTCGGAGCCGGGTGAGCACGTCGATGGCCTCGCCGCCGGTGAGCTGCGGCCAGAGCTCGACGTCGCCGGGAACGTAGGCGATGCGACGGTGGAGCTCGACGGCGTCGCGGACGGGGTGCCCGCCGAGGACGGTGGCCTCGCCGGAGTCCGGCCGGATGAGGCCGAGCAGGATGCGCAGCGTGGTGGTCTTGCCTGCGCCGTTGGGGCCGAGGAAGCCGTGCACCTCGCCCGGCTCGACGGCGAGGTTGAGGCGGTTGAGGGCGACGGTGCGGCCGAAGGTCTTGGTCAGGTCGCGGGTGTCGATGGCGTGGGTCATGGGTGTGCCTTGAAGGGAGAAGTGGTGGGGACGGGATCAGGGACGGGGCGGCGGGTCGGGGTCCGTGACGCCGTCGGCGGGGATCCGCTCGGGCGCGGCGAAGGCGGCCTGGACCTGGCGCAGCATGGTGTCGTCGGCGAAGAGGCCGTGGGTGAACAGCTCGGTGGAGGCCAGCGAGTAGCGGGGGAGGACCGCGGGGTCGAGGAGGTGGGTGCCGCCCAGATGCCGCGACACCTGCGCCTCGAGCACCGTCGCGCCAAGGCTCAGCGAAACGAGCAGCGCGACGGTGGCGTCGAGGTCCGTTGGCTCGCGCATGATGCCGGCGGGCACGCCGACGGTGAACATGTCGCGGGTGAGCGCGCACATGGCCTCGAAAAGGCGGTCCGCGCCGTCGCCACCCTCGGTGATGGAGGCGGCGATGTAGCCGAAGAACGGCTGGAACTCGCCCTGGGCGCGGAAGACGGCGGCGGTGGCGTCGGTACCGGAGACGGCGGCGGTCTTGGTCTCGGTGAGGCGGGCCATCATCCATTCGTCGCAGGCGCGACGGAGGCCGTCCTTGCTGCCGAAGTGGTGGATGACGAGCGCGGGTGAGACGGCGGCGGACTCGGCGATCTGCCGCACGGTGGTGCCCTTGATGCCCTGCTGCCCGAACAGCCGCAGGGCGGCGTCGCGGATGCGGGCGTGCGCCTGGAGGTCGTCGGCTGAACTCATGTTCAGTAGTCTGAACGCTTGTTCAGTCGGTGTCAAGGGTGACGCGCCGCCGCCGGCTGAGGTGCGCCCTAACCGCCGGCTGAGGTGCCGCCTACTGCTGGCTGAGGTGCCGCCTACTGCTGGCTGAGGTGCCGCGAAGCGGCCTCGAAGCCTAGAAAACGTGAGCTGACAAGGCATGTTTCTTAGGCTTCGAGGCTCGTCGCTGCGCTCCTCGCACCTCAGCCAGCGAGAGGGAAGGCGCGCTTCGCCCCTCGCGTCACTGCTGGCTGCGGTGCCGCCTTGGGACGCGCTGCGCTCCTCGCACCTCAGTGTCCGGGGCCGCGGGCGGCCCCTGTGGCGCAAGAAGGAGCGTTCCTACAAGTCAGCCAGCGAGAGGGAAGGCGCGCTTCGCCCCTCGCGTCACTGCTGGCTGAGGTGTCGCCTAACCGCTGGCTGAGGTGTCGCCTAACCGCTGGCTGAGGTGCCGCGTAGCGGCCTCGAAGCCTAGAAAACGTGAGCTGACAAGGCACGTTTCGTAGGCTTCGAGGCTCGTCGCTGCGCTCCTCGCTCCTCAGCCAGCGGGGGTGGGCGCGCTTCGCTCCTCGCACCTCGGCCAGCGGACAGGGGCGCGCCGCACAGCCGGGGGATCACTCCTCGTCGAGGTCGCTTTCGATCAGGGACGCGATCGCGGCGTTGGCGTCCTCGTCGTCGGACTCGACGATGAGCCTGGCGCCCTTCTCCGCGCCCAGTTTCGCGATCTCCATCTGCGACGTGGCATCGAACGCTTGCGTCCCGATGCCCTCGAAGCGGAGCGTCATGGGGATGCCGAGCTCGGCGACGGCGTCGGCGATGATCGACGCGGGGCGGGCCTGCAGCCCAACGGCCGATCCGACGGTGGCGGTGGTGTGCGGCATGGCTGTCTCCTTCGCTGAATGGACGGCTCGGCGGGGGGCTTCGTCGCCGCGGCCGCCGGGAACAGGGCCGTCCTACCTCCGAGGATAGGCCCCTCGGGCCCGTCCCGGGCGTACGGCGAGGTGGTGGCCTGCGGCTCCAGTTGACGCGGTTCGTCACGTTCAACGCGCCGATCATGCGGATGGGTCTGAAAGCGTCACTGCCAGGACCAGTGAGTGTGAGGAATGCCAACGGCATTCTGTGGTTTTTGTAAGGTGAGCCGTAGCTGGGCGCCTCCCGGGCCTCGCGTAGGCTGCCAGCCGAGTGACGTTGAACGGACGGGGGAGGCATGAGCCGGCGCGGACTGGTGGATGAGGCCATCCAGGGCATCCTCGACCGCGTCGTCGACGGTGGATTCCCAGCCGGCAGTGCCCTCCCGCCGGAGGCGGATCTCGCCGCGCTGCTCGAGGTGAGCCGCCCGACGATGCGCGAGGCCGTCCGCTCACTGAGCGACCGCGGCGTGCTGCGCGTGGTGCACGGCCGCGGCACCTTCGTCGCCCCCCGGGAGGAGTGGCGGGACCTGCCCACGCTGATCGGAGTGCTGGCCCGCACCACGCCGTCGCGCGACCTCGGGCTGCAGCTCATCCAGGTGCGGCGGATGCTCGAGGTGGGCGCGGCGGGGCTGGCCGCGGAGCACCGCAGCGACGACGACGTGGCCCGGATGCAGAGCCTCCTGGACCGCTACGACGCGGCGGGGGAGCGGGAGGACGTCGACGAGGTGGCGGCGCTGGACATCGCGTTCCACGAGGCCATCCTCGCGGCCTCCGGCAACCCGTTCCTGGCCGCGATCATGCAGCCGTTGGCCGAGGCGCTGTCGGCGTCGCGGCGGACGACGGCGGCGCTGGTGGAGGTGCGGTCGCGCGCCCAGGAGCACCACCGTCGGATCGCGGAGAGGATCGCGGCGGGGGACACGGCCGGCGCGAAGGACGCGATGCGCGCCCACATGACGCAGACCCACGACGACATCGCGGCCCTCTAGGCGGATCGCTTCCGCTGGGTTCGACGCGGGCGCGCGTCGCTTCGCTCCTCCCGGCCCCGCTCAACCAGCTCGGGGGAGAGGCCGCTAAGAGGGCAGCTCGCTTATTCAGCTCTTGGTCGGTACGGCCGGCTCGGCGTTCCTCTTGCGCCGTCTCCCTCGCTGTGTCATTGTTTGCTTAGACCTCTGAGGTCTGAGCACAAAGGAGTGACATGACAGTGGAACTGTCCGATCTGTTGACCGACCGCCCCGCCGTCGTGCCCATCACGGCCGAGGCCGTGGTCGAGGCCCGCCGCGACGCCGGCGACCACACCATCTACGTCGTCCTCGACGACGACCCAACCGGCACGCAGTCCGTCGCGGACCTCCCCGTGCTCACCGCCTGGGACGTCGACGACTTCCGCTGGGCGTTCGGCACTGGCAAGCCCGCCGTCTACGTGATGACCAACTCGCGCTCCCTGGCCCCGGCCGACGCCGAGCGCGTCAACCGCGAGGTCGTCGCCGCCGCGCTCGAGGCAGCCGGCGACACCCCCGTCGCCTTCGTCTCCCGCTCGGACTCGACGCTGCGCGGCCACTTCCCCCTCGAGCCGCTGACCATCGCCGAGGAGATCCGCGCCTCCACCGGCCACGGGGTCGACGGCATCGTCGTGGTCCCCGCGTTCGGCGACGCGGGCCGCATCACCGTCGGCGGAGTCCACTACGCAGGCTCCCGCGCCGCGGGCTTCACACCCGTCGGCGACACCGAGTTCGCCCGCGACGCCACCTTCGGCTACCGCGCTTCCCGCCTCGCGGACTGGGTGCAGGAGAAGACCGGCGGCTCCGTCAAGGCCGACGACGTCCTCCACATCGACCTCACCGTCCTCCGCACGGACCGCGCCCGCACCGTCGAGATCCTCCGCTCCGCAGGCGACGCCCGCGTCATCGTCGTCGACATCGTCGAGGAGGAGGACCTGCGCCTCCTCGCGCTGGCGCTGATCGACGCCGAGGCCGCCGGCTCGCGCTTCGTCTACCGCGTGGGCCCGCCGTTCTGCCGCGCCCGGATCGGCCAGGCAGTGCGCCCGCCGGTGACGGTCGACGAGATCCGCGCCTCCCGCGGCGGGCACGAGCTCGCCAAGGGCGGGCTGATCATGGTGGGCAGCCACGTGGACCTCACCACCCGCCAGCTCACCCACCTGCGCGAGCAGCAGCACCCGCTGGAGCTCGAGATCGAGGTGGCCAAGGTCACAGACACCGCCCGCCGCGACACCCACATCTCCGACATCGCCACCCGCGCCGCCCACGCGCTGAACGACGGCAACGTCGTCGTGCGTACCTCCCGCACGCTGGTCACCGGTGCCGACGGCGACGAGTCGCTCACCATCTCCCGCCAGGTCTCGGCCGCCGTCGTCGAGGTGGTCCAGCGGGTGCTGGCCGCCAACCCGCCGCGGTTCGTGGTGGCCAAGGGCGGCATCACCTCCTCCGACGTGGCCACCAGGGGCCTCGGCTTCCGCCACGCCAACGTCATCGGCCCGATGCTGCCCGGCATCGTGTCGCTGTGGTCGGGCCAGGACGGCCCCGCCGCAGGCATCCCCTACGTCGTCTTCGCCGGAAACGTCGGCGCCGCCGACTCCCTGGCTGCTGTCGTCGACACCCTCACCCAAGCCTGACCACCCCCGAAAGGACCCCCACTTCCATGAACATCGCCGTTCTCGGACTCGGCGCCATGGGCCTGCCCATGGCCACCTGGCTAGGCCAGTCGTTCCCCGTCACCGCCTTCGACATCGCGGAGGCGCGCGTCCAGCTCGCCACCGACGCGGGTATCACCTGCCGCCCCTCCGCCCGCGAGGCCTGCGACGGCGCCGACATCGTGCTCGTCGCCGTCCGCAACCAGGCCCAGCTGGAGGAGCTCCTCTACGGCGAGGCCGGCATCGTCCCGGCCCTCGGCCGCGGCGCCGCGATCATCCTCACCTCCACCGTCGGCATCCAGGCCGTCGAGGCCGTGGCCGCTCGCCTGGCCGACGACGGCATCGGCCTGGCCGACGCCCCCGTCTCCGGCGGCCCCGCCCGCGCCGGCAAGGGCGACCTGCTGGTCACCGTCGGCGCCTACCCCGACGTCTACGAGCACTGCCTCCCCGTGCTGGAGGCCATGGCCTCGAACCTCGTGTGGGTGGGGGAGGCCCCCGGCAAGGGGCAGTGCATGAAGACCGTCAACCAGCTCCTGTGCGGCGTGCACATCGCGGCCGCCGGCGAGGCGCTGGCCCTGGCCGGCGAGCTCGGCCTGGACCAGGCCAAGGCCCTCGACGCGCTGATGTCGGGCGCCGCCGCGTCCTTCATGCTGGGCGACCGCGGCCCCCGCGCCATCCAGGCCTACGACGGCGAGGCCGCCGAGGTGAAGTCCCGCCTGGACATCTTCGTCAAGGACATGGGCATCGTCACCGCCGCCGCGAGGTCCGTCGGCATGCCCGTCCCCGTCGCCGCCGCCGCCGAGCAGCTCTACCTTCAGGGCCTCGCCAACGGGCAGGGCGCCATGGACGACTCGTCGGTCATCCGCCTCGTCACGCCGAAGAAGGGCTGACCCGTGGGAGCCGCAAGCCTGCTGGGCATCGCCGTCGGCGCGATCGTCCTCCTGCTGATCCTGGTGATCCGGATCAAGATGTCCGCGTTCGTCGCGCTGCTGCTGGTGGCGTTCGGCACGGCGCTGGCCACCGGGATCGCGCTGACCGACGTGGTGCCCACCATGACCGAGGGCATGGGCAAGACCCTGTCCAGCGTCATGATCGTCGTCGGGCTGGGCGCCATGCTCGGCCGCCTCATCGAGGTGTCCGGCGGCGCCGACGCCCTGGCGGAGAAGTTCTCCGCCGTCCTGGGCCCGAAGCGGGTCGTCGCCGCGGTCACCGCCGCCGCCTTCGTGCTCGGCATCCCCGTGTTCTTCGACGTCGGCTTCATCATCCTGGCGCCCATCGTGTTCGGGTTCGCCCGCGCGGCGAAGCTCAACCCGCTCGTCCTCGGCCTGCCCGTGGCCGGCGCGATGCTCACCGTGCACGTGGCGCTGCCCCCGCACCCCGGCCCGGTCGCGGCCGCTGGGATCACCGGCGCCGACGTCGGCATGATGCTGCTCATCGGCCTGCCCATCAGCGCCGTCACCGCCCTCGTCGGGTACTTCGCGGCGAAGCTGTTCAAGGCGAGCAAATACGAGCTGCTGGAGTCCCCGGCCACGAAGTCGGCCGTCATTCACGACGAGGCCGTCGACGGCCCCAAGCGTGTCCTCGGCGCCGGCACCGTGCTGGCCCTCATCCTGCTGCCGATCCTGCAGATCATGGTGGGCACGGTCGGCAACATGACCCTCGCAGAGGGGACCACCGCACGCGGGCTCGCGGGCATGTTCGGCGCTTCGCCCATCGCGCTGCTCACGGCCGTCATCGTGGGTTACCTCGTCGTGGGGCACAACCAGAAGTGGTCGCTGGAGAAGCGTGGCTCGGTGCTGGACTCTGCTCTGCCTGATGTCGCGGTGATCGTGTTCGTCACCGGCGCCGGCGGCGTGTTTGCCAACGTGCTGGTCACCTCGGGCATTGGCGCGGCGTTCTCCGAGGCGCTGATCGCCATCAACATGCCGATCATCCTGGCCGGGTTCCTCATCTCGCTGGCGCTGCGCGCGTCGCAGGGCTCCGCCACCGTGGCCATCCTCACCGCCGCCGGCCTGCTCGCCCAGCCCATCCTCGACGCGGGGTACAACCCCACGCAGATGACGCTGGTCACTCTGGCCATCGCATTCGGCGGCCTGGGGCTGAGCCACATCAACGACTCCGGCTTCTGGATCGTGACCAAGTACCTCGGCCTCAGCGTCAAGGACGGCCTGAAGACGTGGACGGTGCTGTCGACCATCCTGGGCGTGGTCGGGTTCCTCATCACGTGGGGGGTGTTCGCTCTGGTGTCCTAGAGCGGATCGACCGACGAGGGGGCCGCGTGTGGGCGCGCGGCCCCCTCGTGGTGTCTGGGCGCGCAGCGACGGAGGGTGGCGCCCGGTGAGTGGCGGATCTGTGCTGGTAGTCGGTACGGGATCCGCCACTGAGATCCCGGGGGGGGTCGCCCCTCTCATCGTGCCGGGGGCGCTGCGTCGGAGAGTGGCCCCAGCAAGGTGGCGGATCTGGGCGTAGTCGGGACCAGATCCGCCACTGGAGTTCCCGAGGTGCGGCGCGTCCCCCTCAAGTGATCGCCGCCGAGGCGCTCGGGCTCCGGGCTAGTCCTCGATGACGTCCAGGCCCTGCTCCCGGAGCTGGGCGAGGTGGTCCAGCATCCCCTTGAGCACCTCGGGGTCGTGGCCCTCCCAGTGCTCGAGCTCGGCGACCACGCGCAGCGGGTGCCGGGTGCGGTAGGACTGCGTGGGGTTGCCGGGGAACCGCTTGTTGGTAACGTTGGGGTCGTCCTCGAACGGGCCCGTGGGCTGCACGACGTAGACGTGCCCGCGCTCGGCGCTTCCTGCCAGTGACGTGGCGAGTTCGGCCCCCCACACGGCCGTCTCCACCAACGCGGAGAAGTAGATGTTGTTCGACACGCGGCCTTGGTGGTAGTTCGAGCCGTAGCCCGGAACGAGCTCGGTGCCGGCCTCCAGCGCAGACCTCGTGCCGTGGTAGAACGGCCCCTGGACGTGAGCGCAGCTCTCGAAGGTGACAGGAATGTGGGCTCCTGGCTCGTTGCCTGCGGTCATCTCGCTCCTTCGCGTCGTGCAGACGAGTCTGCCACTCGCCGCACGGCGGACCCTGCTCAAGCTCGAGATGGACTGGCCAAGCTACTGGCTCTGGCTGAGGTGCTCGGCAGCGCGGGCTGTGAGGGCCATGATCGTCAGGGTGGGGCCGACGGCACCGTTGGAGACGTAGCAGCTTGCGTCCGAGACGTACAGGTTGGGCACGTCCCAGGTTTGGTTGTGCTCATTGAGAACCGACGTCGTGGGGTTGTTGCCCATGCGAGCTCCGCCGCACTCATGGATCGCTGCGCCCATGGCGAGGCTCATGGGGAACCCTATGCGGAAGATGAGTCGGCTGATGGGGTCGGCGTCTGGCCAGAGCTTGCCGGGCGCGAGGCCCAGTGCGGAGCCGGCGAAGTTGGTGCGGTAGCCGCTTGCCTCGGACATCTCCTTCAGCCCTTGTACCTGGGCTCGCATGAGTGCGCGTTCGTTGTCAGTGACCTTCAGGCGGATCTTGGGGATGGGGATTCCCCAGGCGTCCTTGCGCCGGCTGTGCAGCGTGATGCGGTTGTCGTAGTAGGGCAGCATCTCGCCGAAGCCCATCAGTCCTACGACGCCGGGCTGGCCGTCGGGGACCGGCATGCGCCCGATCGTGCCTTGGATGGCCCAGCCGCGCGCGAAGTCGGAGCCCTCGGCACCGTGGAGGTTGTTGAAGCGCGGGACGTAGACGCCGCCGACTGGTGCGTAGTAGGGGTCGTCGGGGGCCGGGTTCGTGGTGTCGTAGCCAGTGTGGTTCGGGTCGGAGCCGAACAGGAGGCTGGGCGTCTGGTCCATGAAGAAGTGGCCCAGGAGACCGGAGGAGTTCCCGAGACCGTTGGGGTGCCCGTCGGTGGCTGAGTTCAGCAGTAGCCTCACGGATTCGATCGCGGAGGCGCAGAGCATGACGGCGTCGGCCTGGACGCGGTGTTGGGTCTTGGTCACGCGGTCGATGAAGACGGCTCCATCGGCGCGGCCGGTGGTGCGGTCCACCGTGATTCTGCTGACGACCGCGTCGGTGCGTGTGGTGAGTCGTCCGGTCTTGCGTGCGGCCATGATGCCGAGGGGGACCCGCTCGAGGTTAGGGGCGGCGTAGCGCCAGGGCACGACGTGGCGGTCGGGCCAATGCCCTTCGACGGTTGACTTGAAGTGCTGCTCCGAGGCGGTCAGGGTGGAGGGGCCCCGGTATCTGCCATCAGGCAGATTCGGGAGGTTCTCGCTCGTGCCGTAGATGCCCAGGAACTCCTCCACCCGGTCGTAGTAGGGAGCGACGTCTGAGTAGGAGATGGGCCAGTCTTCACTCTTGCCGTCGAGGCTGCCGGCCTTGAACTCGTGGTCGGAGGATCGAAGAAGTACCCGTCCGTAGGAGTGGAGGCGTCCTCCGAGGATCCGTCCGCGGATCCAGAGGTAGTCACCACCGTCGGTGGAGTAGGGGGCTTGGTAGTCGTTGACCAGGAAGGGGCTGGTTTGGTCCTTGAACATGGCTCGACGGGCTTGCCGGTATTGGCCCTTCATGGCCGAGGTCATTCTGCCCCAGAGGTTGATGCTCATAGCGGCGGGTTTGCTGGGCTTCGGGGGGGTGAAGTCGGCTGGTGTGATGTCGCGTCCGGCTTCGAGCAGCAGCACGTCGAGTCCTCGTTCGGTGAGTTCTTTGACGGCGATGCTGCCACTGGCGCCTGATCCGATCACGAGAGCGTCGAATCGCTTGTTCAGGTAGCTCATGGTGTGGGCCCTTCGGTTGTGGCGGTGGCCTCAACGGGGTCACCGTGCGGTGTGGTGTCTAGAGAACGAGCACGAAGGCGGGCTGGCTGACGGTGGTCCGGTTGACCTCGGTCAACTCACCGGTGTCGGCGCTGACGGCGTAGGTGATCAGTGCGTCGGCGGGTCGGTCGGCGACGAACAGCTGGCTGCCGGTGGGATCGAATCTGAAGCTGCGAGCCGCCAGTCCGGGATGAATCGAGGCGGCCAGGCTGGTGTGGGTGGCGTAGCTCAGGTTGCCGGTGGATGGGTCGATCGCGAAGCCGACCAGGGTGTCTTGTCCACGGTTGTTGACGAAGACGTGTCCTCCTCGAGGGTGCACCTGAACCTCGGCCGGCTCGTTGGTCCGGGCGCACCCGCCCGGGGCGAGCGTTGAGATGGTGGAGATCTCGTCGAGCGTGCCATGGGTGGCGTCGAAGCGGTAGCCGGTGATCGTCGAAGCCAGTTCGTTCGTGACGAAGGCCAGCGGTTCGTGTGGATGGAACGCGATGTGGCGGGGTGCTGTGCCGGGGCTGCACTGATGGACGGAGGCTGGGTGGAGCCGTCCGGAGCTGGGCATGAGCCGGAAGACATGGATGAGGTCGGTTCCCTTGTCGCACGCCACGATGAACTGTCCGGAGGGGTCGAACTGGGCGCAGTGGGCGTGGGCGCTGGCCTGAGGGTGGCCGCCTGCTTGGGCGGATTCGCACGGATCCACACCGTGGCCGGTCAGTACGACGAGGTCGGCGAGCTCACCGATCCTGCCGCTGGCATCGATCGGGTAGAGCGAGACTGTCGAGTCGTCATAGACGTTCTCGACGGAGAACCCTCGCTCTGTTCGCACGATCCTTTCGACGTGGTCGAACGATCCATGCGCAGCCACTGCCAGCCAACCGCCGCTCGGATCGACCGACAGGTAGGTGGGGAACGGGCCCAGAGCGGGCTGTGCGCTCGATGGGTTTGGGTCACCTCGATCGGCGTCGACGCGGAAGGACTGGATGCTGGCTGCCGGGCCAACCGGTCCGCGTCCGTCGTTCTTCCGCTCGTCAACCGTGTAGACGGTGGATCTGTCAGGTGACGCTGCCAGGTAGCCGGCCTCCAGACCTGTTCCTCGATCACATGGAGCCGCCGCGGATCCGTCGGGATCGACTCGCAGGATCGTGAGGCCTCCTGGCTGGGCGTCTGGGCCTTCGCCTCGGTATCGGCCGACGACCAGTCGCCGGCCTTCCGCCTGGCTGACGTGGTGGTGGGACTCTTCGCTGAGGATCGGCTCTGACACACAGGCATCTTATATCGACGACTGTTATAAGTCTAGTCGACCGTCACCGTAACTGCTCTGCGGAGGTTCGCTCTTATGCCTGCGTGGTGGACAGGCCGGTTAGGATGCCGCCGTTCGTGTCGTAGCCGTAGTACACGACCGGCTGTTGCGGGAGACCGAAGAGGTGGTTCTGGACCAAGCGGGAGGCTCCCGTGATGGCGGCTGACCGCGGGTCGGGTGAGACTACGATCCGCAGATCGTTGGTCGCGGTGGGCTGTGACCGGCCGTATACGGCCTCCCGGATGCCGGCCAGGAGCGGTTCGCCGACCTGGGACACTTCCCCGCCGAGAATGATGAGAGTGGGGTTCAGCGCAGCCACCAGCCCAGCGAGCACCCGGCCGATCGCCCGGCCGGCGTCTCTGACGACCCGGCCGGCAACCGCGTCCCCGCCCCGTGCGAGCGTGACGACATCTGTTGCGTTCGTGGCCTCGATGCCTAGGGAGTTCAGTGTCTGCGCGATGCCGTGGCCGCTGGCGAGTGCCTCAAGGCAGCCCACCTGGCCGCATCGGCAGAGCCGCTCATCGGCAGCTTCGACCTGGATGTGGCCGATGTCGCCGCCGCCTCCGCGAGAGCCGCGAATCAGTCGGCCGTCGGCGATGATGCCGGCGCCGATCCCGGTGGAGACCTTGACCATGATCACATCACGCTCGTCGGGCCAATGGCTGATCCACTCGCCGATGGCCATCACGTTGACGTCGTTGTCCACGAGAATGGGTGCAGGGAACTGTCGCTGGAGATAGTCGGCGATGTCGAACTTGTCCCACCCGGGCATGATCGGGGGGCTGCTCGGGATCCCGGACACGGGATCGACCGGGCCGGGCACCCCGATGCCGATGCCGATGACCTCGCTCTTCGGCCGCCCCGCGCGCTGCAGCAGCGTCAGCAGGCTGTCGATCACCTGGTCGAGGACCGCGACGGGCCCATCGGCGATGTCGACGGGGAAGCTGTCCTGTTCCAGGATGGAGCCTGCCAGATCCGTGATCGCGGTGAGCCCGTGGCGGGCCCCGAGCAGCACGGCACCGATCACCCGCGACCTGGTGGCCAGGGCGAACACCGCCGAGGGGCGCCCCTTCGTGGATGCGGTGCCGTCGAGCTCAGTGACGAGGCCGGCGTCGACGAGCTCGGCCAGGCGGAGAGACACGGTTGAGCGAGCCTTGCCCGTCATGGTGGCCAACTCGGACTTCGTGCGGGGTCTGCCGTCGCGAAGGATGCCGAGGACATCTCGTGCATCTGTGCTGTCACTCATCATTGGCTCTCCTCGCCGGACCGTCTCGTGCAGGTGTGCGACCATACGTCGCTCCTCGCCCATCTAGGAAGGGTTCCGAGCGGTGCGCAGGGCACCTCGTCGTATCCCGTACGTCCACAGCTTACCCCATCGACGTTAGATGACCACAGTTCCACCAACGATCGCTGGAAAAAGCTTGACTTACGTCGATCTTCGTCATATGGTTCTGGTGTTGCTGCGTCACCTGTCTGGACGCAGCCGGCATTTCAAAGGAGAAAGCATGAAGGGAATCAAGCTCGGCTTGGCGGGTCTCATGGCAGCCAGCCTGGCCCTCGTCGGCTGCTCGGCGGGCACTCAGGCCACCACATCGACGCCTGCTGGGAGCAACTCGGCCGCAGGCGGAGAGTGCCCCAACGGGCCCGCGGTGGTCAGCCTCGGAGACGCCTCCGACACCTACCTCAGCTTCGTGGGTGAGACGGTCAAGACCGGACTCGAGGCGGCCGGCTGCACGGTCCAGATCCTCAGCGCCCAGAACGACATCACCACACAGCTCAATCAGATCCAGAACACGGCCACCTCCGGAACCGGTCTCCTCTACGTGTTCCCCGCAGGCGACGCAACCGCCTACAAGGACGTCCTGACTCAGGTCACCTCTGCGGGGGTCAAGACCCTGGTGAGCAACAACTTCCCGGGCGAAGGTGCAGCCACTGCCTTCGTCGGCGCCGATGAGTTCCAGATGGGCGTCATGATGGCGCCGATGGTGTCGTCATGGATCGACGCCGCCTACCCTGACGCGAAGGACGGTGAAATCAAGGCGCTCGTTCTCGAAGCCAGCATCATCCCCAACATGGTGAAGCGCTCGGTGGGCATGAAGATCATCGCCGAGAAGTTCCTACGTCAGGTGGACCTGACCAACGGGACCTTCGTCGAGACCGACGGTCCGTCGGTGTCCTTCACCGACGCCGACGGGAACACCGTGGAGGTCGATGAGCCCACAGGTGGCCTGGTCCTCGACGCCGACGGCGAAGCGATTCTCAACCCGTACTACGACGCCCGCGTCAATCTCAAGACGATCTCCAACCGCAACATTCTCGCGCCCGTCGACGCTCAGAACGCCGTGGACACGTTCGTCACCGAGAACAACCGGGAGAACGCAGACGTCAAGATCGTCATGAGCTACGGAGACACCGCCGCCCAGACCTCGGAGAAGCTCCTCGAACTCGCGAACGCCGGCACCGTCACCACTGAACCGGCGGGCATGGCAACGTTCGGCTCCGATCTCACGGACAACAACCTGGCACTCATCGAGCAGAGCGCCGACAACAGCACTCTGATGCGAGGCGTGATGACCAGCGGCAACCTGCTCCAGACCGTGGTCGACACCGCAACGAAGATGGTCAACGGCGAAGACGTCCCGCCCGTCAGCTGGGAAGACCTCGGCTACACCACCCTGGGATCCGACGGGACGGTGGTCAGCGTCAAGTACGACGGGAACCTGCCCGAGACCGATCTCTTCTTCCCGGCCAACTGACACCGCATCCCGTCACGGCCATGATGCAGGAGGAACCACCTATGAAGAAGCCGGTTCTGTCTCTTCGGAACATCACCAAGACCTACCCCGGCGTCACCGCGCTGTCCGAGATGTCGATCGACTTCTATCCCGGAGAAGTGCACGCGCTACTCGGGGAGAACGGCGCAGGGAAGTCCACTCTGATCAAGACCGTGGCGGGGGCCATCGCCCCCGATTCCGGAACGATCGAGTTCAGCGATGGGATACCGCATACCTCAGTCACGCCACAGCTGGCCAAAGAACACGGAGTCGAGGTCATCTACCAGGAGTTCAACCTGGTCGGCTGCCTCAGCGTCGCGGAGAACATCTGCTTCGGGGAACGGTTCGGCCGGTTCGTGAACTACCGCAAAATGCGGAAGGTGGCCCAAGCCACCTTCGATGAGTTCGACGTGCGCATCGACCCTGGTGCACCGGTCTACAGCCTTCCCTCATCGAAACAGCAGATTGTCGAGATCGCCAAGGCGGTCTCCCGCCGCGCACAGATCCTGATCATGGATGAGCCCTCCGCGCCGCTATCGGTGGTTGAGGTCGAGAAGATGTTCGAGATCGTCCGCAGACTGCGGGAACGGGGCGTCGCGATCATCTACATCAGCCACCGGATGGAGGAGCTCTTCGAGATCTCCGACAAGGTCACGATCATGCGGGACGGTCGATACGTCACAACCCTCGAGACCGCGGAGACGAACCGGCAGGAGCTGGTCAACCTTATGGTCGGCCGGGAGTTGTCCGAGAACTTCCCGAGCCGGCCGGCCCCGCCCGGGCCGGTCGCGCTCCGAGCCGAGGGACTCACCGGCGACGCGAACACCGACTGCTCCTTCGAGGTCCGCCAGGGCGAGATCCTCGGCCTCGCCGGTCTCGTCGGGGCCGGACGCACGGAGCTTGCTCGGCTCGTCTACGGCGCCGATCCCCTGCATTCCGGGAAGCTGTTCACCGACGGCGACCAGGTGCGTGTCCGGTCTCCCAGGGAGGCGGTGGCGCGGGGGATCGGCATGATCCCCGAGGATCGCAAGCGTCACGGCGCTCTCCTCGGCCGGAGCGTGCAGGTCAACACCACTCTGGCGTCACTGCCGCTGATCTCGAAGTTCGGCTTCGTCGACCGCAGTGCCGACAAGAAGGTCACCCGGGACTACGTCGAGAAGATGCGGATCAAGACGCCATCGCTCGAGCAAGCGGTCGGGAACCTCAGCGGCGGCAACCAGCAGAAGGTCGTCATCGCCCGCACCCTGGCCGCGAACTCCAAGGTCATCATCTTTGACGAACCGACCCGTGGGATCGATGTCGGCGCAAGACAGGAGATCTACAAGCTGATCTCCGACCTGGCCGCCTCCGGCAAGGCGATCATCCTGATCAGTTCGGAGATGGAAGAACTGATCGGCCTCAGCGACAGAATCCTGGTGCTCTACGAGGGGCGGATCGTGGGGGAACTCAACAAGGGCGAATTCGCCCAGAGCACCATCCTTGAAATGGCTTCCGGCCTGAGCGTGAAAGAGGCAATCTGATGGCTACGACAGCCGCGACAGACACCACGTGGCGTACCACCGCCGCATCGATCTTCAAGAAGTACACGATGCTGTTCGTTCTGGTCGGCCTGATGGCCTTCTTCGGAGCGATCACCCCGTCCTTCCTCACACCCCTGAACCTGATCAACCTCGTTGTCCAGAACTCCTACATCGTCATCGTCGCCGTCGGGGTGTCGTTCATCATGATGAGCGGCGCGCTCGACCTGTCGGTCGGCTTCCAGATCTCGGCGATCGGTGTGCTCACCGCGAAGCTCATGACCGTCGGGGGCGTAAACCCGTGGCTGGCGATGCTGGCGGGGATCCTGCTCGGCGTCGCGTTCGGGTTCATCAACGGCGCGGTGGCGGTGGCGCTGAAGATTGAGCCGCTGGTCGTCACCATCGCCACCGCACTGGTCTTCCAGGGTGTCTCGTTCCTCATCTCAGGGGGCGCAGCGTTCAACAACTTCCCCGAATCCTTCCGCGCCATCACCAAGGGATCCCTCCTCGGAATCCCCAACGATGTGCTCCTCGCGGTCGTCGCCGTCGCCGTCGCGAGCGTGATCTACAACTTCACCTACTTCGGACGCTACGTCAAGGCCATGGGCGGCAACGAGGAGGCCACCCGCCTCGCCGGTGTCAAGACCGGTCGACTGCGGATCCTCACCTTCATGATCAACGGATTCTTCGTCGCCATCGCCTCGTTCATCCTCATCTCGAAGACCGGTACCACCAACTCGGCCCTCGGCCCAGGCATCGAGATCACGGCGCTGACAGCGGCCATCCTCGGTGGTATCTCGTTCAACAGCGGCGAGGGGAAGATGTGGGGCCTCCTCACCGGCGTCTTCGTCCTGGCGATCATCTCCAACGGCATGCAACTGGCTGGCTGGAACCAGTACATCCAGCTCATCGTCAAGGGCCTCATCCTCATCGCAGCGATCGGCTACGACAACTACAACCGCGCCAGCGCCGGCAAGAAGAAGAAGGCCGCACAGCCGACCTCCGTCCAAGACGCCGCCTGACCCACCACACCAGGAGACACTGAGATGTTCGACAACTTCCTCATCAGGAAAGACAGCCTCCGCAACGAGGTCCAAGACGGCCAGATCGTCGGCTTCACGCTCGCTGTGCGACACGCCAACTACCGAGGGGTGTTCCTCTCCCTCCACAACGGCTACTACATCGCAGTCGACGGCGTCGAGTACCCACGCGACGTCCAGACCTTCGAGATCAACGGTCAGCCGCCCCGAACCTTCGAGGAACTCAAGACCGCCGTCTGGGAACACTGGGACTACGACGACGAGGCGATCCTGCACGTCGCGAAGCCAGGTGGCCTGGAGGCCGGCTCCCACGAGATCGCCTTCCAACAGTCCGTCCTTGCCGCCTACGGCTACACGCCCACGGATGAGGCGTGGGTGAACGAACCCCCCATCCCAGGGCGGGGCGAGGGCTCCGACAAGACCCCCGACATCATCACGTACCACATCGCCCTCACCACCCAGGAGAACTGACATGACCCAGATCAAGCGCGGCGTCTCCCTCTACAGCTACCAGCAGAGCCAGTTCTTCAAGCAACTGGATCTCGAGGGCCAGATCGCCGAAGTCGGTCAGAACCTCTACGGCGCGACCGGCATCGAACTGCTCGATGAGATGTCATTGCACTATCCAGACCCCGACCCCGGCTTCGACGCACAGTGGTTCGGCTGGATGGACAAGTACGGCACCACGCCCGTCACCATGGACGTATTCATGGACGTCCTCCAGTTCCGCGACCACGTGATGAGCTACCAGGAATGCGCCGAACGTCTGATCCGCGACATCAAGCTCGCGAAGCGGCTCGGCTTCAGCAACGTGAGGACGCTGGCGACGACACCGATTGAGATCATGACCGCAGCTCTGCCCGTCGCCGAGGAACTCGACATCAAGCTGGGCAAGGAGATCCACCAGCCCATCCCGCTGGACGGACGCTACGTCCAGGAGATCGCCGACTACGTGGACAGGACCGGCACCCAACACCTCGGCATCGTTCCCGACTTCGGCATCTTCGCCTTCCGGCCCACTGAGGTCCTCCTCGACTGGTACGTCCGCCACGGCGCCAAGCCCGAAACCTGTGACCTCGTCGTCGAGCTCTGCATGGAGAACAAGTTCGGAGCCGGCAATGCGCTCCGCGAGGTCGACATGTCCCTCCACACAGCGGGCAACATCCGCTCGGGGTTCGCCCGCTACCTCAAGACAGGGGAGGCCGCAAGCGACCTCGAACCTGCGTTCGCCCTCATGAAGGACCTGGTCAACTCCAATGTGGAGGGCCACGAAGACATCGACTACGAGGTCATGGCCGAGGCGCTGCTGTTCTCGCGCACCACACCCGAGGACCTCAAAGAGGTACTTCCGCTGGTCGTGTCCATCCACGGCAAGTTCCTCAACATGACCGAGATCCCCGGGAGCCCCGGCCAGTACCAGGACGTGTCGTTCGACTACGAGGGCCCGCTGAGGGTACTGAAGGAGGGCGGCTACGACGGGTACATCAACTCGGAGTACGAGGGCCAGCGTTACTCGCAGGACCGAACCGAGGGCGAACTGATGAGCGAGATCGACCAGGTGCGCAGGCATCAGGAGATGCTCAAGCGCCTCATCGAGACCCCAACCCCCACATCGCAGGCCAACTAGGACTCACCCGGATTCGACACACAGCTCGGCCGGCTCAACGCCCAAGAGCCCTCACTCACATCATCACCCAGAACAGGAACACAACAGCCATGGACAAGGTAAGAATCGGAATCATCGGGTGCGGCGGCATCGCCAACCACAAGCACCTCCCCTCGCTGGCGGCCGTGGCCGACAAGGCTGAGATCGTCGCGTTCTGCGACCTCATCGTCGAGAAGGCGCAGTCCACCGCAATCGCCGCCGGCCGCCCCGACGCGGCCATCTACACCGACTTCCGCGAGCTCCTCGCCGATCCGGCCGTCGATGTCGTGCACATCTGCACCCCCAACGTTTCCCACTCCGAGATCGCCGTGGCGGCCTTCGAAGCCGGCAAGCACGTACTGTGCGAGAAGCCCATGTCACACAGCGCCGCCGACGCCCAGAAGATGCTCGACGCATGGAGGGCCTCTGGGAAGAAGTTCACCGTCGCCTACCAGAACCGCTTCCGCCCTGAGGTCCAGACCCTGCACACCAGCAGCATCAACGGAGAGCTCGGCAAGATCTACTACGCCAAGGCGCACGCCGTGCGACGCCGCCAGGTCCCAACCTGGGGAGTGTTCCCCGACAAGAGCCAGCAGGGAGGCGGACCCCTGATCGACATCGGCACCCACGCCCTGGACATCACCTTGTGGTGCATGGACAACTACGACGTCGAGAGCGTCGTCGGCTCCGTCAACTACGAACTCGGCCACCTCGAATCGGCCGCATCCGGCAACTACTACGGACCCTGGGACACCACCACCTTCGAGGTGGAAGACTCCGCCATGGCCTTCGTCAAGTTCCGCAACGGCGCCACGGTCGTCATCGAGGCCTCCTGGGCGCTCAACGTCCTCGACTCCCGAGAGGCCAGCACCACTCTCTGCGGCACCGAAATGGGGGCCGAGATCCGTTCCGGTGCCAGCTACAAGAAGGACGAACTGATCCTTAACGGCACCCGACACGGGCAACTCGTCCACGAGCAGCTCTCCGACGTCAGCGCCGTGGCCTACTTCGAAGGCCGCAACGAGCCGCCAGGCGTCGTCGAGGCCAAGCAGTGGATCGACGCGATCCTGAACGACACCGACCCCGTCGTCAAGCCCGAGGAAGCCTTCCGCGTCACCCAGATCCTCGAAGCGGTCTACACCTCCGCCGCCGAGAACCGTCAGGTCTTCCTCGACTGACTCCAGCACGACGGCCCAAGTCGGCGGGCCGCCTCCAACTCACCCCCCACACCACTCAACCCCGCGACGACTCAGGAGATCCGCCATGTCACGTCCCGTCACGCTGTTCACCGGCCAATGGGCCGACCTGCCCTTCGACGAGGTCTGTCGTCTCGCCGCCGGCTGGGGCTACGACGGTCTTGAGATCGCCTGCTGGGGTGACCACCTCGACGTCTACCGAGCCGCCGAGGACGACAGCTACGTCGCGTCGAAGCAGGCAACGCTCGAGAAGTACGGCCTCGGTGTCTGGGCGATCAGCAACCATCTGAAGGGCCAGGCCGTCTGTGACGATCCCATCGACTTCAGGCATCGCGACATGGTCTCCGACGCAGTGTGGGGTGACGGCGACCCAGAAGGGGTCCGCCAGCGCGCCGCAGAAGAGATGAAGCTGACCGCCGTCGCGGCGCGCAAGCTGGGCGTCGACACGGTGGTCGGGTTCACCGGCTCGAAGATCTGGCAGTACGTGGCGATGTTCCCGCCGGTCTCGGACTCAGTGATCGACGCCGGCTATCAGGACTTCGCCGATAGGTGGAACCCCATCCTCGACGTGTTCGACTCCGAAGGGGTTCGCTTCGCACACGAGGTGCACCCCTCCGAGATCGCCTACGACTACTGGTCGACGAAGCTGACGCTGGAGGCGATCGACCACCGGGAGGCGTTCGGGCTGAACTGGGACCCCTCCCACATGATGTGGCAGGAGATCGACCCCGTCGGCTTCCTGGTCGACTTCGCCGACCGGATCTACCACGTCGACTGCAAGGACACGAAGATGGCAACCGGCAACGGCCGCAATGGTCGGATGGGCTCGCATCTGCCCTGGGGGGACCCTCGCCGTGGGTGGACCTTCGTGTCCACCGGCAACGGGGACGTCCCCTGGCAGCGGTGCTTCCGCACTCTCAACGCCATCGGCTACACCGGCCCGATCAGCATTGAGTGGGAGGATGCGGGCATGGACCGCCTCCGCGGCGCCAAGCAGGCGGTCGACTTCGTCCGTGCCAACCTGTTCGACCCACCGGCCGCCAGCTTCGACGCTGCCTTCTCCACACACGCCCAGGCCGACGAGACCGGACGATGAGGCCGATCATCGGTGCCGTCATCGGCGGCACCGAAATCGAAGCTTGCGTCATCAGGGACTCGACCCCAGCGCCCGTCGCCCTCGCGGCCCGTAGCGTCCCTGGGGTGGGTGAGTGACCGTGGCACAGGCAGGCCAAACATCTGATCTGCCTCGCGTCCAGGGTCTGCATGCCATGCGACCGAACGCACAGAACGTGGCGGCGGCGGTGACCGCCATCATCTTCGGCATCGTCGGAGGGTTCGTTCTCTACGCCGCGACCGCCAAGCAGGCTGGGCTGTCGGCGGAACAGACGATCTCCTGGATCATGGCCGGAAACGTCCTGGGAGGCATCGCAACCGTCGCACTCTCGCTGCGCTATCAGCAGCCGCTGGTCGTCATGCCTTCACTACCCGCCGTTGTGGTGATGGGCCCAATGCTGGCCCAGTTCAGTTTGGGCGAGATGGTCGCCGGCTACCTCGTGGCCGGCATCATCGTCTTCCTCCTCGGCTGGTCAGGCTTGATGCGCGCACTGGCCAAGCACTTGCCGATACCCATCGTCATGGGCATGATCGCCGGCGTCTTCATGTCCTACGGGCTGAAGATGGTCCACGGGGTGGCGAATCAGCCCTTGGCCGGCGGAGCGATCGTGATCGCGTTCCTACTGGCCACGGCATTCCTGAAGAGAGTTCCACCCTTGGCGGCCGCTTTGGCCGTGGCTTTCGCAGTGACACTCTGGCTACTCCCGATTGAGCTCGGCGGATTGACCTTCACCCTCAACGTGCCTGGTTTCGTGGCGCCGCACTTCAGTGTGGGGGCGATCGTTTCGGTGTCGCTGCCGTTGGTGCTCCTCGTCCTGGCTGACATCCTGAAGGGCTTCGGGGTACTTGCGGCTAATGAGTTCGAGCCGCCGCTCGGCCCGCTGGTGGCTGTGTCCGGTTTGCTGTCAATTGTCGGCTCGTTCTTCCTCTGCCATGCCGTCGCATTGGCCGGACCGCTGACGGCTATCGTCGCGGGACGGGATGCGGGACCGCGAGAGCAGAGGTACACGGCCGCAGTCGTAGGAGCCGTCGGCCTGTTGGTGGCGGGCCTGCTCGCCGGCTTCGTATTGCCTGTGGTCCTGGCGCTTCCAGAGGACATCATCTACGTCATCGCGGGGTTGGCCCTTTTGAGCATGCTCGTTGGGGCACTTCAGCTCGCCTTCGCGTCGCCGTCGCACGCGATCGGCGCCTTTGCTGCCCTGATTATCGGGATGTCTGGCGTGTCTCTGGGCGGAATAGGGGCGCCCGTTCTTGCGATCCTGGTCGGTGTGGCGGTGTGGCTGCTGACCGCACAGCGAGTCCCTTCGCCCCCGTCTCGGAATGGGTAGCCGAGTGAACAGGGGACTCGGCAGTAGCGTTCCGGGATGACCGTGACCCTCCGCCCCTACCGCGACACCGACGCCGAGTCCACCTGGCAGGTCTTCCACGCGGCGGTGCGTGTCACTGCCGCGGCGGATTACACGCCCGAGCAGTTGGCGGCCTGGTCGCCCGATGAGGTGGACCTCGACGCGTGGGGCCGACGCCGGGCGGCGGCCTGGACGGTGGTCGCGGTGGCGGGGGAGCGAGTGGTGGGGTTCAGCGACCTCACCGACGACGGCGTCCTCGACATGCTGTTCGTCCACCCGGACGCGGGCGGGCAGGGGGTGGCGAGGATGCTCGTCCAGGCAGTCCTTGAGGAGGCCCGACGGCGGGGGCACACCCGCGTCGTGACCCACGCCAGCCGGACCGCGAGGCCGGTCTTCGAGCGGCTCGGCTTCGTCGTCGACAGGGAGAACCTGAACAACTCGACGAGGGGAGTGCGGGTCCCGAACTTCGACATGCATCTCGATCTCCCGGCGGAACCGGGCTGACAAGGCGGGGCGGGCCTGATTCGTCGGGGCGAGCTGCAATGCTGGGGCCTGTGAGCAGCAGCGACGTGCCCGAGGGCTTCTACGACGCGCTGATCACGCGGGCGCTTCGCCGCCGGATCGACCACTCCACGCTTCACCCCACCACGGCGTCCATCGAGTCGGCGGAGCTTCCCGCGATCCTCGCCGAGCATGTGGGGCGAGTCGCCAGGGGCGCCTTCTCCTCGCTGGCCGAGCCGGCGCGCCGCGAGGCGTTGGAGCAGGTGCTCGCCGGCCTGGGCGCCGACGACGACCGCGTCGACGGCGAGCCCACCCGGCTCCTGTCGCTGCTTCGCCCTCCAGCTCCGGGCCAGCCCGCGCGCTACCTCGGCGCCCCCGAGACCCCGCTCTCGCAGCCCGCCCTCCTCACCAACGCGCGGGGCGAGCCGACGATGGGCAGCGAGATCGCCTCCGAGCTCGGTTCGGCAGACCGAGTCGAGCTGCTCTGCGCGTTCATCAAGTGGCACGGCATCCGCACGCTCGAGAGGCAATTGAGCAGCCTGCACGAGCGCGGGATCCCCTTCCGGGTGATCACGTCCACCTACCTGGGATCCACGGAGCGAGCCGCGCTTGACCGCTTGATCGAGCAGTTCGGGGCCGAGGTTCGGATCAGCTACGAGACCTCGCGCACCAGGCTGCACGCCAAGGCGTGGCGCTTCTACCGCGACACCGGTTTCGACACCGCCTACGTCGGCTCGTCCAACCTCACCAGCACGGCGATGCTGGACGGGGTCGAGTGGAACGTGCGGCTCACCTCCACGTCCACCCCGGACCTGCTGCGCAAGTTCACCGCCACCTTCGAGAGCTACTGGAACGATCCGGCCTTCGAGCCGTACACCACCGCCGACGGCGAACGGCTCGAGCGCGCTCTGGCGCAGGCGTCGGGGAAGTCCCGCCAGACCGCGGCGCTGGCCGTCTCGGGGCTCGAGGTCAGGCCGTGGCCTCATCAGGAGCGGATCCTCGAGGCGCTCGAGGTCGAGCGCGAGGTGCACGGGCGCCACCGCAACCTGGTCGTCGCGGCCACGGGCACCGGCAAGACCGTTGTGGCGGCGCTGGACTATCAGCGCCTCGCTGCTGCCCGCGGCTCGCGGCCGAGCCTGCTGTTCGTAGCTCACCGCCAAGAGATCTTGCTGCAGGCCCAGCGCACCTACCGCGAGGTGCTGGCCGACGGCGGGTTCGCTGAACTGCTCGTCGGCGGGCTGCGGCCCACTCATTGGCGGCATGTCTTCGCGTCGGTGCAGTCCCTCAACGCGGACAACTTGGCGGCGATGAACCGCGGCGGGTTCGACGTGGTGGTCATCGACGAGTTCCACCACGCCGAGGCCTCCAGCTACCGGCGCATCCTCGATCACTTCGAGCCCCAGGAACTGCTCGGGCTCACCGCCACCCCGGAGCGCGCGGACGGGGTCGACGTCCGCAGCTTCTTCGGCAATCGCGCCGCCTACGAGCTGCGCCTGTGGGACGCGCTCAGTGCGGATCTGCTCAGCCCCTTCCATTACTTCGGCATCGCCGACACGACGGATCTCAGCGCCGTCGACTTCCGCCGCGGACGCTATGACGTCGGCCAGCTCTCGGGCATCTTCACCGGCAACGACGCCCGCGCCCGCGTCGTCGTGCAGGAGCTGAGGCGCAAGCTGGCAGATCCGGGAACAATGCGGGCGCTGGGGTTCTGCGTCGACGTGGCCCATGCCCGCTACATGGCCGAGGTGTTCAACTCCGCGGGCCTCCCGGCAATGGCCGTGCACGGGGACACCCCTGCCTCCGAGCGGGCAGCGGCGGTGTCGCGGCTGACGCGCCGCGAGCTGGTGGTGCTGTTCACCGCGGACCTCTTCAACGAGGGCGTCGACATCCCGGACGTCGACACCGTGCTCTTCCTTCGGCCCACCGAGAGCGCCACAGTCTTCCTCCAGCAGTTGGGCCGTGGCCTGCGGCGCACCGCAGATAAGCCGGTGCTGACGGTGCTCGACTTCGTGGGCCACCACCGCAAGGACTTCAACCTGGCTCAGCGGTATCGCGCCATCACGGGGGGCTCACGTCGCGAGCTGCAGACCCAGGTGGAGCGGGGGTTCCCCTATCTTCCGGCCGGGTCGCAGATCGTGCTCGACGACGTGACCCAGGCCCAGGTGCTGAGCAACATCAAGGCGCAGATCGCCACGAGGTGGAAGCACTTCCTGACGGAGATGCGCGCCGTCGGCGACGTGTATCTCGCAACCTTCCTCGCCGAGAGCGGTGCGGAACTCAGCGACCTCCTCGGCAAGGGGTCATTCACGCGCCTACGCCGCGAGGCCGGCCTCCCCACATTGGCCGGTGGCCCCTTCGAGGAGGCGTTGCTCAAGCGGCTCAAGGCTCTGGCCCACGTCGACGACCGCAGCCGGCACGACGCGTACCTTCAGCTCCTCTCCGACGGCGCACCGGCTTACGACTCGCTCTCGCCGGCCGACCGTCGGTGGGCTGACATGCTCTTCTTCTCGCTGTGGCCGGACGGGGGTGGCTTTGCGAGTCTCGCTGAGGGCTTCGTCGCGCTCCGGGGAGAGCCGGCGTTTCGCGAGGAGGCACGGCAGACGCTCGGGTGGGCGCTCGACCGGGCTGAGCACGTCGCCAGACCCCTAGCCGGGCGCCTTCGCGGTACGCCCTTGAGGTCTCACGCCCACTACTCGCGGGAGGAGCTCATGGCGGCGCTCGGGCACGCCACGCTGACCCGTTCGCCCCGACACATGCGCGAGGGCGTGTTCTACAACCGTGAGCTCGACGTCGACACGCTGCTCGTGACGCTCGTGAAGTCGGAGGCGCACTTCTCGCCCACAACGATGTATCGGGACTACGCGATCAACGCGTCGCTGTTCCACTGGGAGTCGCAGTCGGGCACCTCTGCGGCGTCTCCCACGGGGCAGCGTTACCTGACTCAGCGGTCGAACGGCTCAGAGGTGCTGCTGTACGTGCGGGGGAGCAAGGTGTGGGAGTTCGGGGGAGGCGCCCCCTACCTGCTGCTGGGAGACGCCGACTACGTCGAG
The DNA here is from genome assembly GCF_055326235.1 of Tessaracoccus yangjingae. Taxonomy (NCBI): domain Bacteria; kingdom Bacillati; phylum Actinomycetota; class Actinomycetes; order Propionibacteriales; family Propionibacteriaceae; genus Tessaracoccus; species Tessaracoccus yangjingae. The sequence goes on along the minus strand of NZ_JBUZNN010000005.1, from coordinate 145,057 downwards.
CACCGGGGAGAGCGGCCGATTGCCATCACGTGGAAGCTGAGGCGGGAGATGCCACCGCAGGTGCTGCAGGAGTCGCGGGCGGTGAGCTGATCCTGGCGGTGGAGGTCTGACGAGCGCCGGTTTCGCTGGCTCAGGTGCGAGGAGCCCCAGCGGGGAGGGGCCGCGTCGAGGCGCCAGCGGCGCCGGCAGGCCGAGCACGTTCAGGGTCTGGGAAACGCCAAGGACCTTGCAGGCCCTCATTCTGGTGCCAGGCGCTGCGGTCGGGGCAGACTGGCCGACGTGACGAAGCGAGAACTGGTGGGCATGGTCCTGGCGGCCGGCGAGGGCCGTCGGCTTCGCCCACTCACCGACCTGCGGCCCAAACCGCTGTGCCCGGTGGCCAACCGCCCCCTCCTGGACTGGGCGCTCGACCGCATCCGCCCCTACGTCTCCCGCACCGCGGTGAACGCGCACCACCTGGCCGATCAGATCGACTCCCACCTCCGGGGCAGCGGCGTCACGGTGTCGCATGAACCTGCCCTGCTCGGCAGCGCCGGCGCGCTGGGACACCTGTCCGGATGGATCGGGGAGGCAGACGTGCTCCTGCACAACGCCGATAGTTGGCTGACCGACGACCTGTCGGAGCTCATGGCCGGCTGGTCCGGCGAGTTCCCGCGGCTCCTCGTCACGGAGGCCGGCGACGGGCCCGCGGACTTCGGCCGCTGGCGCTACGTCGGCGTCAGCCTGCTGCCGCATCGCTTCGTCGAGGGCCTGCCGGATCGGTTCGCGGGGCTGTATCCCCTGGTGTGGGGACCGGCCCACGAGCGCGGCGAACTCGAGTTCGTCCGATTGCGCGGTGACGTCGTGGACTGCGGGACGCCGGCCGATTACCTGCGGGCGAACCTGGTGGCCAACGGGGGCCGGAGTGTCGTGGGCGACGGGGCCGTGGTCGAAGGCGTTCTGATCGACAGTGTGGTCTGGCCCGGCTGCACGGTCGGGGCCGACGAGGTGTTGCGTCAGGCCGTGCGCGCCGACGGTGGGCTCACGGTCGACTGCCGAGAGGCGACGTTGGGCGCGCGTCCGTCAGGGTGACGCGGAAGAGCTCGGCCTTCACGAAGGACCGCACCATCTTGACGAGTATCTAGGGAGAGTGACCTTGTCAGGTTGCGTTTCTTAGGCTTCGAGGCCGCTCCGCGGCACCTCAGCCAGCGGGGAGGGGTCGTCGAGGCTGTTCCGCGGCACCTCAGCCAGCGGGGAGGGGTCGTTCCGAGGCTGTTCCGCGGCGCTACGGCCAGCGGGGAGGGGTCGCTTCCAGAGCCTCCGCCGGTCAGCTCAACGGGGTCCAGTGGGCGGAAACAGGAGAGGCCGGGGGAACTCCGCGGCTCCGTGCGGCCGCCGACCCGAATCTCACTCACAAGAACCACTGAGGGCCCGCCGATACGTCGACGGGCCCTCAGGTGATCGGGGTGTGGATCAGTCGGTCAGCTCGAGGCCGGCCGCGTCGCGGTGCCACTGCTCGCCGGGCTTGGAGATGAGGATGAAGATGCCCTCGACCAGGCCCCAGATGGCGGAGACCCAGGAGAGGAAGCCGACGGACAGCACCGTGATGAGGAGCTGGATGACGGCCTTCTTGGTGAAGCCGAGGTAGAAGTTGTGGATGCCCAGGCCGCCGAGGAGGATGCCGAGGATGCCGGCGACGATCTTGGACTTCTGACCCACCTGGCCGCCGGCGGCGAACTGCGGCTGGCCCTGGTAGGGGGCGCCGTAGGGCTGCTGCTGGCCGTACTGGGGCTCGGGGGTGGGCTGGCCGTACTGCGGCTGGTCGCCGGCAGGCTGGCCGTAGGGCTGCTGCGGATCCTGAGGGGGCTGCGTCATGGAACGGTCCTTTGTAGGTGTGACTGGCGCCCGAGGGGCGTCGCGCACAAGATAGCGCAGTCGTGGGTCAGCTTGGTGACTGCGCTCGCGGGCCTCCGCAGGCCCTGGACCTGAAGAGGAGTTTGGCGGTTAGCGTGCGTCACCGCACTCCGAGGCGCCGCCCGCGCACTCGGGGGGCGACATCTCGCATGGGCACGGTGCTCGCCGATGGGGGGAGGGTCCTGGCGGGTACGGCGCGCGGGCTTGGAGCGCCGCGAGACGAAAGGGCGTGCCGGCTCCGGCAGGTTCGGGGTGTGTGGTCACTTCACCCGCGGCTTGAATCCGCTCGTGGCTTGGGCCCAGACCGGGCCTGCCGCTCCGCGCTTCCGCACCAATCGATGTGGAGCCCAGGCGACTATCGCGTGAGGGGTACACCAGAGTTAGCATCCGCTCAGGTGACAGATCTGCCAGCGGCTGACCGTGACCAACGTCAGACGCGAAGAACACCGCCCGAAAGGAGGCTGCAATGTCCAAGAGGTTGTTGTGCCGGATCGGACGGCATAGGTTCCTCACCCGTCACAACATCGAGGACGGGAAGCCAACCCACCAGGAGTGCGCGCGCTGCGGGAAGCGACGGTACTACGGGTTCGAGGAGGGAGATCAGGCGCGGCAAGTCTTCTTGAGCGGAGGCTGGTAGCAGATGATCGGCAGGACGGGACTGGTGTTCGTGCCCCGTCCTCAAGTGGCCATGGGCTCAGCAACGGAGTGAGATCACCAGCGGTCGTGCACGTGCTCCCGGATGTACTCGTTGTAGATGGCTTCGCAAGCGGCCAGTTGGTCGTCGGTCAGCGGCGGCAGTGATCCGGCCGCGGCGTTCGCCTTCGCCTGCTCGGGACGGCTCGCGCCCGGGATGACGACGGAGACGCCCGGCTGGTCGACGACCCAGCGCAGCGCGAACTGGGCCGGGGTCACGCCGTCGGGCACGATCGCCGCGAACTCGCGCGCCGCCGCGACACCCACGTCGTACGGCACGCCGCTGAACGTCTCGCCCTGGTCGAACGCCTCACCCTGTCGGTTGTACGTGCGGTGGTCCTCGACGGCGAACGTCGTCGACTCCGTGAAGCGCCCCGTCAGGAGGCCGCTGGCCAGCGGCACGCGCGCGATGATGCCGACGCCCGCCTCGAGCGCGGCCGGCAGCACCTTCTCCAGGGGCTTGCGGCGGAACACGTTGAGGATGATCTGGACGCTCGCCACCCCGGGGCGGGCCATCGCGGTGAGAGCCTCGTCGACCGTCTCCACGGACACGCCGTAGTGGCGGATGCGGCCCTCCTGGACCATCTCGTCGAGCGCGTCGTAGACAGAATCGTCGGAGTAGACGGGCGTGGGCGGGCAGTGCAGCTGGATGAGGTCGATGGTGTCGACGCCCAGCAGCGTGCGCGAACGGTCGTTCCAGGCGCGGAGGTTCTCGCGCGTGAACTGCTCGGGGGCGTGCGGGGAGGCGCGCCGGCCGAGCTTGGTGGCCACCATGATGTCGTCGTCGCGGCGCTCCTTGAGGAAGCGGCCGACGAGCTCCTCGCTGTGCCCGTCGCCGTAGACGTCGGCGGTGTCGAAGAAGGTGACGCCCTCGTCGGCTGCTGTGTGGAGGACCGCCATGGCGGCGTCGTCGCTCACCGACCCCCAGTCCCCGCCGAACTGCCAGCAACCCTGGCCGATCACACCGACCTCGCGGCCGGTCCTACCCAATGTTGACTTCTGCATGCCTCCACCTTGGCACAGGCGAACGTACTCCGCTGGGTGAGCCGGGCCGCAAGGAGCGAAGCGACGCGCGCCCGCGTCGAAGCCTCTGGCGCCCGGTTCGAGGAGCCGCCCCAAGTCCACAGACCAGCTCGCGATGGCTTCGACGCACGCTGCGCCGCTACGCGGCTTGGCGTGGCTCACCCAGCGGAGGGCTGGGTGAGCCGGGCCGCCATTCCGCTGGGTGAGCCGGGCCGCGAGGAGCGAAGCGACGCGCGCCCGCGTCGAAGCCAACGTGAGGTCACCGAGGACTTGGGGGGCAGAGTCCTCGAACCGGGCGCCAGGGCTTCGACACACGCTGCGCCGCTACGCGGCTTGGCGTGGCTCACCCAGCGGAGGGCTGGGTGAGCCGGGCCGCGAGGAGCGCACCGACGAGCCTCGAAACCTGTGAGACTTTGCTTGTCAGGTTGCGTTTCTGAGGCTTCGAGGCCGCTTCGCGGCACCTCAGCCAGCGGGGGAGGGCCGCTTCGCGGCACCTCAGCCAGCGGTGTAGGGACGGCTCACCGAGCGGGGGTGGAGGCCTCCCCTCCAACTCCCGCGCCGACGAGCTCGCGGGCCGCCCCCGCCATGTGGCGGGCCGCCCGGATGCCGAACACCGCGGCCGGGCCGATCGTCGAGCCGGGGCCGGGGTACGTGCGGCCCATCACCGAGGCGGAGTTGTTGCCCGCCGCGTAGAGGCCCTCGATCACCGAGCCGTCCTCGCGCAGCGCCCGGGCGAACTCGTCGGTGAGCACCCCGCCCTTGGTCCCCAGGTCCCCGATCACCACGCGGTACGCCGTGAACGGACCCTTCTCCAGCGGGCCGAGGTTGGGGTTGGGCACCACCGACGGGTCGCCGTAGTAGCGGTCGTAGGCCGACCTGCCGCGACCGTAGTCGTCGTCGATCCCCGCCCGCGCGAACCCGTTGAACCGGTCGACGGTGGCCCGCAGCCGCGCGGGCTCCATCCGGAGCTCACGCGCCAGCTCCTCGATCGTGCCCTTCTTCGCCATCGACCCCTCAGCGGCCAGCTTCTTGTTTGTCCGCGGGTCCATCGCGTAGGTGCGCATGTAGCGCCGCGCGTGCCGGGCGTCGCCGATGATCCAGTAGGAGCCGTCCTTGTCGTGCTCGAGCATGTGGTGCCCGAGGTCCACGTAGGACTCGGCCTCGTTGGCGAACCGGTCTCCCTTGGCGTCCACCATGATCGAGTAGGGCAGCGCCCGCTCTCCGACGATGAACGACGGGTCCCCGCCGTCGGCGCCGATGACGGAGGCGCCCCACCACGCGTCGTCCATGAGCTCAAGCGCTGCCCCCGCCTGCTGGCCGAGCGCGATCGCGCCGCCCACGTTGCCGGGGTTGCCTGAGGTGTCGCCCTCGATGCCGTGGTACTGCATCCGCATGGCCTTGTTGCGGTCGAAGCCGCCGCCTGCCAGCATCACGCCGCGCCGCGCGCCGACAGTCTGTTGCCGCCCGTCGCGGGTGATCCGGACGCCGACGACGCGGCCGTCGTCGATGATCAGCTCCTCGACGGGGGAGTCCAGCCACAGCTTGGCCCCGCCCCTCTGCACCACGCCGTCGAACATCGCGGTGGCGAACGCTGCCCCGATCCCCACGCCCCGCCGGCCGGTGCCGACGAAGCTGAGCGCCCGGAACACCAGCCGCGCGCCCCGCTTGAACCCGCCCCACGTGGACCAGGCGCGCTGGATGAGCCACACGTCGTCGGTCTTGATGGGCAGCGGCGCGGTGAGCCGGAGCGTCGAGTACCACTCGCCCAGCAACTTCGAGTCCAGCGGCTTGACCTCGACGGCGCGCCCGATCCGCCCGCCGGGCAACTCGGGGTAGTAGTCGGGATACTCGCCGGCGCGCACGAACTCGACGCCGTAGCGCTCGGCGGTGGTCACGAAGTCCGCCACCGAATCGACGAAGGCCTCCTTGCGCTCGCGGGACGTGGCGCGGCCCTCGTCGCCGATGCAGGCCTCCATGTAGGCGAGCGCGGACTCGCGTGAATCCGCCACCCGCTCGCGCTGCATGAGCGGGTTGTTCGGCAGCCAGAGCCCGCCGCCGGACATGGCGGTGCTGCCTCCCCACTTGCCGGTGCTCTCCAGCATCACGACGTCCAGGTTCTCGTCGACGGCGCCCAGCGCGGTGGCCATCGCGGCCCCGCCTGAGCCGACCACCACGACGTCGAACGAATGGTCAAACTTCTGAGACACGGTTCCTCCTCGACAACCGGACAACAATGTCCGGTTCTATGCTGTCCAGCATGCCCGGCCATCACCGCAGGATCAATAGGGGGCCCGCAGCGGCCGCCGAGAATCGCGCGGCGCTGCTCGCGGCGGCGCGCGAACTGTTCGCCGAGCGCGGCTACGACGTGCCCATGCACACCATCGCCAAGCGCGCCGGAGTCGGCCAGGGGGTGCTCTACCGGCACTTCCCGAAGCGCCTGGACCTGGCGCTGGCCGTGTTCGAGGAGAACTTCGTCCGTCTTGAGGAGGCGGGCGCCGTCGTCGGGCCGGGCTCCTTCTGGGCGCTGTGGGAGGTGCTGGTCGACGACGTGGTGGAGTCGGCGGCCTTCGTCGAGATGGCGGTGGAGGCCAGACGGGAGCTGCCGGACTTCGGCGGGAACGAGCGGCTTCTGGCTCTGTTCGCGCCGCACGTGGCGGCCGCGGTCGCGGCGGAGGAGGTGCGGCCGGACCTGGAGGGTGCGGACGTGCTGACGGGCGTGCGGATGGTCTACGGCCTGGTGGTCACCAGTGGAGGGCGGAGCACGCTGATGGCGACGGTGGCGCAGGTGTCGCGGCGGTGGTTCGGCCCGGCTGCCGAGTGAGCTTCGGGGCACCTTCCAGGATGACAGGCACGCGTGCGGCTTCTGAGGCGGCATCCCCCGAGGGCCGCCGCCGCTAATTGTCACGCTGAGGGTCGTACTCGACCCTCAGCATGACATTTAGTGAGGCCTGGCCGCCGCGGGTGGGCCGCGCAGCGGCGCAGCAGGTGTGGATGCCTCTGGCGGGGCAACAGATGGCCAAGCCGCGCCGGGCGGGTGCCGCAGCCCTAGGCTGAGCACATCGGAGAGAGGCGGCAGACATGCCCGGCGTCAGACATCACATCGCCCTGGTGGCCCACGACAACAAGAAGGCCGAACTGCTGGCCTGGGCCAACTACAACCGCGGCACCCTCAGCCACCACGACCTCTTCGCCACCGGCACCACCGGCACGATGCTCGAGTACGAGCTCGGGCTCCCGGTCACCCGGCTGCTGTCGGGCCCCGTCGGCGGCGACCAGCAGATCGGCGCGATGATCGCCGAGGGCCGCATCGACGCCCTCATCTTCTTCTGGGACCCGCTCGAGCCGCAGCCGCACGACCCCGACGTCAAGGCGCTCCTGCGCATCGGTGCCGTGTGGAACGTGCCGATGGCCTGCAACACCGCGACGGCGGACATGATGATCTCGTCGCCGCTGTTGGAGAACGAGTGGGCGAACCGCCCGGACATCTCTCCGCGCGCCTGGGAGCCCGACGAGGACGAGGACTAGACCGGCTGAGTCGCTACCCAGTCTGGGGCGTGAACTTCAACTTGTCGGTGTTGGTGGCGCAGGTGCCGCCGTCGACGCAGCCCTGGGTGGTCATCGTCAACGTGTATGGCCCGGGGTCCGCACCCGCGACCGTGTAGGAGCCGGAGCCGCTCATGGTCACTCCGGAGCCGCCGCCCTCGTAGGTGACAAGGCCGAACTTGCCCGTATCGTCGCCCGGCTGAAAGCTGAAGATCAGGCGGAACCCGTCGCCGGCGGCGTTGACCTCGAACGGGGCCGTCATCGACTCGACGGTCGCGTTGACGGTGACCCCCGAGCCGCCCGTCACGCGGTAGGTGGTCTTCGTGCACGCCGGCACCAGCTGCTCGGCCGCGCGGAGGCGTTCGTTGATCGATCCGGTGAGGGTCTCGGAAACGTAGTTCGTGGCCGGGCTGGTGATGAACCCCAGCCACGGGGCGGTCGTGATCAGCCCTGCGCCTGCGTCGGTCGCCATCTGCACGAACATCACCGCGGCGCTGCCCGTGATCTCGTCGGCCGCCTCGTCGAGCTGGCGAAGCAGTTCCTTCTGGGCAGCCGGGTCCTCCGCGAACGCCTTCTTCGTGAGCTCGTTGGTGGGGTTGGCGGCGCACTTCCGGGCCGCCGCGACCCTGGCGAGCGCCGTCGACACCAGGGCGTTGGTCTTGAGCGCGTCGGTCACCTTCTTGCCGGACTTGTACGCCTCCCACGACGTGCCGGCCAGGGTCTTGTCCAGGCGTGTGAGCTCCCCCATCGAGTCCACGGCCGTCTCCTGGGCCTGCGAGATGACGCCGTCGGCCACGACGGAGATGGTCGACGGGCCGTCCTCCATCGGGGCCCGGAGCAGCGCCCCGAGCACCGCGGCACGGTCCGCGTCCGACGGCGCCGCGCCCGGCAACCCGGCGGCGACCTGGGCGCGCAGATCGGCGGGCAGCGTCGCGGCGTCGACGGTGTACTCGAGCGTGTACCGGAGGTCGCCGTCGGTGAGGTCCACGGTCATCGTGGGCTCGGCGGGTGCGGCGCCGGCGTGGAGGTGGTAGGCCGTGGTCGCGACCGCGCCGGTGGGGTAGGTCTGCCGCACCACGAAGGTGTGCGGGTCCGGGGCCTCAAGTGTCGCGGCGGCGTGCTGGGCGAAGGCGGCGGTGCCGGCATCGAAGCCTGCGGCCGTGAGTGTCGCGGCCACGGCCTCCCCGTTGAGCTGGGGTTGTGCGACGCTGCTGGCCGGCCCCGTCGGTGCCGCGACGGGGGAGGACGGCGAGGCTGCTGCCGGCGTGCCGGTCGGTGTGGCGTCGGCGCCGCACCCGCTCACGGCGAGGCTGAGAGCCGCTGTGACAACGATGATCGATCGGACCATGGGGAGTTCCTCGTCTCGCGGCGGATAGCTGAGTGTCCACCGGCCCGCCGCGCCGGTCAAGGGCCTCCGAGCCGATGTGGAAAGCTGGGGGCGTGACGCCCCTCGAGTTGCCCTTCCCGGACATCAATCCGGTCGCCATCGACATCTTCGGATTGAAGATCCACTGGTACGCCATCATGTACCTCCTCGCGTTCGCGATGGGGTACGGCCTCATGGTGCTGCGCCTGAAGCACGAGCCCTACCGCTCGATCACCGTCCCGAAGCCGTGGACCCGGACGGACATCGAGGACATCCTGCTGGCCGCCATCGTCGGCGTGATGCTCGGCGGACGGCTGGGCTACACCATGTTCTACAACCCGGCCTTCTACCTCGCGAACCCGCTGGAGATCGTCAAGATCTGGGACGGGGGCATGAGCTTCCACGGCGGGGCCATCGGTGTGGCGCTCGGGCTTGCCTGGTTCGCATGGCGCGAGAAGCGGCCGTACCTCCAGGTGGCGGACTTCCTGGTGCCGGCCGCGCCCATCGGCCTGGCCGCCGGGCGTTTCGGCAACTTCATCAACGGCGAGCTGTGGGGGCGCGAGGCGCCCGCGGACCTGCCTTGGGCCATGCGGTTCCCCACCGGCGGCGACGTGCTGCGCCACCCGTCGCAGCTCTACCAGATGCTGCTCGAAGGCCTCCTGCTCTTCATCCTGCTCTGGCTCTACGCCCGCAAGCCCCGCTTCCGGGGCCAGATCACCGGCGCCTTCATCGGCGGCTACGGATTCTTCCGGTTCATCGCCGAGTTCTGGCGCGAACCCGACGCGCAGCTCGGCTTCCTCTCGCTGGGCCTCAGCATGGGGCAGTGGCTGTCGCTGCCCATGATGATCATCGGCCTCATGCTCTGGACCTGGTCCCGCATGCGGGGCATCACAGACGTGAACGACGGGGCTGTGGACAAGTCGGAGGATAACCCGGCGGAGCCGGCCGAGGCGTGAGCGTGCGCCGGCAGCCGCGACACCCTGGGGATAACCCGGTGGACAACGTGTGGCCGGCCATCCCGCTGGTGCTCTACGACGCTGACTGCGGCTTCTGCACCGCCTCCGTGCGCGCGGCGCAGGGGCGGTGGCTGCGGGCCCGGATCGAGGCCACGCCCTTCCAATCGGCAGACCTGGTTGTCCACAGGCTGACTGTGGACAAGTGTGCCGCGGCGCTGCACTGCGTGGAGCCCGACGGCCGGGTGACGGTGGGCGCCGGCGCGGTGGCGACGGTGCTGCTGGCCTCGCGGAATCCCTGGCCCCTCGTCGGGCGGCTGCTCCGCCTGCCGGGCGTGCGAAGGGTCGCGGGGTTGGGCTATGCGGTGGTCGCCCGGAACCGTCATCGACTCCCGGGCGCGACCGCCGCCTGCGAGATGCCGGACTAACCCAGGACTAACCCGCGCTCAGCAGCCAGGACTCGGGATCCTTCACCACGGGGCCCATGGCCGCCAGCCCGGCGCCCATGGTGGGACGCAGGGGGGCGTCGGTCAGGGCCGTGATCTCCAGGGGAGCCCTGCGCGCCCAGACCACGCGACCCTGCAGCTGCCGGTGCAGCGGCTCCCGCAGCCAGGGCTCGAGGCGGGCGAAGTGTCCGCTGAGCCGCACCGTCGACACGTCCGCAAGGTTGATGGCAGCGCCCAACGCGATGCCCAGCGCGCCCGCGGCCCGCCGCATCACAGCCTGGGCGCGCTCGTCGCCATGGCTGAGCGCGTGGATGAACGCGTCCATCGTGGGCTGCCGCGACCCCGCCAGCAGCGCGTGCGACCCCACCACCGTCTCCAGGCAGCCCACCGACCCGCACGGGCACGGCGCGCCCCTCGGGTCGACGCAGACGTGGCCGATCTCGCTGGCCCACCCGTGCTCGCCCAGGTGCAGGATGCCCTTGACGACGATGGCGCCGCCCACCCCGGCGTCGCCGCACAGCATGATGAAGGAGCGTCCGTGGGCGTCGCGCAGCAGCGTGACGGCGCCGCAGTCCGCGTCGTTGGCGATGTTGAGCGGAACGGGAGCGCCGTCGTGCTCGAGGGTCCAGTGGTCCGCGGGACGCTCACCCTCCCAGCCGAGCGGGGTCGAACGGATGATCAGGCCGGCGTGCCGGTCCACCAGCGCCGGCAGCGCGACGTAGGCGCCGACGAGGCGCGCGCCCGTGGGGAGCTCCTCCAGGACGCTGCGTGACAGCGCGGCCAGCTCCGCCATCGTCCCCGCGATGCCCAGGTGCTTGACGTCCACCGACGCCTGGCGGGTCGCGGTCACCTTGCTGGTCAGGTCCACCAGCCCGGCCACCAGGGTGCCGACGCCCACGTGGAGGCCCAGCCCGAAGGTGGCCCCTGGCTTGATGGACAGCGGCACCGCAGGGCGCCCGCGCCCCGCGCTGGCCGCCTCGCCCTCGCTCACCAGCCCGCCCGTGATCAGGTCGTCCGTGAGCCGCGACACCGTCGAGCGGGTCATCCCCAGCTGGTGCGCGATCCCCGCGCGGGACACGTGCCCGCTCTGCTCCACCACCCTGCGGAACACCAGAGCGAGGTTCTGCGAGCGCATGTGCGCCTGCGTCATCCCCGACGCGTGCTCAGGTTCGGATTCCGACATCTACCCCTCCTCCCGTGACCGGCGAGCCCCGCGGGCGGGGACGTCCGGTGACGCCCGCCAGTCTGCTCCACCTGGGGCCCGCGCGCTGGAGTTGTTCAGGAAAGATCCGCGACGGCGGCCCGGTAATCGGCCAGCAGTCGGCCCAGGTCAGCCCTGCATCGGGTGATCAGGCAGCGGTCGCCGTCGGTCTCGATGCCCTCCCGCTGCCACTGCTTGCGGGCCAGGGGAAGCAGGTGCCCGGGCATCCGGCCCGCCGCGTTGGTCACCCGCCACCACGAGACCTCCCCGCCCCAGTGGCTCATGATGGTGCCCACCCGGCGAGGTGAGGTGCCGACGAGGGCCGCGATGTCGCCGTAGGCCACCACCTTCCCCGGCGGGACCTGCTCGACGGCGCGCAGCACGCGCTCCACCACCTCGTCACTCAACTGTCGACACCGAGCAGGCCCGGGAGGACGTCGTCCAGCTGCCCGCGGACCACCTGGTGCGCATCGGAGTCGTAGGCGGTGGGCTCCGCGTTGACGATGACGCCGAAGGCGCCGTGCTCCAGGGCCAACGGGAAGAGCCCAGCCACGGGGTAGACGCCCAGGGTGGTGCCCACCGCGACGATCGCGTCGCAGTCCTCGGCCGCAGCCACGGCAGCCCCCAGCACCTCCGCGTCGAGCACCTCCTCGAACAGCACGACGGTGGCGCGGGTGATGCCGCCGCAGTGCGGGCAGCGGGGGTCCTCGTCGCCGGCCGCGACCCGCTCCAGCATCTCCTCCATCGGCCCCGAGCGCCCACACATCTCGCAGCGCCAGGTGCGGGCCGAGCCGTGGATCTCGTGCACCAGCCCGGGGCTGCTGCCCGCCAGCTGGTGGAGGCCGTCGGTGTTCTGCGTGACGACGGCCCGCAGCCGCCCCGCCCGCTCCAGCTCGACGATGGCGCGGTGCGCGCGGGTGGGTTGCGCCGCCCACATCGCGGGATGGGCACGACGGCGCCAGGCCGCCTTGCGGACGTCGTCGTCGCGGAGATACCAGGAGAGGGTCGAGACCAGCTCCGCGTAGGGGTCGCGGGTCCAGAGGCCCTCGGGCCCGCGGAAGTCCGGGATGCCCGCGGCTGTGGACAACCCGGCTCCGCTGAGGATGAGGATCCTGCTGGCCTCGTCGAGGCTGGCGACGGTCACTGGCCGGTTACCAGGCGTAGGCCTCGGGTGCGGGTCCGCCGGGGCCGGGGAAGATCTCGTCGAGGCGCTTGAGGGCGGACTCGTCGAGCGTGATCTCCAGCGCGCGGAGGGCGCCCTCGAGCTGCTCCATGGTTCGGGGGCCGATGATCGGTCCGGTCACGCCGTCCTGGTGGAGCAGCCAGGCCAGGGCCACGTCGCCGGGCTGGTGGCCGAGCTCGTCGCAGAAAGCCTCCCACTGCTCCAGCTGGGCGCGCTTCTCCTCGACCCGCTTGAGCATGCCGGCATCTGCGCGGCGCCCCTCCTCGATCTTGCGGAGCACCCCACCCAGCAGGCCGCCGCCGAGCGGCGACCACGGGATGACGCCGAGGCCGTAGTGGCGGGCCGCCGGAAGCACCTCAAGCTCGATGGTGCGTGCGCCCAGGTGGTAGAGCGACTGCTCGCTGACCAGGCCGAGCGAGTGTCGCGCCCGGGCGGCCTCGTTGGCGGCCGCGATGTGCCAGCCGGCGAAGTTCGACGAGCCCACGTAGACCACCTCGCCGGCCGTCACGAGGCGGTCCATGGACTGCCACACCTCGTCCCAGGAGGTGGCGCGGTCCACGTGGTGCATCTGGTAGAGGTCGATGTGGCCGGTCTGCAGGCGGCGCAGCGATGCGATGGCGGACCGACGGACGTTGACTGCGGACAGCTTCGAGAAGTTGGGCACGTCCTCGTCGAGGGTAGAGCCGTAGCACTTGGTGGCCAGCACCACCTCGTCGCGGCGGCCGGTCTTGGCGAACCAGCGGCCGACGATCTCCTCCGTGCGGCCGCGGTGGCCGTGGCCGCCGTAGCCGTTGGCGGTGTCGAAGAAGTTGATGCCCGCGTCCAGGGCGCGGTCCATGATGGCGTGCGAGTCCTCTTCCGAGGTGTGCGGGCCGAAGTTCATGGTGCCCAGCACGATGCGCGAGACGAGGAGGCCGGAGCGGCCGAGGTGGGTGTACTGCATGTGTCCTCCAGTTGACTGCCTCTCCACCCTATCCACGGGGCTGACTGCTGGGTGGGAGTTCGCCCAGGCCCGCTGCTTGCTCGGTGAGGGCACTTCGCATGGGTTGGCCCGCTCGGTGAGGCCACTTCGCATAGGTTGGCCGTCTTCGCACACTCAATAGGGTGTGCGAAGACGCCGCAGGTATGCGAAGTCGCACAGCGGGCGGGCTGGGGTATGCGAAGTGCCGCGACGGCGGGGTTAGGCGAGCCTCAGCTCATAACCGACCCCCAGGATTCGAATTTGCAAGACCGGTGTTAGCTTATTCCCATGACCCTCGTGGAACGCTTCGTGAGCCGTCGGTGCACCACAGCCCAGCAGCTGGGAGCCGGGACGACGCGCACCCTCGACGCGCTGGGGGTCGGCGAGGTGGCCACCATCGCCGCCTTCGATGCCGACGACGTCGTCGCGCGGCGCCTCTTCGACCTGGGTTTCATGCCGGGTGAGCCCGTCACCAGGCTCCGGAAGGCGCCGCTCGGCGACCCGTTGATGTTCCGCGTCGGGGGGATCGAGATCGTGCTGCGCCGCACCGAGGCGCGCCGCGTCCACGTGAGCGCATGACCCACCACCACGGCGGCGCCCCCGCGCCCACGCTGCCCGACGCCGCCCGCGTGGCTCTGGTGGGCAGCCCCAACGCGGGCAAGACCACCCTCTTCAACGGGCTCACCGGGCTCCGCGCCAAGACGGGCAACTACCCGGGCGTGACGGTGTCGCGGTATGAGGGGCGCGTCGAGACCGCGGTCGGCCCCGTCGTCGTGGAGGATCTGCCGGGCACCTACTCGTTGGACCCGATCAGCCCGGACGAGGAGATCGTCGCCCAGGTGCTCGACGAGGCCGACGAGCTGGCCGGGCTGGTGGTCGTGGTTGACGCCACGAACCTCCGGAGGGGCCTGGGCCTCGTCTCGCAGGTCCAGCAAGCGGGGCTGCCCACCGTCGTGGTGCTCACCTTCGTCGACGAGCTCCTCCGACGCGGTGGTCGAGTGGATCCGGAGCGGCTCGCGCGCGCGTTGGGCGTGCAGGTGCTGCCCGTGGTGGCGGGGGAGCGACGGGGGGTTGAGGCCCTGCGCCAGGTGCTGGCCGCGCCATCGGCCTGGCCGGCGCCCCCGGTGCTCCCGCCCACCGAGCCGGACGAGGTGATCGGCTGGACCCAGTCCATCCTGCACGCCGCCCACTTCGCGCCCCCGGACCCCGACTCGCGCACCGGCCGCCTCGACGGCGTGCTGCTCCACCCCGTCTGGGGGACCCTGGTCTTCTTCGGCACGATGTTCGCGTTCTTCCAGACCATCTTCGTGGTCGCGGCCCCGCTGCAGGGTCTGATCGAGCAGGCGTTCGCCTGGCTGGGCGACCTGACCCGCTCGTCGATCCCCGTGCCCTGGCTGGGACGATTCGTGGCCGACGCGCTGCTGGCCGGCGTGGGCGGGGTGCTGGTGTTCCTTCCCCAGATCGCGCTGCTGTTCGTGCTCATCTCGCTGCTGGAGGGCTCCGGCTACCTCTCGCGCGCCGCCTACCTCATGGACCGCGTGATGGCGTCGGCGGGCCTCGAGGGGCGGGCGTTCGTGGCACTGCTCAGCTCGATGGCGTGCGCCATCCCGGGCATCATGGCCACCCGCACGCTGCCCTCGGCCAAGGACAGGCTGGCCACGATGATGGCCGCCCCCCTGATGACCTGCTCGGCCAGGCTCCCGGTCTACGTGTTGCTCATCGGCATGGTGGTGCCCCCCGACGTCCGGTGGGGCCCCGTCGGCGCGCAGGGCCTGATCATGTTCGGGCTCTACCTGCTGGGGGCCGCCTCGGCGATGACCTCGGCCTGGTTCTGGAAGCGGATCGTGGGGCGCTCGGGGATCGGGCTGCCGTTCTACATGGAGATGCCGTCCTACCGGCTGCCGCGCCTGCGCACGGTGCTGATCTCCGTGTGGGACGCCTGCAAG
Source organism: Tessaracoccus yangjingae (assembly GCF_055326235.1). NCBI lineage: Bacteria > Bacillati > Actinomycetota > Actinomycetes > Propionibacteriales > Propionibacteriaceae > Tessaracoccus > Tessaracoccus yangjingae. The sequence goes on along the minus strand of NZ_JBUZNN010000005.1, from coordinate 129,849 downwards.
GCGTTCCTGCGCAAGGTCACCTCCGTCATCCTGCTCACCACCGTCCTGCTGTGGGCGCTGCTCAATCTCCCGCTGCGCGGCGAGGGTGAGCTGCTCGAGGCGGGGGTCGACCCGGCTGATGCTGTCGCGGTCACCGCGTACACGTTGGACCACTCCGCCGCGGCCGCGGTGGGCCGCGCGATCGGGCCCGTCTTCGAGCCCCTCGGCTTCGACTGGCGCGTCAACGTGGGCGTCATCTCCTCCCTGGCGGCCCGCGAGGTGTTCGTCTCGACGATGGGTCAGGTGGCCTCCGCCTCGGACCCGGAGAACCCGACGGCGGCCCTGGAGGCCATGACCCACAGCGACGGTCCCCGCGCCGGGGAGAAGGTGTTCACCCCGCCCACCATCGCTGCGCTGCTGGTGTTCTTCGTCTACGCCATGCAGTGCATGTCCACCCTCGCCGTCATGCGCCGCGAAACCGGCACCTGGCGGTGGCCGCTCATCGCGTTCGTCCACCTGGGGGTGGTCGCGTGGCTGATGGCCTTCCTCGCCCACACGATCGTCGGAGTACTGGCATGAAGCGCACCCTGCACCCCCAGGCCGTCCCCGGTCAGCCGTCGGCAGTGCGGTGGGTGGTCGACGTCGACCTGCCCGTCGGCCGGGTGGTCGCGGCGCCCGGCACCGTCGGGCCGCTGATCGAGTACGGCGTGCTGACCAAGGTCTTCGTCGAGCGCGGCGGCGTCTGGACCTGGCTCGCCCCGGACAGGACCTGGACCGAGCACGGTCCGCGCGTCCGCGACGCGCTCGCGGCCGCCGTCGACCTGCCGGGCTGGGAGGTCGAGGAGGGCTCCGACGAGCTGCTCGGGCTCATCGCCCGCGAGATCCTCGACGGCGAACTGGCCGGCTACGTCTCCTCTCACGGCGGGATCATCACCGTGACGGCCGCGGAGGGGGACCGGCTCACGCTGGACTTCGGCGGCGCCTGCGAGGACTGCCCCGCGGCCACGTCGACGCTGCACGAGCGCATCGAGGTCGCGGTCCGGGCGCGCTACCCCAGGCTTGCGGGCATCGAGCGCGTCGGAGGGGCCCACCACAAGCCGCGAGGCTGGCTTGGCCTGCCGGTCCCGGGTCGCGGCCGCTGACGCCGCCCTCGGCCGCCCCCCGCCCCCCGGCTGAGCTGCCCCTCCCGCTGGCTGAGGTGCCGCCCCATCGCTGGCTGAGGTGCCGCCGCATCGCTGGCTGAGGTGCCGCCGCATCGCCGGCTGAGGTGCCGCCGCATCGCCGGCTGAGGTGCCGCCCCATCGCTGGCTGAGGTGCCGCCCCATCGCTGGCTGAGGTGCCGCCGCATCGCTGGCTGAGGTGCCGCGTAGCGGCCTCGAAGCCTAAGGAACGCGAGCTGACAAGGTACGTTTGTGAGGCTTCGAGGCTCGTCGCTTCGCTCCTCGCACCTCAGCCAGCGGGGGTGGGTTCGTCGCTTCGCTCCTCGCGATTCAACCTCAGCCGGCGTCCCCGTGGGCCACCGCCGCAGTGCCGCCCTCGTCGGTTGGCGCGGCGTCCGGGGGCGCCGCGACGTCGCTGTGCTTCGGCGGGCCCGACGGGACCCGTGCCGGGCCGACGGTGAGCGCCGCGATCCCCGTCGTGATCGGCACCGACAGGATCAGGCCGATCGCCGAGGCGAACGTCCGGACCCCCTCGCCGGCGAAGATCTCCAGCCCGAAGAGGTCCAGGGGCTCGCGGGTGGTGAAGTAGAGCAGCAGCAGGATGGTCAAGGCGCCGCCCGCATAGGCGAAGACGATGGTGTAGATCGTGGAGGCGATGTGGTCGCGGCCGATGCGCATGCCCGCAGCGAACACCTGCCCCCGCGTCCACTCCGGGGCCGCCGCCCGCAGCTCCCAGACGGCGGAGGCCTGCGTGATGGTGACGTCGTTGAGCACACCCAGGCCGCCGATGATGATGCCCACCATGAGCAGCTCCTGGAAGTTGATCCCGGGGGCGAGCTGCGCGAGGTCGTACTCGTTCTCCTCCGCGAACCCCGACAGCCTGGCCGCCGCGACGGCGATCGACCCGAGCGACGTGGTGACCGCCAGCCCGAGCAGGGTTCCCGCGAGCGCGGCGGAGGTCCGCAGCGACACCCCGTGCGCCACGTAGAGCACGATGAACATGATCACCGTCGACCCCGAGAGCGCCACCGCCATCCCCGGCTTCCCGACGATGATGGCCGGCAGCATGAATCCCAAGAGGATGCCGCCCGCGATGACCAGCCCCAGCAGTGCGAACAGGCCCTTCCAGCGCGCCACCGCCACCACCGCGACGGTGAACAGCGCGGCCAGGACGAAGAGGACGGGCAGCCGGTTGATCCCGCTGAACGCGTAGTGGATGCCGTCCGAGGTGGGCACCCGCGCCACCTCGATCACGTCCCCGGCCCGCAGCCCGTTGTGCACGTTGGGCCCCGTCAGCTCGACGGAGGCCTGCTCGCCCGCGTCCGGCCCCGTCGTCAGCGTGACGGCCGCCGTCAGGCAGGCCGCCGTGCCCGACGGCGTCTCCACGTCAGACTCACAGCCCTGCGTGATGCCGTCGATGGTGGCCTGCTCGTACGTCACACCCGGAGCGTCGGCGATCTTGTTGAGCGCGGCCGACACCTCTTCGCTGCTCGGCCAGAGCCAGATCAGCCCGGCGACGGCCAGGACCCCGAAGACCGCCAGCAGCCCGATGAGCAGGGCGCGGGCGCGCTGCCCCACCTCGACGACGCCGTGACTGCCGTGCCCGTGCCCGTGACCCATGGGCACAACTTACCGGCCCACCCGCCTCTGGAGGCTCCGACTGCCAGGCGTACCCTGGTGGGTATCATGCTCAAGCGCGACACCCCGACCTTCCCTAGGCGGCGCCCCGACGCCCGGTGCCCCCTGCGCCCCGGCGAGCCGTGCACCCTGTGTCAGGCCAGCGTCACCGGCCCGCAGGACTGCGGTCTGGTCTACCTCGTGATGGACGATCCCGAGTACCGCGCGGCCCTGGCCGAGTCCAAGCGCCGCTGAGGCCGCCGTCGCGGGCGCATGGAGGACGCTGGGTACGCTCGTCGCATGCAAGCCGCGCAGCCCACGTGTTACCGCCACCCCGATCAGCCGACGGGGATCTCGTGCCAGCGCTGCGACCGGCCCATCTGCCCCTCCTGCATGATCCCCGGAGCCGTCGGCTTCCAGTGCCCCGAGTGCGTGGCCACCGGGCACCGCGAGACCCGGCAGCTCGTGCTCCCCTACGGCGGCACGCGGGTGGCGAACCCCCGGGCCACCTCGATCGCGCTCATCGCCGTCAACGTGGCGGTGTTCGCCGGGGTCCTGCTGACGGGTGGCTCGTTCGGCACCCTCTTCAACCTCCTGGCGCTCACCCCGCAGGGCACTTGCCCGGTGGGCAACCAGATCCTGCTCACCGACGCCGCGGGCTGCCTGTCCGAGGGCTACTCCTGGCAGGCGGGCGTGGCCACCGGCGCCCCGTGGCAGGTGATCACCTCAGGCTTCACCCACTCGTCGCCGCTGCACATCCTGTTCAACATGCTCGTCCTGTGGCTGCTCGGACCCACCATCGAGCAGGTGCTGGGGCGGGCCCGCTACCTGGCCGTCTTCTTCGTGGCGCTGCTGGGCGGGTCCGCGGCGGTGATGCTGTTGTCCCCGCCGTTCCTGTCCACCATCGGCGCCTCGGGCGCCATCTACGGCCTGATGGGGGCACTGCTGCTGCTGGCCGTCAAGCACAAGGGCGACGTCAAGGGGATCCTGTTCTGGCTCGGCATCAACGTGGTGCTGTCCTTCACCTGGTCGGGGATCTCCTGGGAGGGGCACCTCGGCGGGCTGCTCGGCGGGGCGGCCGCCGCGGCCGTCATCATGTACCTGCCCAAGGAGCGCCGGGCGATGTGGCAGTGGCCGTTGGTGGGCCTGCTGACGGCCGTGTTCGTCGGGATCATCGTGGCGAGGGCGCTGCAGCTCGCCTGAGCCAACCACAACCTGAGGAATTGCCAAAAGTTTATTAGATTTCTCTCAGGATCTGATTTACCCTCGTAGTGTCGTGTCGGCCCTGCGAGGGAGACGTCCTGTGAGAAAACTGTTCGGCGCCGTCGTGGCCGCGTTGCTGGCCGGCGTGGCCGCCGTTGTGCCCGCGCCCACCGCCCAGGCGGCCACCCTGCCCTCCTTCCCCCTGGCATTGCCCGTCGGCTGGGGGCTGACGGTGCAGGCCGGCGGCACGCACACGTTCTCCTCGGGGGTGCGCAGCTCCGTGGACCTTGGCGCCTCCGGCGGCGGCTCCATCGCGGTGGTGGCCTCCGCTGACGGCACCGTGGTGGACATCGGCGGCACCGGCTCATTCACCCGATGCCACGTCACCGTTCAGCACGCCGACGGCTGGCAGACGAAGTACTACCACCTCAAGAGCGTGCCCAGCGGCCTTCAGGAGGGGCAGTCGGTCGTGGCCGGCGCGCAGCTGGGCATGACCGCGATGCCGGGCTCCGAGACCTGTGGCAGCGGCACCTTCCGCCATGTCCACTTCGTTCTGATGCGCAACGGCGTCGAGATGCCCATCGACGGTCTGTCCCTCGGCGGCTACACGGTCCGCGGCACCGGCAACGCCTTCTGCGGATACTGGACCCGCAACTCCGACGGCGCGGTGGTGGCAGACGCGCGGAGCTCGTGCCGGGCGGTGCCGTCGGTGGCCAACAACCTGCTCAACCCCGCATCGCTGGCCAGCGCCGACGGGGCCTCCCGTTCGGAGAGCCGCCCGGTGATCGCGCCCGCCGACACCATCGATCCGGTGTCGCTGTACGTCACGGAGGGGCAGCACACCGTGTCCGGGCGCGCCTGGCGGACCTCCTGCGAGCCCTACTCCCAGACCGAGCGCTGCCGCACCGAGATCTGGGCGACGACGGTGAGGAACGTGGGCGGCTCGCTGAGGATGGCCGAGGGCTGGGTCTTCAACAACCTCACCTACGTGGCCTCGCCGCGCGCCCTGTGGGCGGGCAACCCGCTCGGCAACACCACCGCGGAATGGGTGGCCGAGGACGGACGGAAGTGGCGCACCGAGTGCGACACAGCCACCTCTGGCGGCAACGGCTGCCGCTCCTACGCCGTGTCCACGTTCTACGCCGCCACACCCAAGGCGGGCGGCGGCTACACCTTCACGAAGAAGACGGACTGGGTGTTCAACAACATCGTCCACTTCTCGTGACGGGGGCCCTCGCCGGCCGGTGGTAGGTTGCGGCCATGTCCGACGATGACGCCCGCAGCACGCTGCATCCCGCCCTGCGGGTGGCCCGCTACGGCAAGCACGACGACGGCGACAGGTTCCTCGGCTTCCTGCTGAGCCTCATGATCGACGCCCGCCAGCACCGGTTGACGCCCAGCCTCACCCGGATGCGTCGCACGATCGAGGCCTTCTACTCCGGCCGTGACGTCAAGGCGGCGCGGGAGGCGGTGGGCCAGGAGGCGATCGACGCCCAGCTGCGCGACGCGGCCGCCGTCTACTTCCAGACCTGCCTGACGGACCCGCAGTACTCGTCGGTGGTGTGGGGCATGAACCGGCTGCAGCCGGAGCAGCTGCGGGCCAAGGCCGCCAAGGACGCCGCCGGCACCCTCGAGGCGGTGGTGGGCAGCCGCGCCACTGGTCCCGCGGAGGCGCTCCCCGGCCTCTTCGTCGACGGGTTCATCGAGGTGTTCGGCGACCCGGGCCGTGAGGCTCTGCGCGACGCCGTCGCGAAGAAGCCCTCGCTGGCGGGGCTGGGCCTGGTTTAAGCGTCTGCCAGGGCGTGCTGGGTCGACGGTGCGTGGAGCGCCGCCTGGATCCGGCGGGCGAGATCCGGCGCGAGGTCGCGGCCCTCTGCCCTGGCCGAGCGGGTCAGCGCCACGGCCACCCCGGCGGCCTCCGTGGAGCGGCCGGCTAACGCGAGGGCCAGGATCTCGCGAGCCGCCAGCGCATCGGAGGCCGGGGCCGCGAGGCGTCCGCGCCGGACGGCCCAGAGCGCGGCCTGCGCCTCCTGCCGGTCCAGGGCACGGTCCGCCAGCACGCAGGCGGCGTCGACGATCATCGCCACCATGTCTGTGCGCAGCTCATGGGCCCACGCCCACTGGAACTCGAACGAGCCCAGCGGCTCCCCCCGGACCAGCCGCAGGGCCGCGACGAGCGCCGCGTCCGAGGACACGTTGACGCCGCCGCTGAGCATGGTGCGGAAGCTCTCCCAGTCCGAGGTCACCCGCGGGTCCAGCGAGACCCGCCCCGAGTACGCGTCCGGCAGGTACTGCTCGCCGTCCGGAGCCGCGCCCAGCCAGCTGCGCAGCCGGCTGACGTTCGACCGGCGCGTGGTCTCGGCGATCATCAGTGCCCGGGTCATGGCGGTGGGCGTCTTGCCGGGGTGCTCGAGCAGCCACGCGCAGTACTCCATGCACTGGCCGACCGCCCGGCCGGGTACGGCGCCCCGGGTTCCGATGAGGTCGACGTCTCCCAGGAGCAGCAGCAGGGGGTGTTCGGGGGAGGTGGGACGTCCGTTCATGAAGGGGTCCTCGGGCGTAACGGGGGAGTGGGGGAGCGGCGTCACGTTGGAGGCCAGGTCGTCGGTGCGCCACCAGGGGGCCGGCTCCGTCTCAGCGCTGCCGGCCGCCTGGAACAGGTCCAGCACCGCGCGCTTGGCCGGTTGCGTGAGCAGCTGGGGCACGAACGCCTGCTCGTGCCAGGTGCCCGACCGGTCGTCGACGACGACAGTCGAGCCGGCATCTGGTGCGGCCGCCGCTTCTGCCACGACGCTCACCCCAACCTCGCCGAGGGCCAGGGCGTCGGTGACGGTGTCGAGGTGGAGCGGCGTGAGGGGGGCGACGAATACCACGACGACGGGGTGCCAGGCCGCGGCCAGGTCCGGGTCCTCGCGCAGCTGGCCCAGGGTCCGTCCCGCCATCGCGAGGCGGCGCTGGCTGCACAGCCGCTGCAGGTGGCTCAGCCCCTCGTCGGCGCCCGGCAGGGCGGTGATCCGCGGGTCGTCCAAGGACTCGGCCCACTCGCTGCCGCCCACCAGCACGAGGTGCGTCTCGTCCGACCAGGGGGTGCAAGTGATCCCGGTGATGAGGGCCGCGATGGCCGGCCCAGAGGCCGGCCCTGAGAACAGCACCGACCGCTCGCGCTCCAGGTCCGCGGTGACCGGCTCGCCGTCGGCCGCCCACCCCAGCATCACCGTGGTGGGAGACAGCCCCGGCTCGGCGTCCTCGGCCGTGCGGGCGAGCGCCGCCCAGAACCGGGCCAGGTGCGGGGCGACGGGGACCGTGCGGCGCCCCATTGCGCGGGTAAGCAGCTGGAGCCGCCTCCGTGAGGCCACCCCGGCGAGGATGCTCCCGGCCAGCACCGCGCCGATGGGGCCGAGCAGGCCGGCCACGCCGTCGTCCGACTCGTCGATGGAGGAGGCCACCTCGGTGGCCTGGATCGCCGGCTCCGACGGTGTGGGGGTGGCGTTGATGAGCGGGAGGGCCACGGGCGGTGCCGTGATGACCGGCACCGTGAGCTGCTCAGCCGGCGCCTCCGCAGGCTCCGAAGCGTCCACGGCCGGCGTGTCCATGACCGACTCGTCGACGGCCGACTCGTCCGCCACGGCGGCAGGCTCCACGGGCACCGCCGCGGCGACGGGCTCCGCGGCAGCGGGTGTCGCCTGCGGGGCGGGGTTGGCGCCGGGGACCGCCAAGACCCAGCCGGTGTCGATCTGGTCCGGATCAGCGACCTGATCCCGGTTGAGCTCGTGGATCTCCGGCCAGCGCTCAGGGTCACCCAGTTCGGTGCCCGCGATGGACCAGAGCGTGTCTCCCGGCTCCACCACCACCGATCCGACGGCGGGCACCTCGGGGAGGGCCAGGCGCGCCCCGGCCTGGAGCCGCGACGACTCCGAGAGCCCCGGGTTCAGGCTCACCAGCTCGCGCCAGCGGCCGCCCTCGCCCAGCTCCCGCTCGGCGACCCCCCACAGCTCGTCTCCCTCCTGCACCACGTAGACGCGTGCCGGGGCGGCGGGCTGCTCGACCGACGCTACGGGCGTGACCGGGGCGGACAGGGCCACGCCGTCGGCACCGTCCGGCGGGCCGGCCGGCGCGGCACCGACATCAGCGACGGCGGCCGTGGGCGCCGCGACAGCCGCGAGCACGAGCGCCCCCACCAGGGGACGCAGCCAGGCAGTGCCAGGGAGCGCCACAACGACGCGCTGCCGCGTCAGCACCGCCACGGCCTCGAGCACGACGGTGACCGCCAGGACGGCCCAGGCGAGCCAGGCGGCGGCGCTCAGCGCGCCCACCAGCACGCTGCTGTCCATCGCCACGGTGAGCGACGTGACCCAGTCCGCGGTGAGGAGCGCGCCCGGCCTGCCCACGAGGAGCAGCAGCCAGGGGATCCCGAGGAGGAGGAACGCGAGCGCGAGGACGGCGCCGAGCGCCCGAAGCGCCCTCACCGTCCCACCGCCGTCGTGCAGCACTGCCGCGACATGTCAGCTCGGCAGCCGGTCGGTCACGTAGGCGGTGATGGCGGTGATCACGACCAGCGCGATGGCGGCGGCGCCCGCCAGAAGGATGGCGTTCTCGGTGCTCTGGCTGAGCCCGCGCTCGTCGCGGACGCGGGGGGCCTGCTGCAGCGAGACGATGAGGCCTACGAGGTGGTGGATGGGTGACATGGGAACCTCCTGGGTGAAGTCTGGTTGAGGGTTGGGTCAGTTCTGGGGTTATCCACAGAGGGGCAGAAAAGTGTGGAAACTCGTCCACAGTTTGGGTTTGTCTCTTGACATCAGGTGGCCAGCAGCTTCAGGAGCGGGGGCACCAGCAGCGCCAGCCCCAGGAGCAGGGCCGGGATGGTCATCCACAACGACATCGCCTCGCTGGCCTCCTGGGCGGCGGTCCGCTGCGCGCCCAGGTGGGCATCGCGCAGCTCCCGCACGCGCGCCTGGAGCACGTCCGCCAGCCCGGCGCCCTGTTCCTCCAGCTGCATGACGTCGGCGAAGTCGGCCAGCTCGGGCACGTTCCACTCGCGGGCCACCTCGCGCAGCTCGTGCCAGGGTTGCGTCTGCTCCATCCTGGCCCGCTCCAGACCCGACGAGATGCGCCGGAACAGCGGCGCGTCGGAGACGGCCGCGGCGTTGGCCGCCGCCTGGGCGGCCGAGGAGTTCGCGAGGCGCTCCAGCACCACGAGGTCGAAGAACGTGTGGATGCCGTCGGTGGCTGCGCGGCGCTCCTGCTCGGCCCCGCCGCGGAGCCTCAGGTCCGCCACGAAGTACCCGAGCACCGCGCCCAGCAGTGCGATGCCCAGCGGCGCGACGCCCGGGGAGCCCCCGAACGCCACCTGCGCGGCCGCCCAGACCGCGGGCAGGGCGAGCCCCGCCGTCGTCCACACCAGCTTCTCGACGAAGAAGTCCCCGACGCTGCGCCCCTGCATGAGGAGGAGCTGCTGCTGCCGGGCGGTCAGCGGTAGCCGCAGCCGACGGTGGATCCGCTCGCCCAGCGCCTCCGCGCCGGTGGCCGGGTCCGAGAGCGGCGCCGTCGGCTGGCGGTGGTCCAGCAGGTCGAGGGCGTCGCCGAGGCGCACCGGCGGCGTGCTGAAGCCCCGCACGATCATGACCGCCCCGAGTCCGGCCACCATCCCGCAGCCGATGGCCAGCGCGATCACGGCGCGCTCCGCAGGAACCGCGGGGCCATGGGCGGCACGGTCATGCGACGCAGCATCACCAGGCAGCCGAGGTAGGCGGTGGCCAGGCCGAGCGCGATCAGCTGGCCCAACGGGGTGGCGTAGGGGGCGAAGAACTGGGGGTTGAGCAGCATCGCGCCGACGAGGACGCCCAGCGTGATGAAGGTCACCTGCTTGACGACGGCGCGGGGCTTGGCCCGCTCGGCCGCGATCTCGCGGAGGGCTGAGAGCCTGGCCTGGATGCTGTCTGAGATGGCGCCCAGCGTGGCCCGCGCGCCGGCGCCGCCCTTGGCCGAGGCGATGATGAGCGCGGCCACCACCGCGTCGGCGTCCGCCGAGGCCAGCTCGTCGGCCATGGCGAAGAGCGCGTCGCGGGTCTGCCAGCGCTGGTCCAGCCGGGTGCAGAGCCTGGTCACCGGCTCGCGGAGCACCGGGGGAACCTGGGTACGGGTGGTGAAGATCGCGTCGCGGATGGAGCGCCCCGAGGACAGCGAGGTGGCGATCAGCCGCACCCACCGGTCCAGCCCGGCCAGCACCTCCACCTCGCGGTTCGGCGGTGCGCTCAGCAGGAGGGGGATGGTGATGGCGGTGGCGGGCAGGAGCACGAGGGCCAGCAGGGAGCCGGTGGCGACGCCGGCGACCATGCCGCCCAGCGCGGCGGCCGCGAACCAGCCCTTCCGCACCGGCGAGAGCGCTGTCCACCACATGACCACCTTTGTCCACACACCTGTGGACAAGGGTGTGGGTAACCGCTCCGAGCGCTGCAGCCCGAGCGCGACCAGGAGGATCCCCAGCCCCGCCGCCGAGCCGGCCAGCGCTGCCAGCATCACGCCCACGGCGATGCCCCCTCGAACTGGGCCAGCTCCGCCGCCATCGCGGCCTCCGGCTGGAACAGCTCGGGCTGGGTGGCGGTGCCCGCCCGGTAGACGAGGTGCGTGGTGGGGCGCCCAGCCTCCACCGAGCCCGTCAGCTGCCGGACCTCCGAGACGAACCGCGATCTGGTGCCCCCGCGCCACGCGTCGTCCTGGAGCGTGACGTGGACGATGAAGTTGAGGTGATGCGCGATCTGGTGCATGGCATCCTCGACGCTGAGCACCCGCCCCTGCGCCACGCGGGCGGCCAGCCGGTCGATCGTCGAGGCGGCCGAGTGCGAGTGCGTGGTGGCGAGGCATCCTGCGCCGGACTGCATCGCCTCGAACATGGCCCCCGCCTCGGAGCCGCGGACCTCGCCGACGACGATCCGGGTCAGGTTCTGCCGCAGCGCCTCCGGGATGAGGTCCGCGACGGTGTACGACCCCACGCTGGAGCCCCCGGACGTCTCGCCCATCCCCACCCGCGCCTGCAGCGCCAGGATGTTGCGGCGATGGCCCAGCAGGTGGGTCAACAGCTCGTAGTCGGTCTCCAGCGTGCCGAACCGCTCGTGGGGGTGGATCGCGGCGATGAGCGCCCGCAGCAACGTGGTCTTGCCGGCGCCCTGATCCCCTGAGATGACGATCGACTTGCGTGCCAGCACCGCCGCCTGCAGGAGCCGGGCCACGTGCGGGGGGAGCATGGCGTCGTCGGCGAGCTCGTCGAGGGTCACATCCGTGAGGAGGTGCTGCCGGATCACCACGGACGGCCGGAAGGACAGGCCGAATCCGATGGCGTGGAGCCGGAACCGGTTGCCGAGCGCCAGCGTCATCGTGGGGTGCAGGTCGTCGAAGGGCCGCGGCGGGGTGGCAGTCTCGCCGAGGAACCGGATGGCGTCCACCAGCTCCTCGTCGGTGTCCGCGACGGCGGGGTGCGACTCGCGGTGGCCGTCGCCGTACTGCACCGTGACGGTGTCGCAGCCGTGGATCTCGATGTTCTCCGCGTCCCCGATCTCGAACAGCGGCTGCAGCCGCCCGTAGCCGAAGATCGCGTTCTCCACCGCGTCCGCGTAGCGCAGCTCGAGCGCCAACGGCCAGAGCGCCTCCCCCGCCTCGCCCAGGCTCTGGGCTCGCGCGTGCACGACGCTGCGGATCATGGCCCTGCCGCGGACGCGCCGGTCCTCCTCGGGCATCGGCTGCCCCCGGCCCGCCAGCCATTCGGCCGACGCGCGCGTGATCAGCTCCACCGCCTCGCGCCGCAGGCCCACCACGATCTGCCAGTCCACCTCGTCGCTGACGGGCGGCGCCTGCACGGGGGCGCTCGCGGCCCTGCGCGCCGACGCCGGGTCCGGGGCCGGCGTGGGCTCAACCTCGGAGGGGACGAGCCCGAGGCGCCCGAGCGCGCCTGACAAGGGCGGCAGCTGTCCGACGCTCATCGCGCACCCGCCCCCACCGCGACCGACGCGGCCGCACGGCTGCGGGTCACGCGCTCGGAGAGGGCCTTGGCGTCCGCCCGGAAGCGGCCCATGAAGGAGCCCTCGTGGAACCGGCGGGGCTCGACGGCGCCGTCGCTCAGCACCTCGGCCGCCCGAGGATCCCACGGCGGCTCGAGCCAGCACGGCACGCCGAACTGGGCCGCGATCTCACCCGCTGCGTACGGCCGCCCGGGCCCCACCACGGCGAGCGCCGCCATGGTGGGAGACGGCATGGAGCGCAGCTGGTCCTCCAGCGTGGTGAGGTGGATCCGGGCCGCCGCCAGCGACCGTAGCGACGAGCGCACGCACACCACGACGGCGTCCGCGGCGGCCAGCAGGCCGAGCGGCAGGCCGGTGGACGAGATGCGGCCACCGTCGACGAGGACGTCGATCCCGCGCTCGTCCAGCGAGGCCAGCGCCTCGCCGAGGGTTCCCCACACGTGCTCGAAGAGGCGGGAGGCGCCCGCCGTCGAGAAGCCGGGGAGGAACCGGCGCTCCCGATCCCCCTCCTGGGTGAGCGGGAGGGTGTGGCGCCACAGCTCCGGAGCCAGGGGCGTGCCCTCGCGGTGCAGCTGGGCAAGCGACATCAGGCCGCGGCCGCCGTTGTCCATGCCCCGCAGGTACCCGGCCTGGACCGCCTGCCCGGGGTCGCGGTCACAGTCCGCCACCAGTGAGTGTCGCGGCCAGGCGAGCGCCAGGCCGAGCGCGGTGGTGGTGGCGCCCGGGGAGCCGCTGGCGGAGGCGAGGAGGATGACGGCCATCACGCGCCCCTGACCACGACCACGGCGACGAGGTCCGCAGCGGAGAGCCGCGCCACCTCGTCGGCCCGCGCGTCGGCCACGCGGACGTCGAGCGAGTAGCTGGAGCCGTCGTCGAGCAGCACGGGCGAGCTGGCCACGACGGCGTCCGCCGATACCTCGCGGCCCTCGACCAGCCCGACCAGCCGGACGGTGGTGCCGGGCGGCATGTCAGCCGTGGGCAGCTTGCCCAGCGGGAGCCGCAGCCCGATCAGGGCGTTCCCGGCGGGCAGGGGATCCTCGCCCACGTGCCTGGCGAGCGGAAAGGCGCCCTGCGGGAGGTCGGTGAGCGAGCGCTGCCCCACCAGCCCGGGCAGGTCCGCGGCGCCCAACGCCTCGACGGTGAGACTCTCGGGGATCTCGAGGACGGCCAGGTCCTCCCGCTCGATGGCGTCACCGCGCCTCACGTCCGCCGCCATCACCACGACCGCCCGGTGGTCCGCGTTCATGGAGTAGAGGGCGGCGGCGCCCAGGCCGCCGACGGCGACGAGCAGCGCCCCGAGCGCGATCAGCTTGGGGCTGCGGCGCGCGCGCAGCTGGACCGCGGCCGGTCTCGGTGCGGCCGGCGGGGCGGTCTCTGGCGTGCTGGGCCTCTTCTGGTCGTGCATGTGGCCTCCCTTCCGGCGGTCAATCTAGGAGGGGGAGGGGGTCAGATCAGCGGCCTCGAGGGCTCTGTGGACAAGTTGTGCCCCTTGATACGTTTTATCCACAGTGTTGTCCCCAGAAGTGTCGCGAGGGTTCACTAAAGTTGACTCGCTGAGAAACCTGAGAGATTCTTGGATTCGTCGATGTCCGGAACTCGGGAGTGGTAGTGCGCAGATGGATCGCTGGCCTGATGGCCACGCTGGCCATTGGCGCCGTTTCCGCCGCCGCAACCTCCGCCGAGGCGCTGCCCATCGCGCCGGCCCCGGTGGTGTCCGTCACCGGCATCCCCACCCCCTGCGTCTCGACCAAGCCCTACCCGGCCGATGCGTCGATCGAGCAGCTCAAGGAGCAGCTGGCGGCCACCTTCGGCTTCAAGTTGGCCGGCTCCCAGTGGACGGAGCAGCGGCGCCCCTCCATCAAGATCCTGTGGGAGACCCTGGACGCGGTGGGGTGCACCACCTACCTCGCCGACCTGCAGGCCAACGTGAGCGGCACGCTCGGCATCAACGCGTCGAACATCTCCGGCTACGCCTGGGGTGACTGGAGCCTGACGAAGACCAACTACGTCACACTGGACTTCGCCAAGTTCCAGCGCGCGCTGGACAGCGGGGACGAGGGCCGCCTGGTCCGTCTCGTCATCCACGAGCTCGGCCACGTGCGGAACTCGGATCGCTACGAGGACCCCGAGTACTGGACGGTGTTCACCAAGCTGTTCGCCCGCGAGGGGCGGTTCAGCGACTACGCCGGACGCAGCGTCACGGAGACGTTCGCGGACGTCGTGGGCTACTACGTGGGCCGCTGCGCCCTGGACAACCCGTACGACTCGGGCGAGCACGCGGCCTATTACGAGTACGCCAAAACCTACATCTTCGGCGGCAAGGAGTTCGGCCCGGCGCCCGGCGTCGCACCCACGTGCACCCTGCCCTCCGACACCGCCGAGGAGCCCGCGCCCGGCGCCGAGGCGGCCGCGTGGATGGAAGGCCTGGGAGGCGCGTAGTCCGCCCCTGCCCCGAGTCACATCGGAGTAGCATCGCAGGCGACCCCCAGCCACACGCTTCATGGAGGAAGCCCATGCCCGACGTCGCTGCATACGCCATCGATTCGCCCACCGGCCGCTACCGGAAGACCACCATCACGCGCCGCGAGCCCGGCCCCACCGAGGTGTTCTTCGACATCGCCTTCACCGGCATCTGCCACTCGGACATCCACACCGCGCGTGAGGAGTGGGGCCGCATCCACTACCCCTTCGTCGGCGGGCACGAGATCGCAGGCGTGGTGAGCAAGGTGGGCTCCGAGGTCACGAAGTTCAAGGTGGGGGACCGCGTCGGCGTCGGCTGTTTCGTCGACTCCTGCCGCGAGTGCGACATGTGCCGACAGGGCGAAGAGCAGTTCTGCACCGGGCGCCCGGGGACGGTCTGGACCTACAACGGCACCGGCCGCGACGGCCTCCCCACCGCGGGCGGCTACTCGACGGGCATCACAGTCGAGCAGGACTACCTCATGCGGGTCCCGGACGACATGTCCCTCGAGCACGCCGCGCCCCTGATGTGCGCGGGCATCACCCTCTACTCGCCCCTCAAGCGCTGGGGCGCCGCGCCCGGCAAGCGGGTGGGCATCGTCGGCATGGGCGGCCTGGGGCACATGGGCGTGCAGATCGCGGCGGCCATGGGCGCGGAGACCATCGTGTTGAGCCGGACGTTGGCCAAGCGCGACGACGGGCTCGCGCTCGGCGCCTCGAGCTACGTGTCGACGGCGGACAAGGACGACATGCGCTCGCTCCGCGGCACCTTCGACCTCATCGTCACCACCGTGTCCGACGGCGTGGACCTGGACTCGCTGCTCAAGCTGCTCAAGGCCCACGGGGTGCTGGTCAACGTCGGGCTCCCGGAGCACGCGTCGAAGGTGCACCTCGGCATCCTCACGGGCCAGGCCCGGGTGCTCGCCGGGTCCAACATCGGCGGCATCCGCGAGACGCAGGAGATGCTGGACTTCTGCGCCGAGCACGGGTTGGCGCCGATGATCGAGATGATCGACGCGGACCGGATCGACGAGGCCTACGACAATGTGGTGGCGTCGCGCGTGCGGTACCGCTACGTGATCGACATCTCCACCATCTGACGCGGACGCACCGGGGTGGGCGCGACGGGGCGGGGAGGGTAGCACCGGCCACCCCGTCGCGCATGGGTGCCCCCGCGGGGGAGCGGAATCGGCCCCTGAGACCATGGGGGTGCAGGCACAGCGTCCACTGAACCTGCGGCCGGCCGGTCGGCCCGGAGCTTTCCCGGCATCCGGGCCGACTCCCGACCCGCCGCCCTTCCTGTTGCCCTCCGGTTGCCACCACCGGACGCCCCGCGGACCCGCCGTCCATCCGGTCGGCATAGGATCGTCCCTGGGAGGTCACGCGTGGCGGCGAACGGATACGGTCGGACGGCCTGGGTTGTCTGGGGGTTCGGCGTATTCGGGTACGCGCTGGCGGTCATGCACCGCGCCGCGCTCGGCGTGGCCGGGCTCGAGGCAGCCGAGCACTTCGGCACCACCCCCGGCATCATCTCCACCTTCGTGGTCCTCCAGCTCGCCACGTACGCGCTGGCCCAGGTGCCCGTCGGGCTGCTGCTGGACCGCTACGGCTCACGGATCATGCTCACCGGCGGCACGCTGGTCATCGCGGCGGGTCAGGCGCTGCTGGCCACCACCGACGACCTCTCCACCGCTTACGTCGCCCGGGTGCTGCTGGGCATCGGCGACGCCTGCATGTTCAATTCGGTGCTGAGGCTCCTGCCCCGATGGTTCGCGCCCAGTCGCGTTCCGGTGCTGAGCCAGATCACCGGCATGGTGGGCGCCGTGGGTCAGATCGCGGCCGTGGGCGCCGTCCTGCCGCTGATCAAGCTCCTGGGTTGGCAGACGGGCCTGCTCATCACGGTGGGGTTCAGCGTCTTCGCGGCGGTGCTCGTGACGGCGTGGGTGCGCGACGCGCCGCCGGGGCAGGCGCCCGCCGTCGTGGTGGACCCCATCCGGGAGATCCCCCGGCGGATCAAGGGCGTCTCCATGCACCCCGCCACCCAGCTCGGCTTCTGGGTGCACTTCACCTCGGGCTTCTCCAGCATCACCTTCGTGTTCATGTGGGGCATCCCGTACCTCGTCGTCGGCCAGGGGCTCTCGCAGGCGGAGGCCGGCGGCCTGTTCGCCCTGCTCTCGGTGGCGTCGATGGTGGCCGGCCCGGTCGTCGGGTCGCTCACCGCCCGGCACCCGCTGCGCCGCAGCACGCTGGTGTTGAGCTTCATCTGGGCCGTGATCGCGTGCTGGGCGGCCGTGCTGCTGTGGCCAGGCCGCGCCCCCATGCCGCTGCTCCTTCTCCTCGTCCTGGCGCTCGCGGTCTCCGGCCCCGGCACCGGGGTGGGTTTCGACTTCCCCCGCACCAACCTCCCGGCCACCCGCCTGGGCGCCGCCAACGGCATCGTCATCGCGGGCGGGTTCGTGGGCGGCACCGTCCTCATCCTCATCATGGGCGTCTTCCTCGACTGGCTCTCCGGCGGCGGCGACTACACGCCGGAGCAGCTGCGCCTGGCGTGGCTGCTGCAGATCCCCTTCTTCGTGGCGGGGATCCTCGGCATCTACCTCAGCCGACGGCGCCTGCGCAGCCTGATGGCGTCGGAGGGGGTGGTGGTGCCGTCCTGGCGGGAGGTGGTTCGACGGATCCGCCGTCGTCGGGGAGAGGGACCGGCCGACGGCCAGGCCTAAAAGAGGCCCTCTGGTTCCGGGGGCGGTGCGTAGGCGGGGTCCACGTCGTTGAACAGCTTGCTCACCGAGCGGCCGTTGTGGATGCGGTCGATGGCGTCGGCGAACAACGCCGCGACACTCAACACGGTCAGTCCCGGGAAGTCCACGGGCGGCGGGACGGTGTTGGTGGAGACCACCTCCACGATCCGCGACACGCTCTGCAGCTTCTCCACCGCCTTGCCGGCGAACAGGCCGTGGGTGCAGGCGACGGAGACGTCCCCGCAGCCGAAGTCCCCCAGCCGCGACACGATCTCGACGATCGAGCCGCCGGTGGCGATCTCGTCGTCCAGCACGATGGCGCGCTTGCCCGACACGTCGCCGACGATGGCGTCGATCACCACGCGGTCGTCCGCCAGGCGCTGCTTCGAGCCGGCGGCCACGGGCAGGTTGAGGAGCCGGGCCAGGAGCGTCGCCTGCTTGGCGTTGCCGAGGTCTGGGGAGACGACGACGGTGTTGCTCAGGTCACGGTCGCGGTAGTGGTCCGCGATCACGCCGAGGGCCGTCAGGTGGTCCACCGGCACCGAGAAGAAGCCGTGCACCTGGGGGGCGTGGAGGCTCATGGTGAGCACCCGGTCCACACCCGCCGTCGACAGCATGTCTGCCACCAGACGGCCGCCGATGGAGATGCGGGAGGCGTCCTTCTTGTCCGACCGGGCGTACGCGTAGTGGGGGATGACGGCGGTGATCTGCCCGGCCGACGCGCCCCTGGCCGCGTCGATCATGAGCAGCAGCTCCATGAGGTGGTCCTGCGTGGGCGGCACCAGCGGTTGCACGATGTAGACGTCCCGCTGGCGGCAGTTGGCCAGCAACTGCGCCTGCAGGCAGTCGTTGCTGAAGCGCGAGATCTTCACGCCTGAGCGACGCAGCCCCAGGTGGGAACAGATCTCGTCGGCCAGCGCGGTGTGAGCGGACCCGGAGAACACGACAACGCCCTTCACAGGCTGCCCCTTCCGTTTGCCCACAGCCTAACGGGCGACGGCGGGCCCGGCCCCTGCATACGAGAAGACGGCGCCCGGGGTGAGCCCCGGGCGCCGTCTGCTGTGCGAAGGATCAGGCCTTGGCGGCCGCGGCCCGACGCTTGTTCCAGATGTCGAACGCCACCGCGAGCAGCAGCACCAGACCCTTGACGATCTGCTGGATGGACGTCTGCACGCCCATGAGCTGCATGCCGTTGCTCATGACGGCCATGACCAGGCCGCCGATCATGGCGCCGATCACGGTGCCCACGCCGCCGGTGACGGCAGCGCCACCGATGAAGCAGGCCGCGATCGCGTCGAGCTCGAACATGTTGCCCGCGCCAGGCTGGGCGCCGTTGGTGCGCGAGGAGAACACCACGCCGGCGACGCCGGTGAGGAGGCCCATGTGCACGTAGACCCAGAAGATGGTCCGCTTCACCTTGACGCCGGACAGCAGTGCGGCGTTGATGTTGCCGCCGATGGCGTACACGTGGCGGCCGTAGATCGAGTTCTTGGCCAGGAACGAGTACACGAGGATCAGCACCGCCAGGATGATCAGCACAATCGGGAAGCCGCGCGCGGTGGCGAGCTTCCAAGCGAAGAACATCACGACGGCGGCCACGGCGACGAGCTTGACGATGAAGAGCGGCATGCCCTCCACCTCCTGCTCGTAGCGGATGCGGGCGCTGCGGCTGCGCCACTGGGTCCAGGCGAACCCGGCGATGGCGAAGACGCCGATCAGCAGTGTGAACAGGTCGTACCCGTTACCGCCTAACAGCCCGTTGAGGAAGCCGTTGGCGATCTGCTGGTACTCGGGGGTCATCGGGGACAGGGACACCGACCCGAGCACGAGGAACGTCATGCCACGGAACAGCAGCATGCCCGAGAGGGTCACGATGAAGCCCGGGATGCCCACGTAAGCCACCCAGAATCCGTGCCAGGCGCCGATGACCAGGCCGACGAGGAGGCCGGCGATGACGCCTACGTACCAGGGCATGCCGTTCTTGATGATCAGCGTGGCCGAGACCGCGCCCACCAGCGCCACCACGGATCCCACCGACAGGTCGATGTGGCCCACGACGATGACGAACAGCATGCCGATGGCCAGGATCAGGATGTAGGAGTACTGGAGGATCAGGTTGCTGACGTTGATGGGATTGAGCAGCGTCCCGCCGGTCAGCACCGTGAAGAGCAGCACGATGGCCACGAAGGCGATCATGATGCCGCTCTGGCGCAGGTTCTTGGAGAACAGGTCCTTGACGGTGGACATCAGGCGGCCTCCCTTTCTTTGGTCATGAGCTTCATGAGGCTCTCCTGAGTTGCCTCTCCCCGGGGGAGTTGCCCGGTGATGCGGCCGAAGGCCAGCGTGAAGATGCGGTCGCAGATGCCGAGGAGCTCAGGGAGCTCCGAGGAGATCACCACCACCGCCTTCCCCGAATCGGCCAGCGCGTTGATGATGGTGTAGATCTCGTACTTCGCGCCGACGTCGATGCCTCGGGTGGGCTCGTCGAGGATGAGCACCTCTGGAGAGGTCATCATCCACTTCGAGAGGACCACCTTCTGCTGGTTGCCGCCGGAGAGCTGACCCACCACGTTCATGACGGTGGGGGTCTTGATCCTCATCTCCTTGCGGTAACGCTCGGCGTTCTTGATCTCCTCGTTGGAGTTGACCACGCCGTTGCTGGCGATCTTGTCCAGCGAGGCGGCCGAGATGTTGCGGCGGATGTCGTCGATCAGGTTGAGGCCGTAGCGCTTGCGGTCCTCCGTGGCGTAGGCCAGCCCGGCGTCGATGGCCGCGGCCACCGAGTGGAGCTGGACTTCCTTGCCGTGGAGGAACAGCTTCCCGCCGATCTTGCGGCCGTAGGCTCCACCGAACAGGCTCATCGCCAGCTCGGTGCGGCCCGCGCCCATGAGGCCGGCGATGCCGACGATCTCACCCGCGCGCACGTCGAACGAGGCGCCGTCGGAGACCTTGCGGCCGGCGACGGTGGGGTGCAGGACCGTCCAGTCCTCCACCCGCATGATCTCCTCGCCGATGTTGGGCGTGTGATCGGGGAAGAGGTTGTCCAGCTCGCGGCCCACCATGCCCTTGATGATGCGTTCCTGCGTCATGTCGGGGCCCTTGTCCAGGGTCTCGATGGTCATGCCGTCGCGGATCACGGTGGTGGCGTCTGCGATGGCTGTGATCTCGTTGAGCTTGTGGGAGATCATGATCGACGTGATCCCCTGCTCCTTGAGATGACGCAGGAGGTCCAGCAGGTGGGCCGAGTCCGTGTCGTTGAGGGCGGCGGTGGGCTCGTCGAGGATCAGCAGCTTGACCTGCTTGGACAGCGCCTTGGCGATCTCCACGAGCTGCTGCTTGCCGACGCCGATCTGGTTGATGGGGGTGACGGGGTTCTCATCCAGCCCCACGCGCGCGAGCAGCTTCGCCGCCTCGGCGTTGGTCTTGTGCCAGTTGATCCGGCCACCCTCCACCTGCTCGTTGCCGAGGAAGATGTTCTCCGCGATCGACAGCAGGGGCACAAGGGCGAGCTCCTGGTGGATGATCACGATGCCCGCGTGTTCCGAGTCGTTGATGGAGGAGAACTTGCACTCCTTGCCCTCAAAAATGATGTCACCCTCATAGGTGCCGTGCGGGTACACACCCGAGAGCACCTTCATGAGGGTGGATTTGCCGGCCCCGTTCTCGCCACAGATGGCGTGAATCTCGCCGCGCTTGACCTCGAGGGTCACGTCCGAGAGCGCCTTGACGCCAGGGAACGTCTTGGTGATGTTGCGCATCTCGAGGATGGTCTGGGTGTCGCTCATGCGTCGCCTTTCCGAAGAGTCAATGGCGACGGTGGCCCGGCCCCTGAGGAGCCGGGCCACCGCGGGTGCCTGGATCAGGCAACGCCTGCGTCGATCTGCTCCTGTGTCCAGTAGCCGGTGTCGACGAGAGCTTCCGTGATGTTGTCGCTGGTCACGGTGACCACATCGAGGAGGTAGGACGGGACGACCTTCACGCCGTTGTCGTAATCGGTCGTGTTGTTCGCCTCAGGCTCCTCGCCGGCCAGCAGCGCCTGCGCGGCGGCAACGGCCTGCTCGGCCAGCAGTCGGGTGTCCTTGAAGATCGTCGAGTACTGGATGCCGTCCTGGATCAGCTTGACGGAGGCGATCTCCGCGTCCTGCCCGGTGACGATCGGGAAGGTGTCAGCGACGGTGCCCGAGTAGCCGTTGTTCTGCAGGGCGGTGATGATGCCGCGGGAGAGACCGTCGTATGCCGACAGCACGCCGTCAACCTTCTTGTCCTGGTAGTTGGCGGTGAGGAGGTCCTCCATGCGCTTCTGCGCGGTCTCCTGCTGCCAACGAAGCGTGGCGGCCTGCTCGATGTCGGTCTGGCCGGAGACCACGACGAAGGTGCCGTCGTCGATCTTGGGCTGGATCACGCTCATGGCGCCGTTGAAGAAGAAGAAGGCGTTGTTGTCGTCCAGCGAGCCGGCGAACAGCTCGACGTTGAACGGGCCTTCGCCGCGGGCCGCGAGGCCGTCGATGAGGGACTGGCCCTGGGCGACGCCGACCTTGAAGTTGTCGAACGAGACGTAGAAGTCCACGTTGGCGCTGTCGCGGATGAGGCGGTCGTAGGAGATGATCTTGATGCCCTGCGCGGCGGCCGTCTCGAGCTGGGGAGCCAGGGCGGTGCCGTCGATGGCGGCGATGATGAGGACGTCGGCGCCCTGGGTGATCATCTGGTCGATCTGCTGGGACTGGGTGGGGATGTCGTCGTTGGCGAACTGGAGGTCCACCTCGAAGCCGGCCTCTTCCAGCTGGGACTTGACGGCCTCGCCGTCGGCGATCCAGCGCTCGGAGGTCTGGGTGGGCATCGACACGCCGACGGAGCCGCCGGCCTCGCCCGCGGGGGCGCTTGCGGATGCGCTGGCGTCACCCGAGGCTGCCGGCGTGGTGGCGGTTCCCGCGCCGCCGCCACCGCATGCGGTGAGGGCGAAGGCCATGAGCAGGCCCGCGCTCGCGGTTACGAACTTGGTCATCTTCATTCGTTCCTCCTGAGAACGTTCACTTTGGGCGGTCCGATGCCGCCTTACGGGTGCAGAGATGTGGATCTGGGCGGAGGGTTGAGCGCACGTTCCACGACCAACCGAAGACTCCCGGGTGGAAGACAGGACGGCGTTGTCTCTCCGTTGCGCTTGAGTCTGTCGCCACGGTGGCAAGGCTGTCAACCGATTCCGCCCCCTGACACGGTTGCGAAATGGTAACGATCTGATAGCGCTCCCACCATCGACTTTCGGTGGCCGGGGCTGGGCCCGGCCACCACAACGACGGTGTGTAGTATTCGGGCGGTGAGTCCCCACCCCGGCACCGTCCCGCATGAGGCCCGCAAGGGCGTGGTCCGCACGCTCCACCACGACGCGGGGGAGCGCCCGCATGTGCTGGTGTGGGAGGTCACGCGGGCCTGCCAGCTGGCCTGCGGGCACTGCCGCGCCGACGCGTTCACCAAGGCGGACCCCCGGCAGCTCACCACCGAGCAGGGCAAGGCCCTCCTCGATGACTTCGCCGCGTACGGCACGCCCAAGCCCATCGTCATCCTCTCCGGCGGGGACGCGTTCGAGCGCGACGACCTCGAGGAGCTCATCGCCTACGGCACCTCGATCGGGCTGCCGATCGCGCTGTCGCCGTCCGTCACCCCGCTGCTCACCGACGAGCGGCTGGCGTCGGTGCGCGAGGCGGGGGTGAAGGCGTTCTCGCTGTCCCTCGACGGTGCAACCGCCGCAACCCACGACTCGTTCCGCGGCATCGACGGCACCTTCGAGGACACGATGGCCGCGGCCGAGCTGGTGGTCAAGCACGGCTTCCGGTTCCAGGTGAACACCACCATCTGCCGCAACAACCTGCGTGAGCTGCCGCAGCTGCTGCAGCGCACCATGCAGATGGGCGCGGGCATGTGGTACGTGCTGTTCCTGGTGCCGATGGGTCGCGGCTCGAACCTGGAGCCGCTCGATCCGGAGGAGATGGAGGACGTGCTGCACTGGCTGCACGACGTCTCTGACCGGATCGCGGTGAAGGTGACGGAGGCGCCGAACTACCGCCGCGTCGCCATCCAACGCGACGACGCGCGGGCAGCCGGGGAGCCGCTGCCGGTGCGCGGGGAACTGCACGCGTGGCTCACCCAGGAGACGGACCGCCTGCTGGGCGAGGTGCTGGAGCGCCGCCCGCCGCGTCCGCCGATCGGCGTCAACAGCGGCCGCGGCTTCGCGTTCGTGGACCACATCGGCGACGTCTACCCGTCGGGCTTCCTGCCCCACCGCTGCGGCTCGGTGAAGGAGCAGTCCTTCCGGGAGATCTACGCCGAGGCGCCGATGATGAAGGCGCTTCGTGACCCGTCGTCGTACTCCGGCAAGTGCGGGGTGTGCGAGTTCAACTGGATCTGCGGAGGGTCGCGGGCCAGGGCCCACGCCATGCTCGGCGACCCGCTGGCCTCGGACCCCACGTGCGTCTACCAGCCCGCGGGATGGGCTGGGCACGAGACGCCGTCGGAACCCGTGCCCGTCCCCGTATAGGTCGTCGGGGGTCGATCGCGACGGCGTGTCGTGCCACCCCCACCGACGCCAGTGGGCCGGTCCGGGGCCCCGACGGGCGGGCACGAAACGCCGTCTGACTTCGTGCTCGTGTCCGAATCGGTCGCCGGGGGTCCATCGCGACGGCGTGTCGTGCCACCCCACCGCCGCCAGTGGGTCGGTCCCGGGCCCTGGCGGGCGGGCACGAAACGCCGTCTGACTTCGTGCTCGTGTCCGAATAGGTCGTCGAGGGTCGATCGCGACGGCGTGTCGTGCAGGGCCCCGAGGCGGGGTGTGTGGAGGTGCGGGGCTACGAGGGCAGGAGCCCAGGACCGGGCCGTGAACTCGGCAACTCGCGGTGCGCTGCGCGGGCAACAAGCGGCAACTGCTTGGTCGCGGGACCTCGGGCTGGCGTACTTATCGCACCGCACTGACGGCTCGGCCCCCCGAGTTCTGAACAGCAGGGCGGACGTCCCACACCGGTCCCCCGGCCCAGCCGACGCAGGACCCCTGTTCGAAGGAACGACAATGAAGTCACGCATTCTCCCGGCGACGGCGCTCGTCGCCGCCGCCGCCCTGGCGCTGGCGGGCTGCTCGTCCGGCGGCTCCACCGAGACGCCCGACGCGGGCACGCAGTCCACGGCCGCCGGCTCCTCCGCTCGGGGTGAGCTGCTGACGCTGGGCATCCTGCAGGAGCCCGCATCCTGGGACCCGGCCCAGGCGCACGTCGGCCACCGCCTCCAGCCGTTCCAGGCAGCCTACGACACGCTCATCCTCCGCGCCCCCGACGGCTCCTACGAGCCGATGCTGGCCACCGAGTGGGGCTACACCGACGAGACCAACCTGGTCTTCTCCCTCGACCTCCGCACCGACGTGACCTTCTCCGACGGCGCCGCCTTCGACGCCGCCGCCGTCGTGGCCAACATCGAGCACTTCAAGGCCGACAACGGCCCGCAGGCCGGCCAGGCCGCCGCCGTCGCCTCGGCCGCCGCCGTCGACGAGGACACCGTCGAGATCACGCTCGCCAAGCCCGACCCGGCGCTCGAGTACTACCTGAGCCAGGCCCTCGGCCTCATGGGCAGCCCCGAGTCGCTCGGCACCGACGAGATGGACCGGATCCCCGTGGGCACCGGCCCCTACGTGATGGACCCGGCCCAGGCCGTCGTCGGCTCGCAGTACGTGTTCACCGCACGCGAGGACTACTGGAACCCCGAGCTGCAGAAGTGGAACCAGATCACCCTCAAGCTCCTGGCCGACGTCACCTCCCGCGTCAACGGCCTCGTCTCCGGCGAGGTCGACGCCACCCTGCTCGACGCCACCACCTACCAGCAGGCCGAGGGCGCCGGGTTCGAGCTCCTCGAGTACGCCACCGACTGGCAGGGCCTCCTGCTGTTCGACCGGGCCGGCGAACTCAACCCCGCGCTCGGTGACGTCCGCGTGCGCCAGGCCATCAACTACGCCTTCGACCGCGACGCCCTCCTGCAGGAGCTCGGCGGCGGCTTCGGCGACACCACCAGCCAGGCGTTCGGCCCGGACAGCACCGCCTTCGTGCCGGAGCTCGAGGACTACTACACCTACGACCCCGAGAAGGCCCGCGAGCTCCTCGCCGACGCCGGCTACGCCGACGGCCTCACCATCGAGCTGCCCGTCGCCACCCCCGGCGCAGAGACCATCATGACGTTCGCCACCCAGCAGCTCGCCGACATCGGCATCACCGTCGAGCAGACCTCGGTGCCGGTCGCCGACTACCAGGGCCTGCTCGGCCAGGGGAAGTTCGCCGGCGCGTGGTTCAGCCTCTTCCAGGGCCCGTCGTGGGTGGCCTACAGCCAGCTGCTCTCCACCGACGCCCTGTACAACCCGTTCGACTCCACCGATCCGGCGATCGACGCCGCCGTCGAGGAGCTCCGTCTCGGGGGCGATGACGCCACCGAGGCCGCGCAGGAGATCAACCGGTTCGTGACCGAGAACGCCTGGTTCGCCCCCTGGTTCCGCCCGTCGCAGCTCTACTTCCTCAACGCGCAGAAGGTGACCGCCGAGCCGCAGTCGCAGATGGCCGTGCCGTCCATCTACAACTACTCGCCGGTCTCCTGACCCGGTGACCTCCCCGGGGGCGGCTGCGGCCGCCCCCGGGCCATCCCCCACCCCTGTCTGCAACGGAGCTGACCATGCTTTCCATGATCCTGCGGCGCATCGCTTCCGGGGTCGCCGTGCTACTAGTCGTGTCCGTCCTCACGTTCACGATGCTGTACACGTCGTCCGGCAACATCGCGCGCAACATCCTCGGCGACCAGGCCACTGAAGAGGCCATCGCCGCCAAGGAGGCCCAGCTGGGCCTCGACCAGCCGCTCATCACCCGCCTCCTCGCGTGGCTCGGCGACGCCGCCCAGGGCGAGTTCGGAAAGTCGTGGTTCACCAACGAGCCGGTCTTCCAGGCCATCGGCAGCCGCCTCCCCGTCACCCTCGCGATGATCGGCGTCTCCATCGTCCTCATCGCCCTCGTCGCCACGGCGCTCGGCATGCTGGCCGCCACCCGCCGCGGCTGGGCCGACCGGTTCGTCCAGCTCGGGGCCGTCGTGGGCAACGCCGTCCCCGGCTTCATCATCGGCGTCCTGCTGGTGTGGATCTTCGCCATCCAGCTGGGCTGGCTGCCCGCCATCTCTCAGATCGCGCCCGGCGTCGGGCCCGCAGTGTGGATCGCGTCGCTGACCCTGCCGGTCATCGCCCTCGTTATCAACGGCGTGGCCAGCGCCGCCCAGCAGATCCGCAGCGCCTTCATCAAGCAGCTGGAGATGGACTACGTCCGCACCCTCCGCAGCCGCGGCATCAGCGAGCGGGAGATCCTGTTCAAGCACGTCCTGCGTTCGGCCGCCCCGGCCGGGCTGACCGTCCTCAGCCTCCAGTTCATCAGCCTCCTCGGCGGCGTGGTGATCATCGAGTCCATCTTCGCGATCCCCGGCCTCGGCCGCCTGGCCGTGACCGCCACCACCATGAGCGACCTTCCGCTGGTCATGGGCGTGGTCGTCTACAGCGTCGTGATCGTCATCCTCGTCAACCTCGTTGTGGACATCCTCAACGGCTGGCTCAACCCGAAGGTGCGTGTCGCATGAGTGAGCTCACACCCCCCGTCCCGGTGGGCCAGGCGGGCATCGTCGTGCGCGCCTCCGCCTTCCGCCGGCTGCTCAAGAACCCGATGGGCCTTGCGGCCATCATCTACCTGGCGTTGATCACCCTCGTCGCGATCTTCGCGCCGCTCCTCGCCCCCCACGACCCGAACGTCGCAAGCCTCACCGACGTGCTGCTCGGCCCAGGCGGGGAGTTCCCGCTCGGCACCGACAGCGCCGGCCGCGACATCGCCTCCCGCCTGATCTTCGGCTCCCGCGTCACCCTGTTGTCCGCGGCTCTGGCGGCCAGCGTCGCCATCGCCGTCGGCCTGCCGTCCGGCCTGATCGCCGGCTACTTCGGCGGGAAGTTCGACGGCGTGGCCAGCTGGTCCACCAACATCCTGCTGGCTCTGCCCGGCATGATCGTGCTGCTGGCCGTGCGCGCCGCCCTCGGCCCGTCGGTGTGGATCTCCATGGTGGTCTTCGGCCTGCTGCTCAGCCCCGGCTACTTCCGCCTGACCCGCACCGCCGTGCAGTCGGTGCGCAACGAGCTGTACGTGGACGCCGCCCGCGTCTCCGGCCTCTCGGACTCCCGCATCATCGCCCGCCACATCTTCTCCGTGGTGCGCGCCCCGATCATCATCCAGACCGCGATGGTGGCCGGCGTGGCCATCTCCATCCAGTCGGCGCTGGAGTTCCTCGGCCTGGGCGACCCCGTCGTCCCCACCTGGGGCGTCATGGTCAGCGACGGCTTCCGCTCCATCTACCGCCAGCCGCTCAACCTGCTGTGGCCCACGCTCGCCATCGCGCTGACCATTGCGGCGTTCGTGCTGCTCGGCAACGCCGTCCGTGACTCCCTCGAGGACCTCGAGAAGACCAAGGCCGTGCGGGCCAAGCCCGTCCCCGACGCCCACGTTGCCGAGGCGCACGCCGCCGGCATCGCGGACGCCTCCCACCACCTGCTCACGGTGACCAGCCTCGGCGTGGGCTACCCCCAGCCCGACGGCTCCACCAAGACCGTCGTCGACGGCGTGTCCTTCCACGTGGACCGCAACGAGGTGGTCGGCATCGTCGGCGAGTCCGGCTCGGGCAAGTCCCAGACCGCGTTCTCCATCCTCGGCCTGCTGCCTGACAACGCCATGATCACCGCCGGCTCCATCGTGTTCGACGGCGTCTACACCGTCGCCCCGGGCGACGACCACGTCCGGCAGACCAGGATGCGGGCGCTGCGCGGCAAGCGCATCTCGTACATCCCGCAGGAGCCGATGAGCAACCTGGATCCCGCCTTCACGATCGGCTCGCAGCTCTCCACCCCGATGGTCAGGGTGCTGGGCGTGACCAAGGCCGAGGCGAAGCAGCGGGCACTCGAGCTGCTCGCCAGCGTCGGCATCCCCGACCCCCAGCGGACCTACAACGCCTACCCGCACGAGGTCTCCGGCGGCATGGCGCAGCGCGTCCTCATCGCTGGCGCCATCTCCTGCGAGCCGGACCTGATCATCGCCGACGAGCCGACGACCGCCCTCGACGTCACCGTCCAGGCCGAGGTCCTCGACGTGCTCCGCGAGCTCCAGCGCAAGCTGGGCCTGGGCATCATCATGGTGACCCACAACTTCGGCGTGGTGGCCGACATCTGTGACCGGGTGCTCGTCATGCAGAACGGCAGGCTCGTCGAGGACGGCCCCGTGCGGCAGATCCTCGGCTCGCCGCAGCACCCCTACACGCAGATGCTGCTGTCCTCGATGCTCGAGGGCAAGCCTCCGATGACGCCCCTGTTGGGCGCATCCTCCCCGTCCGCCGTTGATGCCCCTGTGGAGGTGGCCCGATGAACGCTCCCGCGAAAGACCTGCTCACCGTCGACGACCTGGTGGTGGAGTACCCCGGCAAGGGCTGGCTCGCCAAGCCGTTCCGGGTGCTCAAGGGGGTGTCGATCCGGATCGGCGCCGGCGAGACCCTCGGCCTCGTGGGCGAGTCCGGCTCCGGGAAGACGACGCTGGGCCGGGCGGTGCTGGGCCTCGCGCCCGTCACCGAGGGCACGATCGTGTTCCAGGGCCAGGACATCAGCCACGCCACCCGGGCCGACCGGCGCAAGCTGAGCCAGGACCTCCAGGTGGTGTTCCAGGATCCGTACAGCTCGCTGAACCCGTCGCTGACGGTGGGCGACATCCTCTCGGAGCCGCTGGGCATCCAGGGCGTCACCGGGGCGGACGCGCGGAAGCGGGTGCAGGAGCTGCTCGACCGCGTCCACATGCCGCTCGACGCGATGGGGCGGCTGCCCCGCGAGTTCTCGGGGGGCCAGCGTCAGCGGATCGCGATCGCGCGGGCGCTGGCGCTCCGCCCGAAGCTCATCGTGTGCGACGAGCCGGTGAGCGCGCTCGACCTCTCGACGCAGGCCCGGGTGCTCGACCTGCTGCTGGAGATCCAGCAGCTGACCGGGGTGTCCTACCTCTTCGTGTCGCACGACCTCGACGTGGTGCGCCACGTGAGCCACAGGGTCGCGGTGATGTACAAGGGTGAGTTGGTGGAGCAGGGCGAGGCGGAGCAGGTCACCACGCGGCCCGAGCACCCGTACACGCAGAAGCTCCTGCTCGCTTCCCCGGTTCCGGACCCCGACCGCCAGTCCGTCCGGCGGGAGGAGCGACGGCGCCACGCCCGCGAGACGGCCGCCGCCTGAGCCGCACCACAGCCGGCGGAGGTGGGCGCCGCGGAGCGGCCGTCACCTTGAGGTGCTGCGAAGCGGCCCACACCGCTGGCTGAGGTGCCGCGCAGCGGCCCGCACCGCTGGCTGACGTGCAGGAACGCTCCTTGGTTCACCACGAGGGCCGCCCGCGGCCCCGGACACTGAGGTACCGCGGAGCGGCCCTCACCGCTGGCTGAGGTGCCGTGCAGCGGCCCGCACCGCTGGCTGAGGTGCCGTGCAGCGGCCCGCACCGCTGGCTGAGGTGCCGTGCAGCGGCCCACATCGCTGGCTGAGGTGTCGCGCGGCGGCCCACATCGCTGGCTGAGGTGCCGCGTAGCGGCCTCGAAGCCTAAGAAACGCAAGCTGACAAGGAACGTTTCTGTGGCTTCGCGGCTCGTCGCTTCGCCCCTCGCGCCTCAGGCAGCAGATGGGCTGCCCGGCCGAATGACCGGGCAGCCCATTCCGGCGTTCCCGCCTGCCTTGTCGCCTGAGGCGGCCCGACCTTCCCGCTGGTTGAGCCGGGCCGCAAGGAGCGAAGCGACGCGCGCCCGCGTCGAAACCAACGCGGGCTCACCAGCGACTTGGGGGAGGGTCTTCGAACCGGGCGCGAGGGGCTTCGACGCCCTATGCGGTCCACCCCAGTAGAGCCTCGCCGAGCGTAACGCCCCCGAGGAGGAGGCCCAGCGCCACGACGGGCACCAGCAGGACCCACAGCGGGCGCCGACGCATGAGGGCGATAGCCACGCCGAGAAGCACCACCCAGAGCAGCAGGAACCCGACGAGCCAAGGAGCCGGCGTCACAAGGCCTGCCGCGAGGTAGAGGTAGCCGACCGCGACATGAGCCACGAGCCCCACCACCCCTAGCGTGCGCTTCCAGACCGGTATCCCGGCAGGCGCAACAGCCTCTGTGCTCATCCATCCAAAGTACCCCCGGACCCGGCCGGGAGGTAGTGGCCACCGACGGGGCGCGCACCGGTCCGGGCGACCTTGCGCTCCTACTTAGGGATGTGGAGGCCCACCGCGCCGTCGGCGGCGGTTAGGCGGCGGATCTGGTGTCGTAGTCGGCACCACATCCGCCAGTGAGTTGGGGGGGCATTCGCCGCCGCTCAGGCTCGTAAGGGAGGGGCCTGAGTCGTGTCGCGCACAACGAGGTGGGGTTGCACCACGACCTCCCTGGGTGGGTTTCCGTGGAGCTGCTCGATGGCCAGCTCGACTGCCCTGTCGGCCTGGATATGGGTGTCCTGGGAGACGGTGGTGAGTTGGACGTGGGTCCTGCGGGACAGGCGGGAATCGTCATAGCCCATGATCGAGAGGTCCTGGGGGACTCGAAGCCCGGAGTGCACGGCGGATTCGAGCGCACCCGCCGCGCAGCGGTCGTTGAACGCGAGGACGGCGGTGGGTGGGATCGGCCTCGACAGCAGCTCCCGCAGCCCCTGGGCGCCGTCCTCCTCTGTGGGGCCGCCGGGTACCACGTCGACGAACTGGCCCAGGCCGAGGCGCTGCATGGACTTCCGGTAGCTCGCGCGACGGTCCGTGCTTCCGGGGGCGCTTCCGCCGTCGATGTGTGCGATGCGCTCATGGCCCAGCTCGGCCAGGTGGTTGACGGCCAGCCGCATGCCTGCCCGGTCGTCGCCACGGATGACGCCGATGGTCGGCGCCTTGAGCCGGCGGGCGACCGATACCACCGGGACCGTCTGGGCGATTGCCAGGAGGTGCTCGGCGTCCGGCTGGAGGCTGAGCACGATCAGGGCCTCGCAGCGCTCACGGATGAGCGACTCCACCGCGGTGACCTCGTCCCTGGTGGGCGAGACCGCGGAGAGTGCGATGTCGTAGCCGCGATCCGCGGCCGCCAGGTAGATCTGTTCCACGACGTCGCCGTGGAACGGGTGCTGCAGTTCGAAGGCGATGCCGATCAGTTTCGAGGACTTCTGCCGGAGCTTGCGGGCCCGCTCGTCGGGGACGTATCCCATCTCGCGGGCGATTCGCTTGACGCGGGCGCGGGTGGCGTCACTGGCGCCCGGCGCGTCTCGCATGACGATGGAGACCAGGGGCCGCGACACCCCGGCCACCCTCGCCACGTCGCCCATGGTTGGCCGGTGACCGGCGAAGGATCCGGTGGAGTCGTTGGCGGCGCTCAGGTCTGTGTCACTCACGACGCCCCGATCTCCCTTCCGGCGGACTGAGCAGCGTCGGTGCTGCTGGGACAGTCTATCGGCACCCGGTTTCGGGATGCCCGAAACATGTTCTGACAAAACGCTTGACTCGGCCCGACTGTTGTGTCAATCTAGCACGTGTAAGTAGCACGTGCGAGTCAAAGGAGATTGCACCCATGAACGCTGTAGACAAGACGCCAGGAGAAGCCGTGTGGCCCGTGAGGGTGGCACTTATCGGGGCCGGGCGCATCGGCGCCAGCCACGCCGAACTCCTCGCCCACCGGGTGCCCGGTGTCGAGCTCGCCGCCATCTACGACCCGGTCCCGGGGGCCGCCGACCGGCTGGCCACTGCGTTGCGGGTTCCCGTCGCCACCAGCGACATCGATGACATCTGGAACGACTCAGGCATCCACGCTGTCGTCATCGCCGCGCCGGCGCGTTCGCACACGGACCTCGTCGTCGCCGCTGCACGGGCGGGCAAGCACGTCTTCGTGGAGAAGCCGATGGCCGTGACGCTCGAGGACGCGGACCGGGCGATCGACGCCGCCGAGCAGGCCGGGGTCGTTCTCCAGGTGGGCTTCAACCGCCGCTTCGCCCCCGGCTTCGCCGCCGCTCGGGCCGCCGTGGACGCCGGCAGGATCGGCACACCGCAGCTGCTGCGCTCCCTCACCCGCGATCCGGGCCCCTTCGCGGGAGAGCCGAAGCGGATCCCCCAGTGGACGATCTTCTTCGAGACCCTGATCCACGACTTCGACACCCTCTGCTGGCTCAACCCCGGCGCCACGCCGGTGCGGGTCACCGCCCTGGCCGATGCGCTGGTCCGGCCGGATGCCAAGGAACTCGGCCACCTGGACACCGCCGTTGTCACCATCGAGTTCGACAACGGTGCGATCGCTGTGGCCGAGGCCAACTTCTCCGCGCTCTACGGCTACGACGTGCGGGGCGAAGTGTTCGGCTCCGCCGGCATGTGCACGGCCGGAGACGTCCGCACCACCAACATGACCACCTACACCGCCGAGGGGATCTCCGTCGACACCTCGAGGCTCGACTCCGACCTGCTGCGTGAGGCGTACCTCGGCGAGTTCGAGGCGTTCGCCGAGGCAGCGCGCAGCGGCGGGCCTTCGCCCGTGCCGGGGGCCGCGGCGCGCCTGGCGCTGTCCATCGCGCTGGCCTCCATCAAGAGCGTGGAAGAGAAGCGCGCCGTGCTCGTCGAGGAGGTCGAGCGATGAGCTACCGCCTCGCCGCCAGCGCCGAGATGATCTACCTCGATCTGCCGTTCCTCGAGCGCGTCAGGCGAATCCACGAGCGCGGTCTGCTCGTCGAGATCTGGGACTGGTCGAACAAGGACATCGACGCCCTCGCCGGAAGCGGAGCCAGCATCGTCTCGATGACGGGCTATCTGACCGGAACCCTGACCGACGACGACGGCATCGAGCACTTCCTCTCAACCGCCGAGCGGTCCATCGAGGTGGCCAAGCGCCTGGGCTGCCCCAGCCTCAACGTGCACGGCACCGGCCTCGGCGAGGGCGGTCTCCCGGTCAAGCCGGTCCAGGTGGTCACTCCCACCATGTGGCTCCGTGCAGCGGACACGCTGCGCAGGCTCGCGGATCTCGGTGCGCGCCACGACAAGGTGTTCACCCTCGAGAACCTCAACCTTCCCGTCGACCATCCCGGCACCCCCTTCGCCCTCGCCGCAGATACCCGCGCCCTCGTCGCCGCGGTCGACTCCCCGCACCTCCGGATGAACCTCGACCTCTATCACGCCCAGATCGGCGAGGGTAACCTCGTCGAGCTCGTGCGGGAGTGCCAGCCGTGGATCGGCGAGATCCAGGTGGCCGACGTGCCAGGACGTTGTGAGCCGGGGACCGGCGAGATCCGTTACGAGGCCGTCGCGTCGGCCCTCAAGGACATCCGGTACGGGGGCGTCGTCGCCATGGAGGCGTTCGCCCGGAGCGACTCCGACGACGCACTCGACGCATTCCAGGCCGCATTCGCATGAGCGCCTCCGACGTGCCCATGCCATTCAGCGCAGCTGCGCGCGCCACTCACCAGAAGGAGACATGACATGACCGACCTGCTCAGAGTGGGTGTGATCGGAACCGGCGTCATGGGCCAGGACCACGCTCGGAACCTCGCCCGAGGCGTCCGGGGCGCGCTGCTGGTGGCCCTTGCGGATGTCGACGAGCCGGCCACCCGGGCGCTGGCCGACGAACTCGGCGTCCCGCACGTGTTCACCGACGGACACGCGCTGATCGAATCCCGAGAGGTGGACGCCGTCATCGTCGCCACCCCGGACCGCTTCCATGCGGGCTACGTGCTGGCGTGCATGGAGGCGGGGCTGC
Source organism: Tessaracoccus yangjingae (assembly GCF_055326235.1). NCBI lineage: Bacteria > Bacillati > Actinomycetota > Actinomycetes > Propionibacteriales > Propionibacteriaceae > Tessaracoccus > Tessaracoccus yangjingae. The sequence goes on along the minus strand of NZ_JBUZNN010000005.1, from coordinate 95,881 downwards.
CTGTGCTCTGCGAGAAGCCGCTGGCGCCGACCCTCGACGAGGCGCGTCAGGTGGTGCAGCGCAGCCGCGGACTCGACAACCCGCTGGTCACGGTCGGCTTCATGCGCCGATTCGATCCCGGCTACCGGGCGATGCGCCAACTGCTCGACGACGGCGCTTACGGTGACGTCCTCATGACGCACTCGGTGCACCGCAATGTCGAGGCCTATCCCGGGGACGGCAGCACCGCGACCGTGACCAACTCGGCAGTACACGAGATCGACGTGCTGCCATGGGTGTGCCGCAGCCCCATCGTCGAGGTGCAGTGGGCGGCGGGAAAGCCCACATCGCTGCTGAGCACGCGGCACGACCCTCAGCTCATCCTGATGCGCGACGCCAACGACGTGCTGCACACGGTGGAGCTGATGGTCCACGCGCAGTACGGCTACGACGTCCGCTGCGAACTCGTGTGCGAACGCGGCTCGATCGAGCTGCCTGGGGTCCCGGCCCTCGTGGAGCAGACGCCCCTGGTGGTCAACTCCGCCCTCGCGCGGACCTCGGCCTACCCCGCGGATTGGCGCCCCCGCTTCGCCGCGGCCTACAGGGGGGAGCTGTCCGCCTGGGTCGACGCCACGCTCGACGGGCGGATCCCCGACGACGCCTCGACGATGGAGGAGGCGCTCCAGACCACCCTCGTGGCGGACGCGCTGGTCACCTCGATGCAGAGCGGCGGCTGGGTCCGCGTGGGCTCTGTGGACAAGGGGGAGTGACATGTTGATCGGACTTGTGACGGACTCGTTGTCGTCGTTGTCGTTCGACGAGATGCTGGACACTGCTGCGCAGCTGGGCATCGAGCAGGTGGAGTTCGCCACCGGCGGCTGGTCGGAGGCGCCGCACATCGACATCGACCTCCTGCTCTCCGACGCGGCCGAACGGGACCGCTTCGTCGGCGCCGTCAAGGACCGCGGACTCACCATCTCGGCGCTCAACGCCAACGGCAACCAGCTGCATCCCGTGATCGGGTCCCAGGTCGACGGCGTGGTCCGCAAGACCGTTGAACTCGCCGGCCTGCTCGGGGTCGACACCGTGGTGCTCATGTCTGGGCTGCCCGGTGGCGGGCCGCAGGATCTCCACCCCAACTGGGTGACGACCTCCTGGCCGCCGGAGACCCAGACGATCCTCGACTACCAGTGGAACCAGGTCGCCATTCCGTACTGGCGTGACCTGGCCGAGCACGGTCGGCGCGCGGGCATCAGGTTCGCCGTCGAGATGCACGGCGCGCAGCTGGTGTACAACGCCGCGACCCTCCTTCGGCTCAGGGAGGCGGTCGGCGACATCGTCGGCGCGAACCTCGACCCGTCGCATCCGATGTGGATGGGCGCAGACCCGCGGTCAGTGGCACGCGCCCTCACCGGGGCGATCCACAACATGCACGCCAAGGACGCGCGATTCCAGCCCCACGCCGTGGAGGTCAACGGTGTCCTCGGCACCCAGCCGCCGGAGCGGGCGGCCGAGCGGCCGTGGAACTTCGTGACCCTCGGGCTCGGCTACCCCGGCGGTGCGCAGTTCTGGGGCCAGTTCCTGTGCGACCTCCGGGCCGCGGGCTACGACGGCGCTCTGTCCATCGAGCATGAGGACGTGCAGATGGACGCCGTCGAGGGTCTGGCGCAGACCGTGGCCCTGCTGAAGGGCGTGATGCTCGTCAAGCCGCCGAGTTGGCGTCCCGCCGCCATCTGACCGCCCCGCAGGGGCTCCACAGCCGGGCAAGGACGCCACGGCACAGCAGAACAGGCCGCTCCACCGTCCCAGGCGGTGGAGCCGCCGAACCACGGCCCGCAGCATTCCGCGGGGCATCCAAACAGCAAGGAGGCTGATGATGACGAACCTGATGACAGAGGTGAGGGCGGTGCCGCCCACCGGGGCGGGCGAGATCCTGCTCGAGGCGCGGGGAGTCGGCAAGGTGTTTCCCGGTGTGCGCGCCCTGCACAACGTCGATTTCACCCTGCGCGGCGGGGAGGTCCACGCCCTCGTCGGCGAGAACGGCGCCGGCAAGTCGACGCTCATGAAGATCTTCGCGGGCCTGTATCAGCCGGACTCCGGCGAGATCCGGCTGCGCGGGGAGAAGGTGGTCCTGCCCACGCCGTTGTCCGCGCACCATTCGGGCATCAGCGTCATCCATCAGGAGTTCTTCCTGATGAACCACCTCACCGTGGCGCAGAACATCTTCATCGGCCGCGAGCCGAAGCTGCCCGGCGGGATGATCAACGACGACCGTGCCCTGAACCGTCGGGCCACGGAACTACTGGAGCGGCTGGGCGTCGCCATCGACCCGAAGGTTCCGGTCGGGCTGCTCACCGTGGCCCAGCAGCAGATGGTGGAGATCGCGAAGGCGCTGTCCTTCAACTCCTCCATCCTGATCATGGACGAGCCCACCGCGGCCCTCACCGACGCCGAAGTGGAGACCCTCTTCCGCATCATCGACAACTTCGTCACCCCGTCGACGGCGGTCGTCTACATCTCCCACCGGATGGAGGAGATCCGCCGGCTCGCCACGCAGGTCACGGTGCTCCGCGACGGTGAACTCGTCGGCACCAGGCCGGCGGCGGAACTCTCCATCCACGAGATCATCCAGCTGATGGTGGGCCGCACGATCACCACGGACATCCGCCCCGGCCCGCGCACGCGCACCGCCCCCATCCTGGAGGTGGAGCACCTGTCCACGGCCGAGCTGCTCAAGGACGTCAGCTTCACCCTCGAGAAGGGCGAGATCCTCGGCTTCGCGGGGCTGATGGGTGCCGGCCGGACCGAGACGGCCCGCGCGCTCATCGGCGCCGACCGCAAGACGGCTGGAACGGTGAAGATCGACGGTCGGGTGGCCCGGATCGGCCACCCCGGCGACGCAGTGCGTCTCGGCATCGGCTACCTCTCGGAGGACCGCAAGCGGTACGGGCTGATCCTCCAGCAGAGCGTCGCGGCCAACACCGTCCTGGCCTCGATCGGAAAGTTCACCCGGTTCGGCCTGCTGCAGGACGGAGCCATGCGCAAGGCCGGGGAGAAGTGGGCCGCCGCCCTGTCGACCAAGACCCCCACCGTCCGCCAACTGGTGCGCAACCTCTCCGGCGGCAACCAACAGAAGGTGGTCCTCGCCAAGTGGCTGCTCCGGGACTGCGACGTCCTCATCTTCGACGAGCCCACCCGGGGGATCGACGTGGGCGCCAAGCAGGAGATCTATGAGCTGCTCGACCGGCTCACCAAGCAGGAGGGCAAGTCGATCATCATGATCTCCTCCGAAATGGAGGAGGTCCTGCGCATGTCAGACCGCGTCGTCGTCATGTGCGACGGACGCATCACCGGCGTCCTCACCAACGCCGAGGCCACCCAGGAGAAGATCATGGAGCTGGCCACGCGATTCAACCCGACCCAACACCAGATTGAGGCGTGAGCCATGAGCATCGACACCACCGTCCCCACCGCGACCGCCACCCCGCCGGCAAAGAAGTGGTCGGTCCCAGACAGATACAAGGTCTTCATCCAGCAGGGCATGGTGTTGCTCGTCGTGGTGGGGCTGGGCGTGTTCTTCACGATCATGCAGCCCAACTTCGCCACGTGGCAGAACATCTCCTCCCTGCTCCTCGCCTCCGTAGTCACCGGCGTCCAGGCGATCGGCCTGTGCTTCGTCATCGCCACCGGCGGCATCGACCTCACCCCGGGCCTGGGCATGGCGGCAACGTCCGTCATCACGGCTCTCCTCATCGCTGAGAGCGGTCTGCAGCTACCCATGTGGGTGGGCATCCTCGGTGGCCTCGCTGCCGGCGCCCTTCTGGGGCTCATCAACGGCTCGCTGGTGGCCTACCTGAAGATGCAGCCCATGATCGCCACGCTGGCCATGATGATGGTCTGCGCCGGCGCGGCCCTCGTCCTGGCGGACGGCAAGACCGTCTCGCTGCGTTCCGTGGAGGGATACGACCAGATCGCCATGGGCCAGACCATCCCCGGCATCCCCAACGGTGTCGCGATCCTGATCCTCCTGGCAATCGCCGCGGGCGTCGTCATGAACAAGACGGTCGTGGGCAGGTATGCGCTGTCCATCGGCTCCAACAAGGAGGCCACGCGCATCTCGGGCGTCAACACGAAGCGCTTTGAGGTGCTGGCCTACGTGATCTGTGGCGTCTTCACCGGCATCTCCGGCGTGCTGATGTCGTCGCGGCTCTCCGCGGCCCAGCCCACTCTGGGACAGGGCTACGAGATGTACGCGATCGCGGCGGCCGTCATCGGCGGCACCTCGCTGCGTGGTGGCCGCGCCTCGATCTTCGGCGCTGTGATCGGCGCCGTCACCATCCAGACCATCTTCAACGGGCTCACCGTCATGGGCGTCCCGGACCAGTGGCAGAAGGTGGTCCTCGGCGTCGTCGTCCTCATCGCCGTGATCGTCGACATCATGCGCCGCGGCGGCAAGGAAGAGTGACCCGCCCCCCAATTCCCGGTCGGACACCCGTTCCGACCCGATAACCCCGGTCCCCCCGGACTCAACCAGAAGGAGAACTTCAATGAAGAAGCTGTTCGCGTACTGCGCGGCTACCGCACTCATGGCGACCGCCATGTCCGGATGCGCCGCCTCAACCACATCCACTGAAACCGCCGGCGCGGCCGGCACCGACGACGCCCAGATCCGCATCTCCATCGTCGGCAAGGGCATCTCGGACTTCGGGACACTCATCAAGAACGGGGCACTGGCCGCAGGCGAGGAGTTCGGCGCCGAGGTGACGTGGAACGCCCCGGACACCGAGAGCGAGGGCGACCGGCAGCTCAACATGCTTCAGACCGCCGTCAACGACCAGGTCGACGGCATCGGATTCGCCCCCCAGGACGGTGCGCAGGATGGCGCACCGGCCATCCTCGACCAGGCCGAGGAGGCCGGCATCCCCATCGCCGTCTACGACACGCCCCTGGCCTCGTCCGATCTGCCGATCGTGACCATCGCCTCGGACAACACCTCGATCGGGGCCCTGGCAGCGGAGGAGACCGCGGCACTCATCGGCAACAAGGGCACGGTGGCGCTCATCGTCAACGGCGTCGTGGGCACCGCGGCCCTCCGGCGCGACGGCTTCGTCGAGTGGATGGAGGCCAACGCCCCCGACATCGAGATCGTCGACATCCAGAACGGCGAGGCCGATCCGGCCAAGGCGCGCGACAAGGCGCAGGGCATCCTCCAGGCGAATCCCGACCTCGACGCCCTCATCGGCACCGGTGAATACCCCACCATCGCGATCGCCGATCAGGTGGCCGCCATGGGCATGGACACCAAGGTGGTGGGCGTGGACTCGAATCCCGACGTCCTCACCCTCATCGCCGAAGGGAAGATCGACGGCGTGGTGACGCAGAACCCGTACAACATGGGCTACCAGACGGTGAAGTCGCTCATCGAGGCCATCAACGGGACCGAGCCGTCGTCTGACCAGATCGTGTCGCCGTCGGCATGGGTCACCGCGGAGAACATGGACGACCCGGAGATCAAGCAGATCACCGGCTGACGACAATCCATCCCCGCGTGAGGCCCGGTCGGAAGCAGTTCCGGCTGGGCCTCACGCCCTTCGAGAGGGCCATCCATCGTGAGTGTCGCGTCGACATCCTCCCACCAGGTGCTTCGCATCCAGCCGGTCGAGGTTCCGGTCTCACTGGACCGCGACAGCCACATCCCCCTCTATCAGCAGCTCTACGACCAGCTGGCTGCCGCCATCGTCGACGGCACGCTGAGGCCCGGGGAACGGGTCGAAGCCGAGCTGTCCATGGCCGAACGCCTCGGCCTGTCCCGGCTCACCGTGCGCCGTACCCTCGCCGAGCTGGTCAACCACGGTCTGCTCATCAGGGGTCGTGGGCTGGGCACCGTCGTCGCGCGTCGTCAGGAGGAGCGCCCGGGCGGCCTGACCAGCCTCCACAGCGACCTCGCGGCCGCTGGGCACACGCCCACCACCACGCTGCTGAGATTGTCCTACCCGGTCACGGACTCCGACGTCGCCCGGCGCCTGGGGGTGGGGAGCCGGACTCCGCTGCTCTACCTGGAGCGGCTCCGGCTGGCCGACGGCGTTCCGCTCGCCATACTGCGCAACTGGCTGCCGCCGTCGAGCTCGTCGATGAGGTTCGCGGACCTCGAGAACCAGGGCCTGTACGCGTCACTGCGACAGCACGGGGTCGACCCGCTGGTGGCCACCCAGAGGATCGGGGGCCGGCACCCTACTCCCGCTGAGCGTGACCTGCTGAATATCGGCGCACTGGACCCGGTGCTGACGCTGACGCGGACGAGCGTCGACAGGGTCGGGCGCGGCGTCGAGTGCGGCGAACATACCTTCCGTGCCGACCGCCATGGGTTCGACCTGACGGTCTGGGCCGAGCACGCTGACGGAGGCGGCCCTGGCGTTCGCCCTCTCTGAGGCATTGGAGCCAAGTTCGGCGGGGTCGTTCTCGCCTACCACGGGGCGTCGGCATGGGTTGGGTGCGGATCTGGTGTCGTAGTAGGCACCACATCCGCCGGTTTGCCCGGCGGTGGCGTTCGTCGTCGTGCGGAACCTCAGGCCGGCGGGGCGACGCTCAGGGTGGCGGCCATGGTGTGCGAGGCTCCCGGGGCGATGGTCACGCGAGCGTCGGCGACGTTGCAGGTCTCGACGCAGAGCATCCCGGTCCACTCGTCGTCGCCGAAGTCCGGCATCGCGGCGGCCTTCGCCGGGCCGGGGTTCCACACGACGGCGTTGGCGGAGTCCTGCGCCCGGACCGTGATCGAGCGGGCGCCGGCGGGGTCGTCGACCCGGATCACGCCCGGTTGGGCGAGGAGGCGGTCGGTCTCGCCGCGGAGCGTCAGCGCGTCACCCGCCGGGGGGAGCTGCTCGCCGGTGAGGCGGTCGAGCGAGGAGACGCCCTCCAAGCCCCGGATAGATGCGCGCCTGACGTCGCCGACGGCGAGGTAGGTGTGGAACGACTCCTCGACGACGAGCGGCGCCGGACCCCGGTTGGCCACCTCGAGCGCGAGGCCGAGCTCGGCGCCCACGTTCACCGTGTAGCGGAGCAGGGCGGGCGCCTTGATGTCGGCGGCGGGGACGGTCGCCGTGTCGAGCGTGAACGCCAGCTGCACCACGCCGTCGTGCTCCTCGGCCGACTCCAGCTCCCACACCGCGGTGCGGGCGAACCCGTGGAGCGGCGCGGTGCCGTCGGTCGGGTGCGGCCCGAACCAGGGATAGCAGACCGGCACGCCGCCGCGGATCGGCGCGCCGGGCGCGAAGGCGCTGCGCCCGCTGACCCAGAGCACGTCGTCCTGCCCGGCCGGCACCCAGGAGGTGACGTGCGCGCCCTGGAGGTAGACCACCGCGGACGCGGCCGACGTGGTGACGACCACCCGGGCCAGCCCCCCCGGCCCATCCTCGAGGCGCACCGACCCCGGCAGGGTGGGCGTCGCCGCCCCGCCGGGGTGGTTGTCCTGCCGGGGCAGGTCGACGGTCTGGGCGGTGGGGTTCATGGTGTCCTCAGGTGGGGTTGGTGAAGGTCGGCGGGAGGCTCAGAGCAGGTGGCCGTAGCCGAGCTGGACGAGGTTGGCCCGCGACATCGCGAGCGACTCGAACGGGTCGCGGCCATAGGTCTCGTCCTGCTCGACGAGCAGGTGCTCGGCGCCGCTGGCCAGGGCCTGTTCGATGATCGGCTCCCACTCGAGGTTGCCTTCGCCCACCTCGGCGAACTGCACCACGCCGTAGAACCCCGACATGAAGCCGGCGAAGTCGCCGGCGGCGATGGCGTCGCGGGCGGAGTCCGGGAGCAGGCCGATCCGGTAGTCCTTGAGGTGGACCAGCCGCACGCGTCCGGCGTACTTGGCCAGCACGGAGACCGGGTTGAGGCCGCCACGCTGGACCCAGTGGACGTCCACCTCCAGGCCGACGCTGGGCGCCAGGTCGGCGATCACGTCGAGCATGTAGCGGCCGTCCAGGCGGGCGAACTCGACGTGGTGGTTGTGGTAATACAGCGCGAGGCCGTCGTCGGCCAGCCGCTTGGCGTACTCCTCCATCTTCTGGGCGAAGTCGACGATGCTGTCGCGGTGGCCCATCGCGTCGATCGGCAGCATGCCGACGCGCAGCAGGCCGGTGCCCAGGGTGCGGCAGTCCGCGACGATCTTGTCGTAGGTGGTGCTGAGCGAGTCGCCGCCGCCGGGAGGCGGGGTGAGGCCGGCGGACAGCGCCACCACCTGGACGCCCAGCTCGTCGTGCGCGCGCTTCATCTCGGAGACGTTCTCGGGCGTCATCGCCACCTGGGACATCTCGATGTCGCGGTAGCCGACCTCGGCCATCCGACGAAGGGTCTCGAAGGTGCCGTGCTCGACGAAGGAGTTCTTGATGGTGCTTGCCTGCACACCGATGCGTGCCATGGGGGTTCCTTTCAGGGGGTGGTCACAGCCGGACGACGCTGCCGGTGCGGGCGGATTCGTAGATGGCGAGCACGAGCTCGAGGCTCTGCCGCCCGCCCACGCCGTCGACCAGAGGGTCGCGGCCCTCGGCGACTGCGTCGACGAAGTCGAGCAGTTGTAGACGGTGGGCCTCGCCCCAGACGTCGGCTGGATCGGCGGGCAGGTCGGACGCCTCGTCCACCGCCCGGGTCGCGGCGCGGGTGCCGCCGCTGGCCACCTGCTGGGCGTGGGCCGTGGTGGTCTCGCCGCCGAGGGCGGTGCCGTCCTGCAGCGCCAGGGAGGCGAGGCGGTCGCCGTTGATCACGGCGCCACCGCCGGTTCCGTGGAGGGAGAGGGAGGCGGGGAAGCCGGGGTAGGCGCTGGTGGAGGCCATGACGGTGGCGATCGCGCCGTTGGCGAACGTCACCGTCGCGCACACCACGTCCTCCACCTCGATGCGTTCGTGGGTGGCGGTGCGGGCCTGCGCGTACACCGACTCGACGGGGCCGCACATCCAACGCAGCAGGTCGACGGTGTGGACGCCCTGGTTGATGAGGGCGCCGCCGCCGTCGAGGGCCCAGGTGCCGCGCCACTCGCCGGAGTCGTAGTACTCCTGCGTGCGGAACCACGGGACCCGGCACTCGGCCAGCACCAGGGCGCCGAGCCTGCCGTCGCTGACGGCCTCGTGCACCACCTGGGCGGCGCGGTCGAACCGGTGCTGCGACACGACGGCGAGCGTCCGCCCCGAGGAGCGTTGCGCGGCGATCAGCCGGTCGGCCGCCTCGAGGGTGACCTCCATCGGCTTCTCGATGATCACGTGCTTGCCGGCGAGCAGCGCCGGGACGCCGACCTCGGCGTGGCGGCCGCTGGGCACGCAGACGCTCACCGCGTCGATCCTCGGGTCCGCCAGGACGTCGTCGTAGCTCATGGCCGTCAGGCCGAACTCGGCGGCCAGCGCCTCGGCCCGCTCGGGGACGATGTCGCTGCACGCCACCAGCTCCACGCGCCCGGCGAGCTGCTGCAGCGCCCGCACGTGCGTGGGGGCGATGGACCCGCAGCCCACGACGGCGAACCGGAGGGCGCTCATCGGTACTCGATGCCTTCGCCGTCGAGGATCGCGGCGAACGCGCGGGTGGCGCGGGTGAAGTTCTCCGGACCGGAGAAGCCGCCGAGGTGGTGCGCGGAGGAGAGGTGCGGCTCCATCGAGAAGAACCCGTCGAACCCGTCGGCCGCCAGCGCGCGGATGGTGTCGGGCACGCGCCCGTCTCCGGCCCCGGCCACCACCACCTCGCCGGACCCGAGCTTGGCGTCCTTGATCTGGATGTAGTCGGTGTAGGGGCGCAGCAGCTCGTAGGCCTCGGGGAAGGGGACCACGCCCACCTGCACGTAGTTCGCCGCGTCCCACGCGAGCCGGAGCGCGGGGGAGTTCACCGCGGTGACCAGGTCGAACACCCGCTCGGGGACGTCGCCGAAGATGCCCTTCTCGTTCTCGTGCAGCATCACGACGCCGCCGGCCTCGGCGCGCTGCGCGAGGGCCGCCATCCGGCGGACCACCTCGTCGCGGTGGTCCTCGGGGCGCTGGTCGGGGTTGAGGAAGAAGGAGAACACGCGGATGAACGGCGCCTTCAGCTGCTGCGCCACCCACACCGCCCGGTCCATGCGAGCCAGGTGGGCGTCGAAGTCGTCGGTGATGTTGACCTTGCCGATCGGTGACCCGATGGACGAGGCCTGGATGCCGTGGGCCCAGAGGATGTCGCGGGCGCGGGCCACCTGGTCGTCGTCGAGGTCGAGCACGTTGACGCCCCAGGCGCTGCGGAACTCGATGTAGCGGATGCCCAGCTGATCCAGCAGGGCGCATTGGGTCTCGAGGTCGTCGTCGATCTCATCGGCGAATCCGGACAGGGTCCACATGGGTGAGCTCCGATCAAAGTCTGTGGTGCACCACTGCACCAGCGTGGCGCCGTCCCTGTCGTCGGGTCCCGCCGTTCGGGTTGGCGCTGTCCCTTGACGCTACGCAGGCCGCTCTGGCGCGCAAAGGAGTTGCCACATGTTGCCGCCCCCCACCTGTCTCGAAGGCAACAGGGGGCAACACAGTGCGAGCAGGGCGGTTCGCTGCTCTACTCGTAGCTCCGGGTCATCCGGGCAGCCCACCGACGAAGGCGGGCGCGGACGCTCACGACGCTCAAGGAGACACACATGACGAACCAGGTGAGGCTCGGGATCATCGGGCTGGGACAGCAGGGCGGGATGTACGCCTCCCTCATCAACGACGGACGCGTGCCGCACATGACCATCGGCGCGATCTGCGACATCGACCCGGCCAAGCGCGAGCTGGCCCGCGCCACCTACCCCGGCGTGCCGGTCTACGAGGACCTCGACGCGGTGCTGGCCAGCGGCGACGTGGACGCCGTCGTCACCACCACCCCCCACTACCTCCACCCGGAGATGGGGATCGCCGCGCTGAAGGCCGGCCTCCACGTGCTGGTGGACAAGCCCGCAGGCGTCTACACCAAGCAGGCCCAGGAGCTCGTCGACTACGCCGCCTCCAAGCCGGAGCTCACCTTCGCGATCATGTTCAACCAGCGGATGAACCCGCTGTACCGCGCCCTCAAGGAGATCGTCGACGGCGGGCAGATCGGCAACATCCGCCGTTCCACCTGGACCATCACCACCTGGTGGCGGCCCCAGGGCTACTACGACTCCAGCGCCTGGCGCGCCACCTGGGGCGGCGAGGGCGGCGGGGTGCTCGTCAACCAGGCCCCCCACCAGCTCGACCTGTGGCAGTGGATCTGCGGCGTGCCGAAGGCCGTGTTCTCCAAGCTCGGCTACGGCGTCAACCGCGACATCGCCGTCGAGAACGAGGTCAACGCGATGGTGGACTACGGCGACGGCGTGACCGGCTCGTTCGTCACCTGCACCTACGACATCGCCGGCACCGACCGGCTCGAGATCCTCGGCGACGCCGGCAAGATCGTGGTGGAGGACAGCAAGCGGGCCATCGTCACCCGGCTGCGCAAGCCCGAGCAGGAGCTGAGCGCCGGCATGGACATGAACGACGTGATGCGCCTGTTCACCGGCCAGGTGGACCTCAACACGCTCTACTCGCAGGAGACGCTGGAGTTCGAGTCCGCGTTCGGCAGCCAGCACGCCGACGTGCTGGAGAACTTCGCCCTCAACATCGTCGACGGCACGCCCCTGGTCGCGCCCGGCGCCGACGGCATGCACGGCGTCCGGCTGGCCAACGCCATCCACCTGTCCGCATGGAAGGGCGAGGAGGTGCCGTTGGCGTTCGACGGCGACGAGTACCTCGCGCTGCTCAACGACCGCATCCGCGAGGAGGGCAAGTTCCCCGAGCGCACCGCGTGACGATCTGGACCCGCACGTTCGTCCTGGCGACGGTGGTCAACTTCCTGGTGTCTCTGGTGTTCTTCATGCTGATGGTCACTATGGCCACCTACGCGGCGGAATCCTTCGCGGCGTCGGACGCCACCGCCGGGCTGGCGGCCAGCATCTTCATCGTCGGGGCCCTCGTCGTGCGGCCCTTCGCCGGCCGGTTCCTCGACGCGGTGGGGAGGCGGCGGATGCTCCTTGTGGGCCTCGGCGTGTTCACCGTCGCCTCGTTCCTGTACGTGCCGGCGGACAACCTGGGCCTGCTGCTGGCCGTGCGGATGCTGCACGGCGCCGGCATGGGGGCCTCGCACACGGCAATCTCCGCGTCGATCATGACGGTGCTGCCGCCGGCGCGCCGGTCCGAGGGCATGGGCTACTTCACGCTCAGCGGGACGGTGGCCACCGCCATCGGGCCGGTGATCTCCCTGACTGTGCTGCGGCTCGGGTCCATCACGTGGCTGTTCGGGTTGGGCGCCGTGCTGTCGACGGCGGCCCTGCTGCTGGCGCTGGGTCTCAGGTTCCCCGGGCCGGTGCGCCACGTCGAGGTGGCCGGTCACGCGGGCGACCGCGCGCACGGCCGGATGGGCGGCTTCATGGAGCGCTCGGTGCTGCCGATCGCGTCGATGATGCTGCTGCTGGGAATCGCGTTCACCGGCGTGCTCACCTACGTGTCCACCCACGCCGCCGCCCTGGACCTGACGGCGGCGCTGAGCGGCTTCTTCCTCGTCTACTCCGGGGTCATCGCGGTGTCGCGGCTGTTCGTGGGGCGGCTGCACGATGTCCGGGGCGACAACGTGATCGTCTACCCGGCGCTGGTGTCCATGGCCGCGGGGATGGTGGTCCTGGCCCTGGCCTCGTCCGGGATCGCGCTCCTGGTGGCCGGCGGGCTGCTCGGCCTGGGCATGGGCACGCTCCAGTCCTCGGCGCACGTGATCGCAGTGTCGGTCGCGCCGCTGCACCGGGTGGGGCTCGCCACGTCGACGCTGTTCATCATGATGGACCTGGGCGTGGGCCTGGGTCCGCTGGCGCTGGGGCCAGTGATCGCGCAGTGGGGGCTGCCGACGATGTATCTGGGCTTGTCGGCGTTGGTCGTGGCGGCGGGCGTCGTCTACCACCTTGGCCACGGTCGCGGCCCGCGGGTGAGCCGCCCCGCTCAGACGGTTGAGGCCTGACGGGGCTGCTTGACGAACAGGGCCACGATGAAGCCGGCCAGCAGCACCAGCACGACCCCGAGGATGCCCCAGTGCTGGCTCGACGTCTCCGCGTCGCCCGTCACCGCGACACCAACCGCGATCATCAGGCCGAACATCAGCGGCGCCAGGAAGCTGACGGCGCGCCCCGTGGTGGCGTAGAGGCCGAACATCTCCCCGCTCATGCCCTCCGGGATGAGCCGTGCCAGGAAGGAACGGCTGGCCGACTGGGCCGGGCCCACGAACAGGGTCATGCCCAGGCCGAAGATCCAGAAGACGGTCTTGCCGCCGTCGTGGAAGTAGAAGATCCCCAGCCCGAGAGCAACCAGCATGCCGAGGGAGAACAGGATGACCCGCTTCGGGCCGAGGCGGTCGTCGAGCAGGCCGAACAGCATCGTCGCCAGGCCCGCCACCACGTTGGCCACCACGCCGAAGATCACCACCTCGCCGAAGGTGAAACCGAACGTGCCGGCGGCCAGCACGCCGCCGAACGTGAACACCCCGGCCAGGCCGTCGCGGAAGAGGGCGGAGGCCACGAGGAAGAACAGCGTGTTGGGGTTGTCCCTCCCGACGCGCGCGATGGAGCGGAACAGCTCGCGGTAGGAGCCGACGATCCCCAGCGACGGCGGCACGTGCTCGGGCCTGCGGTCCTTGAGCGCGATGAAGATGGGGATGGTGAACAGCAGCGTCCAGGCGCCGCAGATCAGCATCGAGAGGCGCACGTCGTCGGGCGTGAAGTCCGAGCCGAGCACCCCGATGATCACCAGCAGGATCGTGATGCCCCCGAGGTAGCCGAGCCCCCAGCCCAGGCCGCTCACCCGGCCCACGTCCGACGGGGTGCTGACCTGGTCGAGCGCCGAGTAGTAGTTGACGTTGGCGATCTCCGAGACCACGTTGCCCGCGCCCAGCAGCACCGCGCCCAGCAGGAAGTACTCGGGCGCCGGGGCGACGAAGTACATCGTGGCGCAGATCGCGGCGAGCAGCCACGTCTGCCAGCGCAGGTGGAACATCCGCTTCCCCGTTCGGTCCGCGCCCTGCCCGAGCACCGGGGCCAGCAGCGCGATGAGCAGGCCCGCGGTCCCCGTCGCCCACGCCAGCTTGATGGTGACCTCGTCCTTGTCGCCGAACGCCGAGCTGGTGAGGTAGACCGAGAACACGAACGTGGTGATCACCGTCGCGAAGGGCTGCGTGCCCCAGTCCCAGAACGCCCAGGCCACCACCTTCTTCCGCGGCGCCTTGGTGGAGGACAGCGCGCCGGGGAGCGGGGCGTCGTCGACGGCGGGGGGCTGCTCGATCGTCACGCGAGCAATGTATGCCGAACGGGGTCGACGGTGAGCCTCATCCCGGGAAACGTGGGCTCGCCGGGCCGGGCCTCGGCGGGCGATGTTTGACATGCGTCCTGAGTGGGTAAGAGGGCAACGAACACCTGACACCACCACCTGACACCAAGGAGCCACTCATGCGTATCGGTTCATCCGTCTTCCTCATCGCCCTCGGCGCCATCCTCACGTTCGCCGTGGAGGCCGACGTGCCCTACATCAGCCTGGACCTCGTGGGATACATCCTCATGATCGCCGGCGTCATCGGCCTGGTCTGGGCGCTGCTCGCGTCCAACCGCAGCCGCACCACCGAGACCCGCGTGGTCAACGACCCCGCCACCGGCGAGACGGTCCGACGCTCGGAGTCCTCGGAAGGCATCTGACTTCTCATCCCCCCGCAGTTCCGCACCCGGCCCACGCCGGGTGCGGAACTGTTTTGTGGGGTGTCCACAAGCCGCCTGGACGCTTTTTAGGAGGTTCTCTCCAGCGTTGTATGGTGGGGGCGCAGGCCAGTGAGTAGGCATCAGCGGCGCCCATGGCGGTCGCCGGGACCAAAAGAAAGGCAACGCATGACCGACAGCGGATTCCTCAGGCACGGGGATCTCGAACTTGAACTGCCGATCGTGGAGGCCACGCAGGGCAACAACGGTTTCGACATCAGCAAGGTCCTGGCGCAGACCGGCGTCACCACCCTGGACCCCGGCTTCGTGAACACCGCGTCGTGCACGTCGTCGATCACCTTCATCGACGGCGACGAGGGCGTGCTCCAGTACCGCGGCTACCCCATCGAACAGCTCGCCGAGAAGGCCACCTTCATCGAGGTGTCCTACCTCCTCATCTACGGGCACCTCCCCTCGCAGGACGAGCTCGACGAGTTCCGCCTCAAGATCTCGCGCCGCATGATGCTCGACGAGCGCATGCGCGAGCTCTACCGCTGCTTCCCGCGCGGCGCCCACCCCATGCAGGTGCTGGCCGCGGGCATCATGGCGCTGGGCTCCTTCCACCGCGACACCCTCTCGGTGCACGACACGAACCAGGTCGAGGAGGCCTCCCTGAGGCTGCTGGGCTCCATGCCCACCCTGGCGGCCTACGCGTACAAGAGCTCCGTCGGTGAGCCGTTCCTCTACCCGCAGACCGGGCTCGGCTACGTCGAGAACTACCTGCGCCTGTCGTTCGGCACCCCGCAGGAGGAGTACCACATCGACCCGGACATCGTCCGCGCGTTCGAGACCCTGTTCATCCTGCACGCCGATCACGAGCAGAACGCCTCCACCTCGACGGTGCGGCTCGTCGGCTCGGCGGATGCCAACATCTACGCCTCGGTCAGCTCGGGCGTCAACGCGCTGTCCGGCCCCCTGCACGGCGGCGCCAACCAGGCCGTGCTGGAGATGCTCTCGCGCATCCAGGACGAGGGCCTGGACATCAAGGAGTTCGTCAAGCAGGTCAAGGACAAGAAGTCCGGCGTCAAGCTGATGGGCTTCGGGCACCGCGTCTACAAGAACTACGACCCGCGGGCCAAGATCATCAAGGGCCACGCCGACGCGCTGCTGCGCATCTCCGGCCGCAACAACCAGCTGCTGGACATGGCGCTGGAGCTCGAGGCCGCCGCTCTGAGCGACGACTACTTCATCGAGCGGAAGCTCTACCCCAACGTGGACTTCTACACCGGCCTCATCTACGAGGCCATGGGCTTCCCGGCCGCGCACTTCACGGCGCTGTTCGCCCTCGGCCGGCTCCCCGGCTGGATCGCGCAGTGGCGCGAGCAGCACGCGGATCCCAACCGCAAGATCGGGCGCCCGCGCCAGATCTACATCGGCGAGACCAAGCGAGACTACGTGCCGATCAGCGAGCGCTGACCCCACGAGCACACCGGGCCCATCCCTGACGGGGTGGGCCCGTTTGCTGCCCCGGCGTGGGTGCACGGTCACATCCCCGCGTGGGCGGCGGACGTGCCTATTCCAGGGGCCACCTGGCCGGTGGGCCCAGCCGGGGCGCCCGGGACTATCCTGTGCGCCATGGCGACGACGATGCGTGACGTGGCGGCACTCGCCGGCGTATCGATCAAGACCGTGTCCCGCGTCGTCAACGGTGAGCCCCACACCCGGCCCGAGATCGTGCGCCGCGTCAACGCCGCCGTCGCCGAGCTGGGCTGGACCCCCAACCCCAGCGCCCGCAACCTCCGCACCGGCCGCACGGGCAACGTCGCGATCGCCGTCGAGGGGCTGCGCCGGCCGTACCTCGCCTCGCTTGTCGAGGTGCTCGTCGACGAGGTGGCCAGGCGGGGCCTCGACGCCGCCGTCGAGCCCACCGGCGGCGATCACGCCCGGCTCCGCGCCGTGCTGTCCGCCGTCGGCCGCACGCACGACGGCGTGGTGGTCGTCGGCGACCTGCCCGCGGGGGTGGGCGAGGGCGCCGGGCAGCCACCGCCGGTGGTGGTGCTCCAGGGCACCCGCTCCGACGTGCCGCTGGACCGGGTCGACGAGGACGTGGCGGTGGCCGCGGCGCTGGTGTCGCGGCATCTGGTGGTGATGGGGCGGTCGCGGCCGGTGGTCCTGGGCGCCGACCGCGGGCAGGGCCTCGAGCGGGGCTCGGCCGCACCGCGACCCTCCCAGGCGTTGCGGGCGGCGTTGGCCGCCGTCGACATCGACGTCGAGCACCTGCCGTTCGTGTCCTGCGACCCGGCCCTCGACCGCGCGGCGGGGGTGGTCGCGGGCCGCGAGGCGCTGTCGCGGTTCCCCGATGCCGACGCCTACCTCTGCGCCAACGACGAAGTGGCGCTCGGCGCGCTGGTGGCGTTGGCGTCGGAGGGCGTCGAGTGCCCCGGGCGCGTCGCCGTGCTGGGCAGTGGCAACCTCGTCGACGGGCGGTTCTCGTCGCCGTCGCTCACCACGGTGGACCCCCACCCCAGGGCGATGGCCAGGGCCGCCCTCGACCTCCTGGTGGACCGGATCGAGGGTCGCGGGCAGGGCGCGCCGAGGGCCGTCACCATCCCGGTGGACCTGATCCGGCGCGAGTCGACGATGGGGAGGGCGAGGCCATGACCCCCCGACCCACGCTGCAGGACGTCGGTCGGGTGGCCGGCGTCTCGGCCAAGACCGTCTCGAACGTGCTCCTCGGGCGCCCCAACGTGTCCGAGGCGACGCGCGCGCGGGTCTGGACCGCGGTGCAGGACACCGGGTACGTCGCCAACGCCGCGGGGCGCGGGTTGGCGTCGGGCCGCACCGGCCGGATCGCCCTGGTGGTGCCCAACCTGCACCAGCCGTACTTCGCCGAGATGGCGGAGCGGCTGATGGCGGAGCTCGCCCCGCACGGCCTCACCTCCACGCTGATCATCGCCCGCACGGGCCAGGACGAGCGGCGCGTCGTCGTCGGCGAGGCCGCCCCGGGCGTCGACGGCGTCATCATCCTGCCCCACGAGCTGAGCTGGGAGATGACCCCGGGTGTCACCCCGCCCCGACCCGTGGTGCAGCTCGGGGGCGCGCGGACCACCGGGATCGACTGGGTGGCGATGGGGGAGCGGGTGGGCATGGGCCTGGTCACGGCCCACCTCCTCGCGCGCGGGCACCGTCGTTTCGTGGTGCTGTGGAACGGGGAGATCTCGGCCGACGACCCGGGGGAGCGCTTCGGCGGCATCCTCGACGCCCTGGCGGCCGCAGGCCTCGGCCGCGACGACGTGACGATCATCACCGGCTCGGACTGGGACCGCCGCGAGTCCGGATACGAGGCCATGGCCGGCCTGCTGCGGGCCGGGCAGGCGTTCGACGCCGTCATCGGAGTCAACGACGCCCTGGCCGTGGGCGCCATGCGGGCGCTGCGCGACGCGGGGCTGCGGGTGCCCGAGGATGTCGCGGTGACGGGCTTCGACGACACCGAGGAGGGCGCGTTCATGCTCCCGGCGCTCACGTCGGTGTCGCCCGAGGCCGCCGCCATGGCGGGCCATGCCGTGCGTCTCCTGGTGGAACGGCTCGACGGCTACCAGGGCCCGCCGCGGGAGGTGTACACCGGCGCGCAGCTGGTGGCCCGCGCCTCGACGGAGGGTCGCGGCGAGCCCTCGAGCTGAGGTATCCCCGGAACGGCGGCGGGGGACTCGGATGGTGGCGCCCAGCGGTCGTCGTCGGTTAGGTGGCGGGTCCGGTGTCGTAGTCGGCACCAGATCTGCCAGCTAACAGCCGCGGCGGGTGTCGTCGTCGGTTAGGTGGCGGGTCTGGTGTCGTAGTCGGTCCCGGAACTGTAGTCAGCGCCCCCGCGCTGCCCGCTCGAAGCAGGCACCGCCCTACCCCAACTCCCCGGGGTGGCGGCGTGATTCTGCGTCCAGCCTGGTGCGCGGCGGCGGTCCTGGGTGGGCGTTATCAAACCGTGACATGAGTCCTTCTTGTCCACCTCTTGACAACGCTGAATCAGACGATGCATGATCCTCCCAGTAGTTTTTCATCGTTGAAAGGGTCACAGGTGACCACCTCGTCCTCGACGCCCCCCGTCGCCCCCGCCGTTCCGCTGGCCGCGTCCCCGCGCGTGCCGCTGGGGATCGCCGCGGTCCGCCTCGACCCCTCCTCCCGGCTCGGCGCCTGGCAGCGCCGCAACGCCGCCGCGACCATCCCGCACTGCGTCTCCCAGCTCGAGGAGGCCGGCAACCTGGACAACTTCCGCCGGGTGATCGGGGAGTCCACCGCCGAGTG
This sequence comes from Tessaracoccus yangjingae, assembly GCF_055326235.1. Classification (NCBI taxonomy): domain Bacteria; kingdom Bacillati; phylum Actinomycetota; class Actinomycetes; order Propionibacteriales; family Propionibacteriaceae; genus Tessaracoccus; species Tessaracoccus yangjingae. The sequence continues at coordinate 76,908 of NZ_JBUZNN010000005.1, read as the reverse complement.
GCGCGGCTTCTGGTTCGCCGATTCGGACCTCTACAAGACCATCGAGGCGGTGGCCTGGGAGATCGCCCGCACCGGCACCACCGAGTTCGACGGCTGGCTCGACGACGTGATCGCCCTCGTGGCCCGCGTCCAGGAGCCCGACGGCTACGTGATGACCTGGATCCAGGGCGTGCATCCGGAGAAGAAGTTCGCGGAGCTGGACTGGACGCACGAGATGTACGTGCTCGGCCACATGGTGCAGGCCGCCGTCGCGCTGGCCCGCGTCGGCCGCCGCGACCTCCTCGCCCTCACCATCCGCTTCGTCGACCTCGTCGACGCCACCTTCGGACCCGCCGCCGACACCGTGGGCTACTGCGGCCACCCCGAGCTCGAGACCGCCCTGGTGGAGCTGTACCGCCTCACCGGAGAGCGCCGCTACCTGGACCTGGCCCGCCACCAGGTGGACCACCGCGGCTCCGGCCTGCTCAAGGTGGGCTCGCTCGGCGCCCGCTACTTCCAGGACCACGCCACCGTGCGGGAGTCGACGAGCGCCGTCGGCCATGCCGTCCGCCAGCTCTACCTCAACGCCGGCGTCACCGACCTGGTCCTGGAGGGCGGCGACGACGCCCTCCTCCACGCGATGCGCGCCCAGTGGGACAGCGCCCACGACCGCAAGATGTACATCACCGGCGCCTTCGGGTCGCGGCACCGCGACGAGGCCTTCGGCGACGACTACGAGCTCCCGTCGGACCGCGCCTACGCCGAGACCTGCGCCACCATCGCGGACCTGCACTGGAACTGGCGGATGTACCTCGCCGAGGGCGGCGCCCGTTACGCCGAGACCATCGAGCGCGAGCTGCACAACGCGCTGGCCGCCTCCCTCGACGAGACCGGCACCCGCTTCTTCTACTCCAACCCCCTGCAGCTTCGCCCGGACCGCTACTCCGAGGAGAACGCCCCCCGCGAGCGCACCCCCTGGTACGCCTGCGCCTGCTGCCCGCCCAACATCGCCCGCGTCTTCGCGCAGCTGAGCGGCTACGTGGCCTCCGTCGACGACGGCGCCCTCGCCGTCCACCTCTACACCGGTGCCGAGATCGACGTACCCGCGTCCCTGGGCGGCGGCACCGTGACGGTGCGCACCAGCTACCCCGACGACGGCCGCGTCGAGATCAGCGGCCCGGCCGGGCTCGCCGTCGCGCTCCGCATCCCCACCTGGGCCGCCGGCGCCACCGTCGACGGCATCCCGGCCACCCCCGGAGCCGACGGCTACGCCAGGCTCACCCTCGCCGAGGCCCCGACGGTCCTCGAGCTCCCCATGACCCCGCGCTGGACGCAGGCCAACCACCGCGTCGACGCCGTCCGCGGCTGCGTCGCGCTGGAGCGCGGGCCCCAGGTGTACTGCGTCGAGCAGGTGGACCTCCCCGCGGAGATCCGCCTGGACGACGTCGTCGTCGACCCCACCACGCCGCCCCGCGAGTCCGACGACGGGCTCGAGATCGCGGTGACGCCACGGCGGGAGGTGGGCCCGCTCTACGGCGCGCCCTCCACCGCCCCCACCGGGGAGCCCGTCACCGTGCGGGCCATCCCCTTCCACACCTGGGGCAACCGCGCCTCCGGTGCCATGCGCGTCTGGCTCCCCAGCGCGTGACCTCAACGAAGAGAGGACACACCGAGATGAAGATCAGGAAGATAGTCGCGGCCACGGCCGCCCTCGCGACGAGCGCCGTGCTGCTCGCCGGCTGCGGGGGTGAGCAGCAGGCCCCCGAGACCCTGCGCATCCTCGCCGTCAAGCACCCGCTCACCAAGCCCATGGCCGACATGGAGTGGGTCAACCAGATCGAGGAGGCCACCGGCGCCACCATCGAGTGGGAGGAGGTCTCCGCCGACTGGCCGGAGAAGAAGGCCACCATGCTGGCCGCTGGCGACGTGCCGGACCTCATCATCGGCGGCAACGCGATCACCGACACCGACCTGGCCACCTACAGCTCCCTGTTCCTGGACCTCTCCGAGCACATGGACGCCATGCCCAACGTCTCGGCGATGTTCGAGGAGAACTCCCGCCTCGAGGCCCTGGCCACCCTGCCCTCAGGCGAGGTCTACAGCCTCCCGTCGTACAAGCGCTTCTGGCCGCTGGCGATCACCCGCATGTACATCAACCAGCAGTGGCTGGACAACCTCGGCCTCGAGGTCCCCACCACCTGGGACGAGCTCTTCACCGTCCTGTCCGCCTTCAAGACCGAGGACGCCAACGGAAACGGCGACCCCAACGACGAGATCCCGTGGGACTGGGCACCCGTCGGCACCGGCGGCTTCGGCTACTTCCAGCCCTCCGCGCTCCTGGGCTCCACCGGCCTGCCGATCAACAACGGCGGCGGCCAGGGCTACTTCGTCGAGGGCGGCGAGGTCAGCAACTTCATGGTCGACGAGCGCTACCGCGACCTCGTGGCCTTCATGCACAAGGCGTGGGCCGCCGGCCTGATCAGCGAGCAGGCGTTCACGCAGGATTACTCCGCCTACCAGTCCGTGGGTCGCGGCAACGGCGACGACGCCGCCGTCGGCTTCTCGTGGGGCTGGACCGCCTCCGACCGCTTCGGCGCCCAGCTGGCCCCGCAGTACACGTCGATGGCGCAGATGGAGGCCGAGGCCGGCCAGGGCGCGCCCGTGACCTGGAGCTACGACGACGAGAACTACACGGGCAACCACATCATCGTCTCGTCCGAGTCCAACAACCAGGAGCTCGCGCTCGCGGTGGTCAACGAGTTCTACGACCAGACCCGCTCCGTCGAGGTGCTGTTCGGCGACGTCGGCGACTACGTCGAGCAGACCGGCGACAACGCCTACCGCGTCCTTCCGCCGGCGGACGGCACCACCGACCCGTCGTCGTGGAAGTGGACCAACACGCTGGCCGACGCAGGCCCGTTCTGGATCCGTGAGTCCATCGAGCTCGAGCTGCCCACGGACGTGGCCGAGGCCGTCGAGCAGGCGGTGCCGCTGCAGCCCGCCCTCGACAACGTGGACCCCGAGGCCGACGTCTACCCGTTCAAGTTCGTCAAGATGACCGCCGAGGACCTCAACACGCTGAACCTCAACAACACCAACGTGCTGGCCCAGACCATGGCGAAGTTCGCCGAGTGGGTCACCCAGGGCGGCGTCGAGGAGCAGTGGGACGACTACGTCACCCAGATGGACGGCCTCGGGATGCCCGAGAACATCGAGATCTACCAGCGCTACTACGACGAGTTCGTCGCCAACCAGTGATCGGCCGACCCGGGGCGCGGACGCCAGCCGCCCGCGCCCCGGGTCCCACCCCCTAAGGACCGCATCATGACGACTCTGACACGCGAGGCCGCCCCGGCCGTCGCCCCCGAGGGCCGGCCGAAGCAGCCGCTGCCGGCCCGCCTCTCGCGGCACTTCTCCCGCCAGTGGCAGCTGTGGGTGATGCTGCTGCCCGCCGTCGCCTTCGTCGGCCTGTTCTCCTACGTGCCGATGTACGGCATCCAGCTCGCGTTCCGCGAGTTCGACTTCCAAGCCGGCCTCACCGGCGGCGACTGGGTGGGGTTCAAGTACTTCGTCCAGTTCTTCGAGAGCCCCCTGTTCTGGCAGCTGATGCGCAACACCTTCGTGATCAGCTTCACCACGCTGGTGTTCGGCTTCATCGCCCCCATCGTGCTCGCGCTCGTGGTCAACCAGATCTTCGGGCCGGGCCGCAAGCGGTTCATGCAGACCGCCACCTACCTGCCGCACTTCATCTCCGTGGTGGTGCTCGTCGGCATGCTGCAGGTGTTCCTCAACCCCACGTCGGGCGTCATCGCCAAGCTGTTCTACCTGCTGGGCTTCGAAGGCAACTTCCTCGGCGACGTCGCCGCGTTCGTGCCCGTCTACGTCATCTCCGAGGTGTGGCAGCACGCCGGCTGGAACTCGATCATCTACCTGGCGGCCCTGTCGTCGGTGGACCCGCAGCTCTACGAGGCCGCGCGCGTCGACGGCGCCAACCGCTGGCGCCTCATCCGCCACGTCGACATCCCGGCGCTGGTGCCGACGATGATCGTCCTGCTCATCCTCACCATGGGCGGCATCCTGGCCACGGGCTTCGAGAAGATCTTCCTCATGCAGAACACGCTGAACCTGCCGGTCTCCGAGGTGATCGCCACCTACGTGTACAAGATCGGCATCATCGGCAACCAGTTCAGCTACGGCACCGCCATCGGCCTGTTCAACACCGTGATCAACTTCGCGTTCCTGCTCGGCGCCAACTGGCTGGCCAAGCGCTACTCCAACACGAGCCTCTGGTGAGGAGCACCATGTCCACGAGATTCGCCAGGCTCCGGAACCAGTCCCCGAGCGACAAGATCTTCACCCTCACCCTCGCCGTGGTGTGCGTCGCGATCCTCGTCGCGATCATCTACCCGGTCTACTTCGTGCTCATCGCGTCCATCAGCGAGCCGCGGCTCGTGTCCACCGGCCAGGTCATCCTGTTCCCCGAGGGCATCAACTTCTTCGGCTATGCGCAGGTGCTCGACGACGACCGGATCTGGACCGGCTACCGCAACACCATCATCTACGCGGTGGTGGGCACCGCCCTCAACCTGCTGGTCACGCTGCCGGCCGCCTACGCGCTGTCGCGGCCGGAGTTCCGGCCCCGCCGGTTCCTCATGCTGTTCTTCGCGTTCACCATGTTCTTCAACGGCGGCCTCATCCCCACCTACCTGCTCTACCGGGACCTGGGGCTCATCGACAACTGGCTGGTGTTCATCCTCCCCGGCGCCATCAACGTCTACAACCTCATCATCGCCCGCGCGTTCTTCGAGAACTCGCTGCCCAACGAGCTGTACGAGGCGGCCATGCTCGACGGCCTCAACCACTTCCAGTACTTCCTGCGGGTGGCGCTGCCGCTCAGCAAGGCGATCATCTCGGTGATCGGCCTCTACTACCTGGTGGCCCGCTGGAACGACTTCTTCACCGGCCTGGTGTTCGTGCGCACCTACGACAAGCAGCCGCTGATGATCGTGCTGCGCGACATCCTGCTGCAGAACCAGGCGTTCGCCGGCGGCGCGGGCACGGCGGGGGGCACCGGCGGCGCCTACGGCCAGGACTACGCGGACCAGATCAAGTACGCCGTCATCGTCGTGGCCACCCTGCCGGTGATCATCGTCTACCCCTTCATCCAGAAGTACTTCGAGAAGGGCGTCATGATCGGCTCGGTGAAGGGCTGATGCGCCGCGTCGTCGGCTGGCACACCGGCCTGGGGGAGCACGCGCTCCGGCTGTTCCTGCTCCACCTGCTGTGGCTCGCGGGCGCCGTCGCCGGGGGCGTGGTCCTGGGGGTGTTCCCCGCCACCTCCGCGGCGATGGGCGTCCTCCGCCGCGACGCCATGGACCGCCGCGCCGAGCACCTGGGGGGCGACGCGGCGGTCCGCGAGCCGCTGCACCGCGAGTTCGCCGCGCTGTGGCGCCGCGAGTTCCGCTCCGCCAACGTGCTCGGCTGGATCCTGGCGGCCGCGTGGGCGCTGCTGGTCTACGAGTACTGGCTGCTCGGCAACAACCGCCTCGGCCTGCCGGGAGGCGCCGCCGCGGGCGCGATACTCGCGCTCATGCTGGTGCTGTTCGTGATGACCAGCAACCTGTGGGCGCTGCAGGCGCACTTCGCCGAGGGCCCGCTCGCGCTGCTGCGGCGCAGCCTCGTGCTCACGCTCGGCCGGCCCGTCTCCGCGATGCTGCTCGCCGTGGGCGTGCTGGCAGTCGCGGCCGGCTACGTCATGATGCCCGGGCTCGGCGCCGTCTTCGGCGTCACGCTCGCGGCCTTCCTCACCACCCAGTTCCTGTGGGGCACCGGCATCCTCGCCGCCGCCCCGGTCACACCCTCGGAGGCATGATGTTCGACGCCGGAGCCCGCTCGCTGCTGTGGCGGGGCGGGGGAGAGACCCTGCTGGTCGAGGCATGGGGCGACGGCGCCGTGCGGGTGCGCTCCGCCCTCGGCGAGGTGGCCGACGCGGACTGGGCGCTGCTGCCGCCGTCGCTCGGTGTCGCGGCGGAGGTGACGGTCGACGGCGACACCGCGACACTCACCACCGGCGGGATCACCGTCGTGGCCCGGCAGTCCGGCGGGCTGGACTGGCAGGCGGGCCAGGCCCGGTTCGATTGCCGGCTCGAGTTCCGCGACGCCAGCGGGCGGCTGCTGTTCCGCGAGATCGGCCCAGGCGGCGCGCTCAAGCTGGACGCCCGCCGCTTCGAGCCCCTGCCCGGCGGCGGCTACCGCGCCACCCTCACCCTCGAGGCCCCAGCCGACGAGCGGCTCTGGGGCATGGGGCAGTACCAGGACGGCGTCGGCGACCTCAAGGGCTCCACCCTGGAGCTGGCGCACCGCAACTCCCAGGCCAGCGTGCCGTTCGTGCTCTCCAGCGCCGGCTACGGGTTCCTCTGGCACTGCCCGGCCATCGGGCGCGCCACCTTCGCGGCCAACCGCACCGAGTGGGTGGCCGAGTCCGCCACGCAGCTCGACTACTGGGTGGTGGCGGGGGACACCCCCGCCGAGATCCACCGTCGCTACGCCGAGGCCACCGGGCACGCGCCGATGATGCCCGAGCTGGGCCTGGGGTTCTGGCAGTGCAAGCTGCGCTACGCCACGCAGGCCGAGCTGCTCGAGGTGGCCCGCGAGCACAAGCGTCGCGGCCTGCCGCTCGACGTGATCGTCGCGGACTTCTTCCACTGGCCCAAGATGGGCGACTACCGCTTCGACGAGGAGTTCTGGCCCGACCCCGCCGCCATGACCGCCGAGCTGCGCGAGCTCGGGGTGGAGCTGATGGTCTCGGTCTGGCCCCAGGTCTCCCTCGACTCGGAGAACTTCGACGAGCTGGCCGAGCACGGGCTGCTGGCCCGCAGCAACGCCGGCATCGACGTCCAGATGTGGTTCCAGGGCCCCAGCCGGTTCCTCGACGTGACCAACCCCCGCGGGCGCGAGTGGCTGTGGGAGACCTGCCGGCGCAACTACGCCGACCAAGGCGTGCGCCTCTACTGGCTCGACGAGGCCGAGCCGGAGTGGGGGCTGTACCAGCCGTCGGCCTACCGCTTCCACGCCGGGCAGGCGCTCGCCGTCGGCAACATCTACCCGCAGGCCTTCTCTCGGGCGTTCGCGGAGGGGCAGGCCGCCGACGGCGTTGACGGCGTGGTCAACCTCGTCCGCTGCGCCTGGGCCGGCTCCCAGCGCTTCGGAGCCCTGGTGTGGTCCGGCGACATCGCCTCCACGTGGGAGTCGCTGCGCGCCCAGATCACCGCCGGCATCCACATCGGCGTCGCGGGCATCCCCTGGTTCACCACCGACATCGGCGGCTTCTACGGCGGTCACGTCGACGACCCGGCCTTCCACGAGCTGCTCGTGCGCTGGTTCCAGTTCGGCACGTTCCTGCCCGTCATGCGCCTGCACGGCGACCGCGCGCCCGGGGTGCCGGTGACGGGGGCCGACGGAGTGTCGCGGCAGCCGTCGGGCGCGCCCAACGAGGTGTGGAGCTACGGCGAGGAGGTCTACGGGATCCTGCGCGAGCACCTGTTCCTCCGCGAGGCGCTGCGCGACTACACCCGCTCCGCGATGGCTGAGGCGCACCGCGACGGTCAGCCCGTCATGCGCGGAGTGTTCCACGGCTTCCCCGACGACCCGGTCGCGTGGACGCTGACGGACCAGTTCCTCTTCGGGCCGGACCTGCTGGTGGCTCCCGTGGTGGAGCCGGGGGCGCGATCGCGGCGGGTCTACCTTCCGGCCGGGGCCTCCTGGACCTCACTGGCCACCGGGGAGCGCCTCGACGGCGGCGCCTGGGCGGACGTCGTGGCTCCGCTGCACGTCATCCCGGTGTTCGCCCGGGACGACGCGTGCGGGCACCTGGTCGCGCCCCGGGCCTGAGCGACGCCGGGGGCGGCCCGCGGGGTCAACGCGGGTAGAGTGCCACGTCGAAGGAGTGACCGCTCGTGCGCAGCATCGCCAAGATCATGGCCACAGCCAGAGAGCTGTGGCCGCTCTACCTCACCGTCGTCATCGGGGCCGTCGCCACATCCGCGACAGCACTGCTGACCCCGTTCGTCATCGCGAGGGCCACCGACACGGTGGTCGAGATCGCCGAGGGTCGCGGCGGCACCGTCGCCGACCTCATGTGGCTGGCGGTGATCCTGCTGATCATCGCACTGGCCAACTCGGCGATCACCAACGTCTCCGGCTACTTCGGCGACGTCATGTCGGTGCGGCTGCGCGCCATCCTCTCGGCCAACTACTACCGCAAGCTGCTGCGCCTCCCGCAGCGCTACTACGACAACGAGCTGACCGGCACCATCATCTCCCGGCTCAACCGCTCCATCACGTCGATCACCGACTTCCTGCAGACCTTCAGCAACGGCTTCTTCCCCACCGTCATCACGCTGCTGGCCGTCCTGGTGATCACCGCGTTCTACTCGCCTTGGCTGAGCGTGCTGCTCATCGTCATCTACCCGACGTTCGTGTGGCTGACCGCGCTGACGTCGAAGAAGTGGCAGGTGTGGGAGAAGCAGAAGAACGACCACTACGACATCTCCGGCGGCCGCTTCTCCGAGGTGATCGGGCAGATGCGCGTGGTGAAGTCGTTCGTCACCGAGCGCCGCGAACTCGACTCCTTCCAGGGCCACTACCGCGACGCGATCTCGCTGGCGCAGACACAGTCGAGGTTCTGGCACACCATGGATCTCTGGCGCCGCGGCGCGCTGGACGTGGTGTTCTTCGGCATCTACGCCATCATCTTCTGGCAGACCGCCACCGGCCAGTACAGCGTCGGCACCATGGTGCTGCTCATCCAGCTCACCACCATGGCCCGCATGCCCGTCACGTCGATGAGCTACTGGGTGGACATGACCCAGCGCGCGGTGGCCGGCAGCCTCGAGTACTTCAAGGTGATGGACGAGCCCGACGAGCCGAACAACCCGCTCGAGGCGGCGCCGTCGGCCGAGGTGCAGTGGGTGGACGCGGACCCGGTGGTGGAGTTCGACGGCGTGAGCTTCGGCTACGGCGACGGCGAGGACCTCGTCCTGCGCGACATCCACCTGGCCATCAACCAGGGCGAGCGGATCGCGTTCGTGGGCGAGTCGGGCGGCGGGAAGACCACGCTGGTCAACCTCATCATGAAGCTGTACCCGGTGACGTCGGGGACGCTGCGCGTGCACGGTCAGTCCGTCGACGAGGTGCCGACGGTGGAGCTCCGCCGCGAGATCGGCGTCGTGTTCCAGGACGCCAACCTGTTCTCCGGCACCATCCGGGAGAACATGGCCTACGGGCAGGACGGGGTCACCGACGAGCAGCTTGCGGTCGCGGCACGCCGCGCCAACGCCATGACGTTCATCTCCCACCTCAAGGACGGGTTCGACACCGAGATCGGCGAGCGGGGCATCAAGCTGTCCGGCGGGCAGAAGCAGCGCCTGTCCGTGGCGCGGGCCCTGCTCAAGGACGCTCCCATCCTCATCCTCGACGAGGCCACCAGCTCGCTCGACACCAAGTCGGAGCGCGCGGTGCAGGCGGGGCTCGAGGAGCTGATGGAGGGCAGGACCACGCTGATCATCGCGCACCGGCTGTCGACCATCTCGACGGTGGACCGGATCGTCACGCTGCGCGAGGGTCGCATCGACGAGATCGGCACCCCGGCGGAGCTCGCCACCACCGGCGGCATCTACGCCGAACTGCTGGCACTCCAGGGCTCCACCCGCAAGGCCGACAAGGCCCGCCTCCTGCGCTACGACATCACCCAGTAGGCCCGACGGCCCGACTCTCCAGTGCGTCCAGGTCAGCCAGGGCGATCCGCCTACCCTGCAGCAGCCGGATGGTGCCCTCGTCGGACATGTCGCGCAGCCGTCGGCTGAGGGTCTCGGGCGTCGTGCCGAGGAAGCTGGCGACGTCCTTCTTCGCCATGGGCAGCTCCACGACGAGGCCGTCGGTGTCGCGGCGGGTGGGCAGATCGAGGAGGTAGGCCGCGAGGCGGGCTCCCACGTCGGCGCCGCTCATCGCCGCCAGCATCCGCTCGGCGGCGGCCAGCCGCTCCGACTGCACCTGCAGCATCTTCACCGCGATCCCCGGGTACTTGGCCACCAGCCTGGCCAGGTCCGAGTGGTCGAAGGTGCACAGCTCGGCGTCGGTGTCGGCGTACACGTAGTGCTCCGGACGCCGGCCCAGGACGAAGGACGCCTCGCCCACCACGTCACCCTGGCCCAGGACCCGCAACACCCGCTCGCGCCCCGTCTCCAGCAGGTGCACGATCCGCACACTGCCCGAGTGGACGACGAGGAGCCGCCGCGTGCTGCTCCCGGCGCGAACGACCTGATCCCCTGCGTGGACCCTCACCGGCCGCGCGAACCGCGCGACCTCCAGCTGCTGCGCCGCGTCCAGCCCGCGGAAGATGGGCACCAGCGCCACGCACGTGTCGCCTGCCGGTGCCCCCTCGGGGCCGTGTCTGCTCGTCATGGGCACCAGCCTGCCCCATCCCTCCTCCAGCGGGCTTGATCTGCGTCAAGGAACGGATCGCGACCGGACCGTAGCGTCGAGTCATCGGCGGAACCACCGCCGCCCCTGATCGAAGGAGACCACGATGCCCACCCAGGCAGCCACCACCCACACCACCCTGCGCGCCGAGGGCTTCAGCTGCCCGTCGTGCGTGGCCAAGATCGAGAAGTCGCTGAGGAAGCTCCCGGGGGTCTCGGCGGCGACGGTGCACTTCGCCTCGTCGCGCATCGAGGTGGACCACGACCCGGGCCTCGCGTCCACAGACGACCTGGTCGGCGCCGTCGGCGCCGCCGGGTACGCCGCCCGCCCGTCGGCGTTCTGAGAGGCGCAGACATGCATGCACGCATCCACCGGTGGGCGGTCCCCGCCGGTTCGGGGCTGTTGATCGCGGCGGCCTGGGCGCTCGGCGCCTCGTCGCCGGCCCTGGGCGACTGGTTCATGCTGGCGGCCGCGATCGTCGCCGGGGCCCCCGTCGTCGTGAAGGCCTACCGCTCCCTGCGGCTCGGCGTGATCGGCATCGACCTGCTGGTCGCGGTGGCCGCGATCGGCGCCGTCGCGATCCGCAACTACTGGGAGGCGGCGGCCGTCACGTTCCTCTTCGCCGTCGGCCACGCGCTGGAGGACGCGACCCTGGCCAGGACCCGCTCGGCGCTGGCCGAGCTCGTGGCCCTGGCCCCGGTCACCGCGACCGTCATCCGCGGCGGCGAGCAGCTGGAGGTTCCCGCCACGGAGGTCGCCACCGGGGAACTCGTGGTGGTCAAGAACGGCGGCCGCATCCCGGTGGACGGGCTTGTCTCCGGCGGCCGGGCGGCCGTCGACGAGTCGGCGATCACTGGCGAGTCCATCCCCGTCGAGAAGGGCTCCGACGAGGCGGTCTTCGCCGGCACGATCGTGGCCGACGGCTTCCTCACGGTGAGCGCGACGGGCGTGGGCGCCGACACCACGCTCGCCCGCATCATCCACCGCGTCGAGGAGGCGCAGGACGCCAAGGCCCACAGCCAGCAGTTCATGGAGCGCTTCTCCCGGTGGTACACGCCGGGGATCATCGCGCTCGCCGTGGTGGTGGGGCTTGCGACACGCGACCTCGAACTGGCCCTGACCCTCCTGGTCATCGGCTGCCCCGGGGCCCTGGTCATCTCGGTTCCCGTGGCCCTCGTGGCCGGCATCGGCCGGGCGGCCCGTGACGGCATCCTGATCAAGGGTGGCGAGTTCCTGGAGACCGCTGCCCGCGTCGACGTCGTCGCGTTCGACAAGACCGGCACCATCACCGCCGGCACGCCCGAGCTCACCGACGTCGTCGCCCGCGGCGACTGGGACACCTCCGAGGTGGTCGGCTGGGCGGCCCGAGCCGAGGCCGGGTCGGAGCACCCCCTCGCCCGGCCCGTGCTCGCCGAGGCCGCACGCCTGGGGCTGCTCGTCCAGGCGGTGCCCGACGGGGTGCGCCCGGTCCCCGGGCACGGGGTGATCGCGATGGTCGAGGGCCGCGAGGTGGCCGTGGGCAACCTCGCCCTCATCTCCCGCGTGACTGACGCCGGGTCCGTGACCTGGGGCGAGAGTGTCGCGGCGAGGCTCGCCGACAAGGGGCTCACCCCCCTGCTCGTCGCCCTCGACGGGGACGTCATCGGCGCGCTGGCCGTGGCCGACGTCGTCCGGCCCGAGGCGGATGCCCTTGTCGAGCAGCTTCACCGCGCGGGCGTCGGCAGGGTGCTGATGCTGACCGGCGACAACGAGCGCGTGGCGGCGGCGATCGCCGGCCGGGTCGGCATCAGCGACGCCAAGGCGGGCCTCCTGCCGGAGCAGAAGCTCGAGGTGGTCCGCGCACTCCAGGCGGAGGGTCACGTCGTCGCGATGGTGGGCGACGGCGTCAACGATGCACCGGCCCTGGCGCTGGCCGACGTCGGGATCGCGATGGGGGCCGCGGGCTCACCTGTGGCCGTGGAGACCGCCGACATCGCGCTGATGACCAGCCGGCTCGACCGGATCCCCGAGGCCATCTCGCTGGCGAAGCGCACGGCACGGGTGATGCGGCAGAACATCGCGATCGCGTTGGTCACCGTCTCCCTCCTGCTGGCCGGGGTGCTGTTCGGCGGGGTGACGATGTCGCTGGGGATGCTGGTGCACGAGGCGTCGGTGCTCATCGTGATCGTCAACGGGATGAGGCTGCTGCGTCGTCCTCAGCGGGCGAGGTAGCGGATGTCTGCGACGGTGGTGCCGTGGCCGCCGGTCCAGCGCGGCTCGTCGTCCGAGAGCAGCGCGAGCATTCCCGTGAGCTCGCCGGTGGCGAGGTGATGGAGCCGCTCGAGGGCGGCCTTCGACGACGGACGCGTCGGGAGGGCGGCCTCGACGGCGGCGGCCCCCTCGTCGGTGGTCACCCCGTTGGCCAGGATCCCGGCCCAGAACAGTCTCGAGCGGGTGATCTCCCAGAGGTCGTCGTCGGTCACGAGCTTGAGCCTAACCCGGGTCCGCGGGACCCGGACGGGGGCACTTCGCATAGCGCCGGCGTCTTTGCACACCCAATACGGTGTGCGAAGACGCCGACGGTGTGCGAGGACGCCTCGCACAGGCCGGAAGGTGTGCGAAGTGGCCTCGCACAGGCCTAGGCCTATGCGACGAGCGGGCCCCGTCAGCGCCCGTACGCCTCGATCACCTCGACGATCGACGGGCGCAGCTGCGCCGTCGAGATCACCCGGTCCACCGAGCCCACCTCGACGGCGCGGTGGATGTTGTGCACGCCGTCGAACTCGGAGGCGATCTCGGAGATCTTCTCGGCCCTGACCGCGGCCCTGATGTCCGCCAGCGCCACCTGAAGCTCGGCCCGGTCCTCCGGCACCGCGTCACGCAGCCGCGACTCCAGCTCCACCACCCGCGCATCCGCCGCCGTCCGCTTCGCCACGTCCCCGGCGAACACCACGGCCGCCGCGGGGGCGCCGCCGATCACCGAGGCGTACGACCCTTCGAGCGCCAGCACCGTCATGTTCTCGTTCAGCCTCTTGGAGAACACCACGAACGCGCCGCCGTGGTACCGCGAGATCACGACGAACGCGATGGGGCCGTCGAAGTTCACGATCGCGCGGCCGATCTCGGCGCCGTACTCCAGCTGCAGGTTGCGCATGGACTCGGGCGAGCCGTCGAAGCCCGACAGGTTCGCCAGCACCACCAGCGGCCGGTTGCCCGAGGCCGCGTTGATGGCGCGCGCCACCTTCTTCGACGAGCGCGGGAAGAGCGTGCCGCCGGTGAACGTGTCCGGGCCGTCGGCCGGCGGGAAGCCCGCGCGAGGCACCGGCGTCGACTCGATGCCGACGACGCTCACCGAGTGCCCGCCGATGCGGGCGTCGATGACCACGGCGGTCTCGGCCTCGGCCATGCCGGCCCACCGCTCCACCCTCGGGTGGTCCTGATCACACACCGCCGCGATGACGGTGCGGATGTCGAACGGCTTCTTCCGATCCGGGTTGTGCTCCGGCGAGAAGATCTGCCCGACGGTGGCGAAGTCCGCCCCGATGTTGTGCGGGTAGTCCGACACGTCGCGGTCCACGGCGTCGCCGGTCACCGCGCGTCGCGGCCCGGACTCGCCCGGCGCCACGTACGTGTGGTCGTAGTGCGACATCAGGATGCCCATCGCGCCGCCGAGGTCCTTGGCCCAGTACTGCGCCTGGCCGTTGGGCCCCATGACGCGGTCGTAGCCGCCGATGCCGAAGTTGTCCTCCGCCGACACGCCGCCGGAGAAGTCCAGCGACTGCTTGCCGGTGAGCACCATCGCCGAGTCCGGTGTCATGACCAGGATGCCCTTGGTGTGCATGAGCATGGTGGCCTCGGCGTTCCAGTACGGCTGCGCGCCAACGTTGATCCCCGCGACGACGACGTTGATCTCGCCCCCCGCCTGCGTGAACTCGACGATCCGGCGCAGCGCCGCACCCACCCAGTCCATGTTCTCGGTGCCCGACTCCATCGAGATCCGCGCGCCCGAGCTGAGCGTGAACCACTCCACCGGCACCCCCATCTCCTCCGCGAGGTCGACGGCGGCCATGATCCGCGAGCACTCCGGCTCCGCCACGGCGCCCAGCCCCTTCGTCGGATCGCCGGACAGCACGATGCGGGTCACGCCCTCCGGGTGAAGCGCCGTCGGCGTGGTCACCCGGGCGACGATGATGCCGGCCTTGTTGCGGCCCGGCGCCCGGTCCACCTCGACGAGGCGGCCGTCGGCGTCCAGGTCCAGCTCGGTCAGCGACCCGCCGGGACCGGCGAGAGTCGCGGACAGCTCGTAGGGGTAGACCAGCCCGCGACGACGTGCACGGAGCACCTTGCCCGCGTAGTCGTCGAGCGGCTTGAGCGGCTCGGTGGGCGGAGCGGTCACCGTGGTGGTGACGCCCGCGCCCGGCTGCGCGTGGAAGCGCACGGCGAGCGGAATGGTGCGGTCCGGGCGGACGAACCGGCCCTGGCAGAGGACCTCCTCGATGCCCGCGCCGTCGGACAGCGGCGTGATCCGGTCCTGCAGCGGCTTGATGTCGTCGATGTCGAGGTCGATCTCCGGCCAGACGTGCACCCACACGTGGTTCATGTCCAGCTTCGAGCCGGCCTTGCCGCGCGCGGAGCGGGTGCGGCGGATGGCCTCCAGGCAGTTTGCCACGGCGCGCTCCGCGTGCGGCAGCCCGATGAGCATGCCCTCGGGGTCGCGGACCACGGCCAGCTGGCGCACCTGCGCCATCGCCACGAGCCGCCGGTCCTCCGGGTTGGTCTTGGCCACGCACTCGAAGAGCAGCACGTCGGCGGGGGCGGGCAGGCGGGTGGTGTCGAAGTCGCGCAGCCGCCACAGATCCAGGCGGCGGCCCACCATCGGCGGGAGCCCGCGGATCTTCTCGTCCTCGGCGAGCGCGCCGTCGGTGAACCGGAACGTGCGGTACTCGACGTCGCCGTCGGCGGTGCAGACCGCGACCGCCACCCGGGTCACCGCGTCGTCCCACGCCCACGACCGCAGCCGCTCCAGCAGCTCCTCACCCAGCGCGTCGCCGTCGGGGCGCTGCGGCCACAGCACGTACAACTCGACGACGGCGTCGTGACCGGGGGTGCGCCCGGCCACCTGCGACGACACCAGGGACTCCAACGGGCCCCCGGCGGCGAGCTCCTCGGCCAACCCCACGGTGGTGACGAAGCGGCGGGGCCGCTCGCCCAGCACGTAGTCGCCGAGCACGACGGAGCGGCCACCCACCGTCAGCCGCTGGACGTCGGTGAGGCCGTAGTCGGTGTAGTACTTGCGCAGCAGCACCTCGAGCATGGGCTCGTGCGCGGGCACGCCGCGACCCAGCCGCACAGCGAGGAAGTTCGCCGTCCACTCGGGGATCGCGGCCAGGCGCGCGATGCGTTCGTCGTAGTCAGGGGCGTCCGGGGCGGCCGCGAGGGCCTCCACCTCGTCGCCCACACCAGCGACGATCGCCGCGCGTTCCGCGTCGACCTGCGGCTGGTCGAACCATCGGAAGCGCACGGACCTGGCCTGGTCGCCGATCGCCGGGAAGCGCAGCTGCGTGGCCCGCACGAGGCGCTCCAGCTGGGCGCGGGCGCTGACCGCCAGGTCCGCGTCGGGAGCCGGTTCAGAGATCCAGCGGTCCAGGATGCCGAGCACCAGTGGCACGTCGGAGGCGACGCGCTTCTGCGCCAGGAAGATCCTGAACACCGCGGCCTCGAGCTCCGGGGTGCGGTCCAGCGAGTCCACGCCGTAGTGGCGCAGCGCGGCCGCGAGCCGGTCGACGAAGTGGCCGGGCAGGCCCGCGCGGTCCACGTCCAGGGTGGTGAGGTAGCGGTGCAGGTGCTCACGGTCCGAGTGGACGCGCAGCTCAGTGTTGGCCTGCTCGCCGAAGGGCCGGTTGCGGCTGAGCTCGGCGAGGTCGGCGAACAGGGTGAGCAGCTCGGTCTCGGCGGCCACCACGTCGACGCCCGCGGCGCGGGCCTCCTCGCGGGCCTCGAGGTAACGCGGCAGCGTCCTGGCCGACGGGTCGACGTCGAAGCCCATCAGGGTCGCGGAGAGGTCGGCCAGAAGGCGGGCGGCGCGGGCCGCCGGGTCCGCCACCGGGGGGCAGACGGGGATGTCGACCGGCGCGGAGTCAACGGCCACCGCCGCGCCCCCGCCGTTGCCAAGCGGCTCCAGGCGCACCAGCGGCGCCATGGACTCCACCTGGGACCCGGTCATCACCAGCATCTCCTTCACGCGGGCGGCGAAGGGCGCGTAGACGGCGGTCTCCATCTTCATGGATTCGAGCACCACCACCGGGGCGCCGGCCTCCACCTCGTCGCCCACCTTCACCGGCGTCGCCACCACGAGTGCCGGGGCGGGGGAGCGCAGCACGCCGCCCTCGTCGCGCGAGACCCGGTGGGTCACGCCGTCGACCTCGATCAGGTGGATGGGCCCGTGCGTCGCGGTGATGATCCGATGCCGTTCGCCGCCGACGGTGACGCGCCCGTGCACGTCGTCGAGGCGGTGCAGCTCCGCCTCGGTGGCCTGGCCGTCGACGACGACGCGGTACCGCCCCGGCGCGATCGCGAACGCGGTGACGCTGTGCACCGCGCCGCGCAGCTTGAGGTCCACCTGGGCCCCGGAGGTGTGCTGGGTCTGCGGCCGCCCGCCGTGGGCAGTGGTGAGCAGGCGGTCGGTCTCGATCGCCGTGGCCTCCTCGTAGGCCTCGATCGCGGCCACCACCAGCGCGACGCCTGCGTGCTCGTCGGCGATGAGGCCGCCGTCGGCGCGCGTGCGGTCGATCCAGCCGGTGTCGGCCCACGGGATGTCCGCGTCCTGGGGCCCCGCGGCGCGGCGCGCGCCCGCCTGCTTCGGCTGGCGGCCCGTCACCTCGGGCTGCTTGAGCAGTTCGAGGACGAAGCTCTTGTTCGTGGCGCCGCCCTCGATGACGACGGTGGTCTCCGCCATGGCGCGGCGCAGGCGGCCCAGCGCCTCGTCGCGGGTGCGGCCGTAGGCGATGATCTTGGCGATCATCGAGTCGAAGTCCGCGGGGATGGAGTCTCCCTCGGCCACGCCGGTGTCGACGCGGATGCCGGGGCCCGCGGGAAGGTCGAGGCGGGTGATCAGGCCGGGGGCCGGAGCGAAGTCGCGGTCAGGGTCCTCGGCGTTCAGGCGCGCCTCGACGGCGTGGCCGAACTCGGTGGGCCGCTCGTCGAGGGTGCCGCCGGCGGCGACGTGGATCTGGGCTTTGACAAGGTCGAACTCGTTGGTGACCTCGGTGATGGGGTGCTCCACCTGCAGGCGGGTGTTGACCTCCAGGAACGCGAACATCTTGTCGCCGGGGTGGTAGAGGAACTCCACCGTGCCGGCGCCGCGGTAGTCGACGGCGAGCGCGAGCCGCTCGGCGGCCGCCTTCAGCTCGTCGGTCTGCTCGGTGGTCAGCAGCGGCGAGGCCGACTCCTCGATGATCTTCTGGTTGCGGCGCTGGACGGTGCAGTCGCGCACGCCGATGGCCCACGCCGTGCCCTGGCCGTCGGCGATGACCTGCACCTCGACGTGCCGGGCCCCGGTGACGAGCGATTCGAGGAACACCACGCCGGAGCCGAAGGCGCGCTGGGCCTCGTCGCGGGTGCGCTGGTACGCGTCCGTCAGCTCCTCGGGGGTGGTGACCTTGCGGATGCCGCGGCCCCCGCCGCCCGCCGTCGCCTTGAGCATGAGCGGGTAGCCGATCCGCTCGGCGGACTCGAGAGCCTCGTCGAGGGTGTCGACGCCGCCGCGCGACCACGGGGCGACGGGGACGCCCACCTCCTCGGCGATGAGCTTGGAGCCGATCTTGTCGCCCAGCTTGCGCATCGCGTCGCCGGAGGGGCCGATGAAGGTGATGCCGAGGCCCTCGACGAGGTCCGCGAAGGACGCGTCCTCGGCGACGAAGCCCCAGCCCACCCAGACCGCGTCGGCGCGGGCGTCGGTCAAGACGCGGGCGAGCAGGTCGTGGTTGAGGTACGGGCGCTCCGACGCGGGGCCCAGCGGGTAGGCCTCGTCTGCCTCGCGGGCGAACATGGCGGATCGCTCGGCGTCGGTGTACAGGGCGATCGTCGTGATCGGGTCGCGGTCGGGGTGTTCCGCGTTCAGGTCCCGCACAGCATGGATGAGCCGCATGGCGGCCTCACCACGGTTCACGATGGCGATGCGCTTGAACACTCTGACTCCTCAGGGGTCGACGGCAGCCCGTGAGGGGCTGCATGTCAATGTGGCACGCCTGTGGGCGGCTGCGCGAGTCGGCGCGTCGGTGCGTGCCCGATTGGCGCTAGTGAAGGGGTTGCGGCTCAATATCGCGCGGCAAACGTTGTGAGGTTTCCACAAGCCTGACGCCTGGATGGACGGTGGCCCTGGCCTCGCGCCCGGCGTGGGGAGTTGAGCCTGACACGGCTCTCGGTGACGGGGTTTGAGCCTGACACGGCTCTCGGTGACGGGGTTTGAGCCTGAAATGGGGGTCAACGCCCGGTTTGCGTGATTCGATCGTTTCAAGGTCTTTGAGGTTCGAATCAGGCTCAACGGGGTTCAGCGAGAGCCGTGTCAGGCTCAACGGTCGGTCGCACGGCAGACGACGCCCAGACGCTGGGGAGCGTCTGGGCGTCGGTGTCAGGTGGACGGTTCAGCGGCCGACGGGTCAGTCGTCGTCCCAGTCGTCGTCATCGTCGTCGTGGCGATCGTCCGAGTCGTCCCAGCGGTCGTCGTCGTCATCGTCGTCGTGGCGGTCGTCGGAGTCGTCGTAGCGATCATCGGAGTCGTCGTCGCGACCGTCATCGTCCCGGTCGTCCCAGCGATCGTCCAGGTCGTCGTACCGGTCGTCCAGGTCGTCGTCGTACCGGTCGTCCAGGTCGTCGTCAGAGCGAGAGGTGCGGTCGTCGCCGGGCTCGAAGCGGTCGTCGCGATCACGCAGGCCGCCCTTGTCGTCGGTGGTCGCCGACGGCGACGCGGAAGCCGACGAGGGGCTGAGGGTCGAGGACGACGGGCTCGAGCTGGAGGAGGGGCTCGCGGATCCGGCCGGGACCAGGATCGGCAGGGTGTCGTCGTCGCTCGGCGACAGCGAGGACGAGACGGTGGCGGCCGGCCGGGCGAGCTCGGGCTGGTTGACGGCGGAGGCGAACAGTCCTCCTCCGACGGCGGTGACGCCGAGCGCTGCGGCTGCGAACCAGGTGAGGGGTGAGAGTGCCATGATCTGCTCCTTCGTGGGTGGCTGTGGACACCATCAGACAGTCGGAACATGAGGGCTGCCAGTACAGGAGCGTGAGACCTCTCTCATCCAGGGCGCCGGCGCTCCGGGAGCGGGCAGACTGGGGCCATGACCGCCACCGACCCCCAGCGCACGGCCCGGGTCACCATCCGGGCCCGCATCATGTGGGCGATGGTGCTGCTCGCGGGCCTGTCGCTGCTCACCTCCGGTGCCATCGTGGCGATCGTGCAGGACCGGGCCATCTCGGCCAACCTCGACGCGCAGCTGGAGCGCACCCGCGACGAGTTGCGGGTCCTGGCCTCCCGCGGGGTGGACCCGACGACGGGGGCGGCCTTCGCCGGGCCCTCCGAGCTGCTGCGCACCTACCTCGAGCGCACCGTCGTGGGGCCGGGTGAGGGCGAGGTGGCGTTCGTCGGGTCCCAGGTGCGGTGGGTGGCCTCCGAGGACGTGCCGCTGCGGCCGGAAGACGACGCCGAGCTGATGGCCATGGCCACGCCCTGGGCCACCGGCGACGAGATCATCCTGGAGCGGGTCCGCACGGCGGCCGGCAACTACCACCTGCTGCTCGTGCCCGTGAAGTTCCCCACCGAGACCGGGGCCCTCCTGCACGTGGTGGACCGCGATCTCGCCGAGGCCGAGCTCAGCCGCACCATGACGGTCTACTGGGCCGTCGCCCTGGCCACGCTGGCTCTGGTGGTGTTCGTGGCCTGGCTGGTGGTCGGCCGGCTGCTGCGGCCCATCGAGGAGCTGCGCGAGGCCGCCGAGTCCATCGACCAGCGCGATCTCACCACCCGCGTCCCCCTCCGCGGCAACGACGACCTCACCGCCCTGTCCGCGACCCTCAACCGCATGCTGGACCGGGTCCAGCACTCCGTCGAGGGCCAGCGGCAGCTCCTCGACGACGTGGGTCACGAGCTGCGCACCCCCATCACCGTGGTCCGCGGGCACATGGAGCTCGTCGACGTGCACGACCCCACGGACGTCCGCCAGACCCGGGACCTGGTGCTGGAGGAGGTGGACCGGATGGGGGTGCTCGTCAACGACCTCCTCATGCTCGCCAGGGCGGGCGAGGTCGACTTCGTCCAGCCGCGGTGGGTGGACCTCGCGCCGCTCACGGACCAGACGCTGGAGAAGGCGAGGGCCCTCGGAGACCGGGTGTGGCGGCTGGAGCGGGTCGCGTCCGCCGACGCGTGGCTGGATCCGGCGCGGATCACCCAGGCGTGGCTCCAGCTGGCGGCCAACGCGGTGAAGTACTCGTCGCCGAGGTCGGCCATCTCCCTGGGGTCGCGGCTGCACCGCGGCGAGGTGCAGCTGTGGGTCCGCGACGAGGGGATCGGGATCGCGCCGGATCAGCTGGACTCCGTGCGTCGGCGGTTCGGGCGCACCCGCGAGGCCGAGGACCACGCGCCGGGCGCCGGGCTGGGCCTCAGCATCGTCGAGTCGATCGTGGCGGCGCACGGCGGGCGCCTGGACATCGAGTCCGAGCCCGGCGTCGGGTCCACGTTCACCATCAATCTGCCGCTCGGGCCGGAGCGCGCCGTCGAGGAGGTAGACGTCACATGAGCACCATCCTGATCATCGAGGACGAGACGCGGATCGCCGCGTTCATTGCGAAGGGGCTGAAGTCCGCGGGGTTCACGTCCCATGCGACGGCGAGCGGCGCGGAGGGCGCCTCGCTGGCCATCCACGGCGGGTTCGACCTCGTGGTCCTCGACGTGGGCCTGCCGGACATCGACGGGTTCGAGGTGCTGGAACGCATCCGGGGCCAGGGCGTGGCGGTGCCGGTGATCCTGCTCACGGCCCGCTCGTCGGTGGCGGACCGCGTGGCCGGCCTCGAGGGCGGCGCCGACGACTACATGCCTAAGCCGTTCTCCTTCGAGGAGCTGCTGGCGCGGATCCGGCTGCGCCTGCGCACCGACACGGGGACCTCCGGCGGAGACCCGACGCAGCTCAGCCACAACGGGCTGACCCTGGACCTCAGGACGCGCCGCGCGACGGTGGGGGAGCGGTCGGTGGACCTCTCGGCGCGGGAGTTCGCCCTTGCCGAGACGTTCCTTCGCAACCCCGGACAGGTGCTGAGCCGCGAGCAGCTGCTGAGCAACGTGTGGGGATTCGACTTCGACCCGGGCTCCAACGTCGTCGACGTGTACGTGCGCTACCTGCGCGGGAAGCTGGGCAGGGAGCGGTTCGAGACAGTGCGGGGGATGGGCTACCGGCTGGTGTGACCCGCCCCCGGCAGGCGCGCGGCCGCAGGGCGTGCGGCCTCGGCTGCGTTCGACCCTGACGCCCCGGCCGGTCAGCCGTCAGTCGTCGTCGTCCTTGTCGTCGTCGTCCTTGCCCGAGCCGGAGCGGTCGTCGTCGTCATCGTCGTCGTCGTCGTAGGCGCTGGGCTTGGGCGCCGACGCGGTGCCGGGGGCCTGGGTGGCCTCAGGGGTCGGGGCACTCTGCGTGACTGAGGGGGCGGCCGAGGGGGTCACCGACGGCGTCGCCATCGGTGTGGGTGAACCGGCGGCCGGCACCACCAGGGCCGGCTCCCGCTCGGGGGCGCTCGTGGGGCGGGACATGACCGCCACCGCCCACACGCCCGCGGCGGCCACCGCCACGATCAGCACCAGCCCGGCCAGCGTTCGTCTCATCCCAGACCTCCTCGACGGCACCAGTCAACCGCGCCCCGATGAGGGCAGCACGACGCCCGGATGAGAAAACTCTCATCCGGGCGTCGTGGAGTCAGATCCCTTCGCGCTTCGGGATGCTCAGCGCGATGGGCTTGTTCACCTCGGCGAAGAAGTCGTTGCCCTTGTCGTCGACGATGATGAAGGCCGGGAAGTCCACCACGTCGATCTTCCAGATGGCCTCCATGCCCAGCTCGGGGTACTCGACCACCTCGACGTGCTTGATGCAGTCCTGCGCCAGCCGGGCGGCCGGGCCGCCGATGGAGCCGAGGTAGAACCCGCCGTGCTTGTGGCACGCGTCGGTGACGGACTTCGAGCGGTTGCCCTTCGCGAGCATGATCATCGAGCCGCCCGCGCCCTGGAACTGGTCCACGTAGGAGTCCATGCGCCCCGCCGTCGTGGGGCCGAACGACCCCGACGCCATGCCCTCGGGCGTCTTCGCCGGGCCGGCGTAGTAGACGGGGTGGTCCTTGAGGTACTGCGGCATGGGCTCGCCGGCGTCGAGGCGCTCCTTGATCTTGGCGTGCGCGATGTCGCGGCCCACGATGAGGGGCCCGTTCAGCATGACGCGCGTCTTGACGGGGTGCTTGCGCAGCTCGTCGAGGATCTCGGGCATGGGGCGGTTGAGGTCGATGCGCACCGCCGCGCCCTGACCCGTGCCGGTGATGCCGTCGGTCTGCGCGTCGAGCTCCTCGTCGACGTGCTCGGGCATGAAGCGGGCCGGGTCGAACTCGAGCTGCTCGATGAACACGCCCTCCGGGGTGATCTTGCCGAGGCACTGGCGGTCCGCGGAGCAGCTGACCGCGATCGCCACCGGCAGCGACGCGCCGTGGCGGGGGAGGCGGATGACGCGGACGTCGTGGCAGAAGTACTTGCCGCCGAACTGCGCGCCGATGCCGAGCTTGCGGGTGAGCTCCAGCACCTCGTTCTCCAGCTCGACGTCGCGGAAGCCATTGGCCGCCATCGAGCCCTCGGTGGGGAGCGTGTCGAGGTACTTCGCGGAGGCGTACTTGGCCGTCTTCATCGCGAACTCGGCCGAGGTGCCGCCCACGACGATGGCCAGGTGGTACGGCGGGCAGGCCGCGGTGCCCAGCGAGCGGAGCTTCTCCTCCAGGAACTTCATCATCGACGCGGGGTTCAGCACCGCCTTCGTCTCCTGGTACAGGTAGCTCTTGTTCGCCGAGCCGCCGCCCTTGGCCATGAAGAGGAACTTGTAGGAGTTCTCGTGGCCCTCGGCCGTGTCGGCGTACAGCTCGATCTGCGCGGGCAGGTTGGAGCCGGTGTTGCGCTCGTCCCACATGGTCAGCGGCGCGTTCTGCGAGTAGCGCAGGTTGAGCTTGGTGTAAGCGTTGAACACGCCCATCGACAGCGGGCGCTCGTCGGTGCCCTCGCTGAGCACCTGCTGGCCGCGCTTGCCCATGATGATCGCGGTGCCGGTGTCCTGGCACATCGGCAGCACGCCCCCTGCCGCGATGTTGGCGTTCTTCATGAGGTCCAGCGCCACGAACTTGTCGTTGGGGGAGGCCTCCTCGTCGTCGAGGATGTTGCGCAGCTGCTGCAGGTGCGCGGGGCGCAGGTAGTGGGCGATGTCGTGCATCGCGGTCTCGGCCAGGAGCGTCAGGGCCTCCGGCGCCACCTTGAGGAACCGTCGGCCCTCGGGGCCCTCCACGACCTCCACGCCCTCTGTGGTGAGCAGGCGGTAGGGCGTCTCGTCGTGCCCGATCGGCAGCATGTCAACGTAGCGAAATTCCGGCATGGGGACCTCCTTGGGAACCGTCGCTGCCAGTTTCTCAGACGGGTCCCGGGGAGGATGGGCGGGGGTCGCGGTTTGGCTCCTCACCGGCCCGCGGGCGGAGTAGCGTCGTGCCATGGGCATGTTCAGGATCGACGGAAAGCGCGCCCTGGTCACGGGGGCGAGCAGGGGCATCGGGTTCGCCACGGCGAAGGCGTTGCGCGAGATGGGGGCAGACGTCACCATCGCGGCGCGAAACGCGGCCGAGCTGAAGGCGGCCGCGGCGCGGATCGGCGCCTCCTGGGTGCCGGCGGACGTGAGCCACGTGGACGACGTGCTGCGCCTGATCGACCGGGCCGGTGACGTGGACATCCTGGTCAGCAACGCGGGGGGACCGCCGCCGGGGCTGCCCAGCCAGGTCACGGAGGACGCCTGGGGCGCCGGGTTCGAGACCACGTTCATGTCGACGGTGCGGCTGGTCGACGGCGTGCTGGCCGGCATGCGGTCCAGGGGGTGGGGGAGGATCGTCGCGATCACCAGCCTGACGGTGCGGCGCCCGGCCCTCACGCTTCCGGTGAGCAACGCCATGCGCGCCGCGGTGACCAATCATCTTCGGACGCTGGCGATGGAGGTCGCGGCCGACGGGGTGACCTGTAACACCGTCGCGCCGGGCTACACCGCAACCGAGCGGCTGAAGCGGCTCCACACGGACGCGGCGGACGCGCAGCGCCTCAAGTCCACCATCCCTGCGCGCAGGTTCGGGGAGCCTGAGGAGGTCGCGGCGGCGGTCGCATTCCTCTCCACGAACGAGGCGGCCTACATCACCGGCCAGGAGATTCTGGTCGACGGGGGCTTCACGATCTGAGCCGGGCATCGTCGTCTAGCCTTGAGGGGTGGCAGAGGAACTCAGCGAGCGCCAGAAGGCGGCCAAGATCCGGCACGAGCTCACCGAGGGGCACGCCCGCGCGGAGGCCGCCCGGGCGAAGGTGCTCATCGACGAGTTCATCGTCGCCGCGCGCGCCCAAGGGTTGGAGCCCAGGCCGCTGCAGGCGAAGACGCTGAGCGGGCACCCGGTGAAGACGGACAAGGTGGGCTGGTACCTGCGCACCAACCACTCCGTCGGCATCGACACCGAGGGCAACTACTACTCGCTGACCGTCCCCGGTGGCTGGATGGAGCGGCTGCGCGGCGTCAAGCTCGAGCCCACGCTTGCGCCCCTGGTGATCGGCCGCGGGGGTCGCGACGGCGAGACGGGTGACTTGAAGGAGTTCCTCGCCTGGGCGCTCGAGGGCCGCATCCCCCAGGACTGACCGCTCTCCCGACGGCTGGTTGAGCCGCGCCGAGCCGCCCCTTCCGCTGGTTGAGCCGCGCCGAGCCGCCTGCGGCTCAGCGCGTGTCGAAACCGTCGTGCGCCTGTCCAGGGACCCGGGTACCGCTGTTGGGTGCCGGGAGCCCTGAGTCGAGGCCCGTGCGGCCCTTGTCCGCCGTCTGCTTGTCGGCCGTGTGCTTGGCTGTGGTCGGGTGGTTGAGGCCGCCCGGGCCTCGTCTCACGTCTCCCTGCACTGGTCTGCCTGTGGCGTGGTCGGGTTCGGGCGTGTGCCGGCAGGGCGGCCCTGGCTCGAGCCTGCTTCAGGCGGGTTCTTCTGGGTGCCCCTCGGGTTGGGCATCCCTGCGCCCAGCCGCCCTGCCGTCCCCCACCCTCGCACTCACCTAACGCCCGCTCGCCTCCAGACTGGCCCCCTTGCGCTGCTTGAGCCGGGCCCCTTTCCGCTGGTTGAGCCGCGCCGAGCCGCTTGCGGCTCCGCGCGTGTCGAAGCCAACGTTGGCTTCGTGTGGACCCGACCCCGACGCCGCGTCGGTCAAGTCCCGCTGTCGGTGCAGGGAGCCCTGACACGAGGCCCGTGCGGCCCTTGACCACCTACTGCTTGTTGGCCGCGTGTTGGTCTTGGGTTGGGTAGTTGAGGCCGCCCGGGCCTCGTCTCACGTCTCCCTGCACTCGTCTTCCTGTGGCGTGGTCGGTTCCGGGCGGGTGCCGTCAGGGCGGCCCTGGCGGGGGTCTGCTTCAGGCGGGTTGTTCTGGGTGCCCCTCGGGCTGGGCATCCCTGCGCCCAGCCGCCCTGCCGACCCCCACCCTCCTGCGCATCCCACGTCTGGTTTGTCGAGCAGTGTCATCCTGGCCCGCTACGTCGAGCAGTGTCTTCCTGGCCCGCTACATGGCATCATGGTCGGGACGTATTCCCGCACGAGGAGCACTCCAGTGACAGATCTGATCGGCACCGCGCCCCTGCGCTGAGGCCCGTCGAGCTGTCCGCTCCGGTCTCAGCGCCCCCAAGCTGATCGATCGGAGTGCCTCTTGTTTTCTGTCACGTTCAACCACGTCCACCTCGCCTGGCCGGACGGCGCCGCCTGCCTCGACGACGTCACCGTCGCGTTTCCGCCGGGGGTCACCGGGGTCGTCGGCGACAACGGCTCGGGCAAGTCCACCCTGCTGAAGCTCATCACCGGCGAACTTGTCCCGACGGCGGGCGCCGTCACCGTCGAGGGTCGCCTCGGTCACCTGCCGCAGGACCTGATCCTGCGCACCGACGACACCGTGGCCGACCTCCTCGGCATCAGGGCGCAGGTCGACGCGATCGGCGCCATCGCCGCCGGCGACCCCGATCCTGCCCACTTCGACGCGGTGGGCGACGACTGGGACGTCGAGGCCCGCGCCGCCGAGGAGCTGGGCGCCGTCGGCCTGGACCTGGGGCTCGACCGCCCCGTCGGCACCCTGTCCGGGGGCGAGGCGATGCTGGTGGCCCTGGTGGGGCTGAGCGTGCGCCGCCTCGACGTGGTGCTTCTCGACGAGCCCACCAACAACCTCGACCGCGACACCCGCGCCCGCGTCTACGACCTCCTCGAGCGCTGGCGCCGCACCGCCGTGGTGGTCAGCCACGACGTGGAACTCCTGCGCCGGGTCGGGGCCATCGTCGAGGTCCGCGACGGCGGGGTCGAGCTGTTCGGCGGCAACTGGGAGGTGTACCGCGAGGCGGTGGGTGTGGCGCAGGAGGTGGCCCAGCGGGCGCTCCGGACGGCCGAGCAGAAGCTGCGCGTCGAGCGCCGGCAGAAGGTGGAGGCGGAGAAGCGCCTTGCCAGGCGGGAGCACGCGGGCAAACCGGCCGCCGCCCGCGGCGTGAGCAAGGCGGCCCGCGACTTCTACGCCAACCGCTCCGAGAAGGCCGTCGCGAAGGCCAGGGGGGAGTTCGACGAGAAGATCGCGGCCGCGCGGTCCGCCGTCGACGACGCCGAGGCGCGCCTCCGCGACGACGACCGCGTGCGCATCGACCTGCCGGACCCGGGTGTCGGGGCGGGGCGGCGGCTGGCGGAGCTGTGCGGGTCCGACGGCGCGGTCCACGTGATCCAGGGGCCGGAGCGGGTCGCGCTGACCGGTCCCAACGGTGTGGGCAAGACGGTGCTCATCGGGTCCATGGTGGCCACGGCGGACAGGCCCGGGCACGGCCCGACGGGGTCGATCACCGCACGCGTCGGGTATCTGCCCCAGCGCCTCGACCACCTCGACGACCGCATGGCCGTCCTGGACTGTGTCCGCGAGGCCGCGCCCACCGTCGACCCCGGGACCATCCGCAACCGCCTCGCCAGGTTCGGGCTCCGCCGCGACACCGTGCTCCGCCCGCTCAGCACCCTCTCCGGAGGCGAGCGGTTCCGGGCCGCGCTGGCCGCACTCCTCCTGGCCGAACCGCCCGCCCAGTTGCTGATCCTCGACGAGCCCACCAACAACCTCGATCTCGCCACCGTCGGGGTCCTCGTCGACGCCCTGACGCAGTACCGCGGAGGGCTGCTCGTGGTCTCCCACGACGACGACTTCCTGGCCCGGCTCGCCGTCGACAGGCGGCTCGAGCTGCGTCCGGACGGCTCCATCGCGGAGGCGGTCGAACCTGTGGACACCGGGGACGGTGGAAAACCGGGGGTCTACCATCAGTGACCATGGCCATGTTCTCGCTCACCCGCACCACCACGCCCACCTCGGACGCCGCCCGCCTGGCCGCGCTCGCGGACCCCGGTTTCGGCCGCTACTACGTGGATCACATGGCCGTCATCGACTTCCAGGCCGGCGACGGCTGGCAGGAGCCGCGGATCGTGCCCATGACGGAGTGGGCCCTCCACCCGGCGGCCGCGGTCCTGCACTACGGGCAGGAGATCTTCGAGGGGCTCAAGGCCTACCGCCGAGACGACGACTCCATCTGGCTGTTCCGGCCCGAGCGCAACGCCGCCCGGTTCGTGCAGTCCGCCCAGCGGATGGGCATGGCGGTGCTGCCCGAGGAGCTGTTCCTCGATTCGGTCACCGAGCTCGTCAAGCTGGAGCGGGACTGGGTGCCGGTGGGCGAGAACGAGCAGAGCCTCTACCTGCGCCCGTTCATGATCGCCTCCGAGCCCTACCTGGGCGTCCGCGAGGCCAACAGCTACCGCTTCGCCGTCATCGCCACCCCGGCCGGCCCGTACTACTCGGAGCCGGTCAAGCTCTGGATCACGCCCAACTACACCCGCGCCGCCCCCGGCGGCACGGGCACGGCCAAGTGCGGCGGCAACTACGCCGCCAGCCTTGTCGCCACGCAGGAGGCCTACGCCAACGGCTGCAGCCAGGTGCTGTGGACCGACGGCGCCGAGCACAAGTGGGTGGAGGAGTGCGGCACCATGAACGTCATGTTCGTCACCGCCGACGACGAGCTGGTCACCCCGGCCCTCGGCTCCATCCTGGCGGGCGTGACGCGCGAGTCCATCCTGGCTCTGGCGGCCGAGCATGGGCTGACCGCCGTCGAGCGGCCCATCTCCGTCGACGAGGTGCTCGACGGCGTCGAATCCGGGCAGATCCCCGAGGTGTTCGCGTGCGGAACGGCCGCCGTCGTCACGCCGATCACCGGCTTCAACTCCCCCCAGCGCGGCGTGCAGACCGTTGCCGACGGCCGGCCCGGCCCGAAGACGCGCGCCATCCGCCAGCGCCTCGTCGACATCCAGTTCGGGCGCGCGGAGGACAAGTTCGGCTGGACCCGCAAGGTCTGCTGACGCACCCATGAGCACCCTCCAGCCGCACGGCAAGGTGGCCCTGATCCTCGCCCTCATCGGGTCGCTGCTGCTTTCGGCGGGCATCCTCTGGGGCGTCATCGCTGGTCAGGGGCTGACGCGGGTGGTGCCCGAGACGGCCGGGGTGATCCGGGTGGACGGCGACACCGTCGTCCCCGTCAGCGACGGCGAGATCCAGGTGGTCTACGCACCGGCCGGGGTGGTGCCCACCTGCGACGTCTACGGACCCACCGACGCGGTCCCGAACCTCGCCTTGGAGGGCTTCTACACGTTCCCGCTCAACGACGTGACCTACGAGTCGATCGGCAAGATGGGCGGCCCCGGCGAGCTGACTGGGGACTACATCATCGTGTGCCAGGAGGGCGACGGCGTGGTGGTGGCCCCGCCCCTGGACGTGCGCAACGATGTGGGCGCGGTGCGCGCGCTCATCGGCGCCATCATCCTGGGCGGCACCGGGGCGGTGCTGCTGGTGGCGGGCGGGGTCATGTGGCTCCTGGGGCGCCGGGCGGCTCAGGGACAATCCGCCGCAACCTGACGGGAATAGTTTCGTTTTCAACTTGTTTGGGTTACCGTAGAGGAAATCCACAAGTTGGGAGCAGTCATGCAGTTCGGGATCTTCACCATCGGGGACGTCACCACGGACCCCACCACCGGCCGCACGCCCACCGAGCAGGAGCGGATCCGGGCGACGGTGGAGCTGGCGAAGAAGGCCGAGGAGGTGGGGCTCGACGTCTTCGCGACGGGGGAGCACCACAACCCGCCGTTCGTCGCCCCCGGCAACCCGCCCGTGCTCATGGCCTACCTGGCCGCGGCCACAGAGAGGCTGATCCTCTCCACGGCCACCACGCTGATCACCACCAACGACCCGGTGCGCCTGGCCGAGGACTACGCCTACGTGCAGCACCTGTCCGGCGGCCGCGTCGACCTCATGATGGGTCGCGGCAACACGGGGCCGGTGTACCCGTGGTTCGGCAAGGACATCCGCGACGGCATCGCGCTGGCGGTGGAGAACTACTCGCTGCTGCACCAGCTGTGGCGCGAGGAGATGGTGACCTGGCAGGGGAAGCACCGCACGCCGCTGCACGGCTTCACGTCGGCGCCGCGCCCGCTCGACGGCGTGCCCCCCTTCGTGTGGCACGGCTCGATCCGGTCCCCCGAGATCGCGGAGCAGGCCGCCTACTACGGAGACGGCTTCTTCCACAACAACATCTTCTGGCCGCCCAGCCACACCCGTCGCATGGTCGAGCTGTACCGGCGCCGCTTCGAGCACTACGGCCACGGGCGCGCGGACCAGGCCATCGTCGGGCTCGGCGGGCAGGTGTTCATGCGGAAGAACTCGCAGGACGCCGTGCGCGAGTTCCGGCCCTACTTCGACAACGCCCCCGTCTACGGCGGCGGCCCGTCGCTCGAGGAGTTCACCCGGGAGACGCCGCTGACCGTCGGGTCGCCGCAGCAGGTGATCGAGCGGGTACTCGGGTTCCGCGAGTACGCCGGCGACTACCAGCGCCAGCTGTTCCTCATGGACCACGCGGGCCTCCCCCAGAAGACCGTGCTGGAGCAGCTCGACCTCCTGGGCGAGGAGGTGGTTCCCGTGCTGCGCAAGGAGTTCGCGGCGCTGAAGCCGGCCCACGTGCCCGACGCGCCGACGCACGCGTCGCTGGTCGCGGCGCGGGGCTTCGTCGAGGCAACCGAGCGGGTCGAGCCCTCCGTCGACCGCTGGACCGGCACCCGCGCCGAGGACGACAACCGCCTCTGATCGGCGCTCGGCGAGGGTGGGGTTTGAGCCAATGGATGGGCTCAACCCGCGGATCGGCCTTTTGAACGATCCAGATTTCCGCGAACCCATCCATCGGCTCAAACCCCACCCCACCCAGGCACCGCCTCCCCGCACCCACCTACCGAAAGTGAAGCCATGTCCCGCATCGTCGTGATCTCCGGCGGCCTCGGCACGCCCTCGTCCACCCGCGTCCTCGCCGACGACATCCTCGTCCACCTCCGCGACGACCTCGCCACCCGCGGGGAGACCCTCGAGGAGACGGTGGTCGAGCTCCGCGAGCTCGCCCACCCCATCGTCGACGCCATGCTCAGCGGATTCCCGACGGGTGACCTCGCCCGGGCCGTCGAGGACGTGGCACGCGCAGACGCGCTGGTGGTGGTCTCGCCCACCTTCTCCGCCTCCGTCAGCGGGCTCGTCAAGAGCTTCTTCGACATCCTCGAGCCGGGCACCCTCGACGGCAAGCCGGTCCTCCTCGCCGCCACCGGCGGCACGGAGCGGCACTCGCTCATGCTCGAGTTCGCCATGCGCCCGCTCTTCAGCTACCTCGGCGCGGAGCCGGTGCGCACCGCGATCTTCGCCGCGACCTCCGACTTCGGCATCGGCTCGGCCGCGCTGAGCTCGAGGGTCCGACGGGGCGCGGCCGAGCTGGCCGACGCCGTCGCGGGCGGTCGCTCCGCCTCACGGCAGGCGGACGAGTTCGTCGAGTTCGAGGCGCTGCTGGCGGGCTGACCGCCCCGGACGAGCACGGCCCCGCGATGATCGTCATCGCGGGGCCGTGGTCTGTGCCTGGGGGAGTGGGTCAGTCGTCGAGGCCGTCGAACAGGCAGGTGGCCCGCCCGGCGCCCTCGGGGAACGGCTCGCCGGAGCCCAGCAGGTAGGCCTCCCCGGAGCCCGGGAGCTCCTGCATGATGCTGTAGAACTGCCAGAACGGGTGCTCGATGTTGACCTGGCTGCGGTGGGCGCCCAGAGCGCGGCGGCACACGTCGAGCCAGGGGGCCGTCTCGATCAGGGCGACGATCTGTGCGGGATCCGGGCCGAAGCTGTCGGCGTCGCGCTCGTCCTCGGACCAGAGGTCAAGGCCGCGTTCCTTGGCGATCGCGTACGCCTCCACCCAGCGCTCCGTGTTGTGCGTGTTCCACAGGATCCGCCTGATCCGCCAGGGCGCGCCCAGGTCCGGGCGGTGCGACGGCGACGCGGCCAGCGCGCTCGCGTACATCAGCACCCGGTGCGCCTGGATGTGATCCGGGTGGCCGTAGTTGCCGTGGGGGTCGTAGGTGACCGCCACCTGCGGGCGCCGGGTGCGGATGACCTCGACGAGGTGGTTGGCCGCCTCCAGCAGGTCCGCGCGCCAGAAGGCGTTGTCGGGCATGTCGTCGGGCACGGCCGCGCGACCGTCTGGGCCGGTGGTCATGCCCGAGTCGTGATAGCGGCCGGCGCCGCCGAGGTAGACGTGGTCCGTGACCCCCACCTCGCGCAGCGCCTGGTCGATCTCGCCGCGACGGTGCGCCCCCAGCTCCGCCGGGGTGAAGTGCTGCCACTCCGGCAGCATGATCTCGCCCAGCTCGCCGAGCGTGCAGGTGACCAGCGTGACCTGCCCGCCCTCGTCGAGGTAGCGCGCCATGGTGGCGACGGACTGGCTGGACTCGTCGTCGGGATGGGCGTGCACAAGGAGGAGGCGGTGGTTCACGGCGGTCAGTCTACGCCGCATCAAGGGGTGATTCAATGTTCAACTAGGAGGATCGGGTCGGCCATCGACGAGGTCCCCAACCCCGCCGGGCTCGGCGTGGGTCTCGCGGTGCGGTTTCTGTTCCTCCAGGCCCGTCCTCGCGGTCTCAGGGGCGCCGAGGACCGGCCTGGAGGAACAGAAACCGCACCGCGCCCCTCAGTCTCTCCCGCCCAACCCCAGCAGCGGCCGGAGCTCGTCCAGCGACGCGACGGAGTGGTCCGCCCTGTCGTCCACGGGGGCCTCCGGGGACTCGAGCGTCGCCGTCGCGATGCCCGCGGCCGCGGCGGCCTCGGCGTCGATGGGCCGGTCCCCGACGGCGAGGCACTCGGCCGGGTCCAGGCCGTGCCGCTCAAGCATCGCGAGATACATCGCCGGGTCCGGCTTGCGCGGGTAGCCGTCGGCGGTGGAGATCATGTCGTCGACCTCGAGCCCGATGCCGTCCAGCAGGGTCTGCGCGCTGGGGCGGTCGCGGTGGGTGACCACGAGGTTGAGCCCTCCCGCGGCGCGCACGTCATGCAGGAGCCGGTGGGCGCCGGGCATCGCGGGTGCCGGCGCCGTCCGGTACCGCTCCTTCAGGGCGTCCTCCGCCGCCTCGAACTCGGCCTCCGGCAGGCCGAAGCGCGCGGCGAGCGTGGCGACGGCGTGCCCCGTCGAGATGCGCGTCAGCCGCGACACGTCCCCGATCGCGACCTCACCCCCGTGGGCCGCGACCACCCCCGCGAGCGCGGCATCGAGCGCCGGATAGGTGTCGACGAGCGTGCCGCCCATGTCCCAGAACACGTGGCGATACATGCCCACGAGCCTACGCGCCCCGGAGCCGGTCGCCGTCCGGATGGGAAGGGCACCCACGGGCAACGGGCCGAGGCGTCAGGTGAGCGGGTCGCCCATGAGGTCGCGGGCCCGCTCCATCAGCCGGACGGTTCCGAGCGTCGCGTCGAGCGGCCGGATCGGCGACTCCGTCAGCCCCGCGCCGATGCACCTCGCCACCTCGAGCGCCTCGTGGTAGAGCCCCACGTGCGCGACGCGGTCCTCCTCCCAGCGGAGCACCTCGCCGTCGCGGAACCGCACCTCCACCGGGCCCGGGTGATAGAAGGGGCCGTCGAGGACGAGCGTGGCCTCAGATCCCGCGATCACCGCCGTCGTGGGGGTGTCGGCCACCATCGACGCGTGCACCAGCGCCTGCCGGTGCTCGTCGTCGACCAACAGGGCGGCGAACTGCCCGACCGAGCCGCTGGGGTGCCGCTGTCCAGTTGCCCCCACCACGCGGGCCGACGGCAGCACCCAACCCACGAACATCAGGGGATACGTGCCGAGGTCGTTCATCGCGCCGCCGCCCTGCGCCGGGTCCATGGCGCGGTGGTGATCGACGAGGTACTCGCCCATGTCCGCGGCCACCGACTGGATGTCGCCGAGGGTCCCGCTCTCCAGGACCTGGCGGACCACGTCGTAGCGCGGCAGGGCGAGCGTCCAGACGGCCTCCATGCAGAACAACCCCCGCTCCCGCGCGAGCGCGACGAGCGCCTCCGTGTCCGCCACGCGCGGGGTCATCGGCTTCTCCACCAGCACCGGCTTGCCGGCCTCGAGCGCCAGCGCGGCGTGGGCCAGGTGGTCCAGGTGCCCCGTCGCCACGTAGATCACGTCGACCTCCGCGGCGACGAGTTCCTCGTAGGAGCCGTATGCCTGCTCGATGCCGAACTCGCCCGCGAACTCCCGCGACCGCTCCACACTGCGCGACCCCACCGCGACCACCCGCTGGCCGGTATGGGCCAGCAGCGTGGTGACGAACTGGTGCGCGATCCAGCCGGTGCCGAGGATGCCCCAGCGCAGACTGGGCACGTCGCCGACGGGTCGCGGCTCGGGGAGCGCCCTCACCGGTCGACTTCGACGAACAGCCCGCCGCCGTGCATGGACTCCACGACCGCCTCGCCGACGAGGGTGGCGCGCTCGGCGTCCTCCAGGGTGGCGAGCGTCGACGGCCTGCCCTCCCGCACCGAGTCCACCCACTCCTGCAGCTCGAGGCGGTAGGCGTCGGCGAACCGGGGCCGCCAGTCCGCCGCGATGGGCGACGACGTGGCCAGGTTGGCGTTGACCAGCAGCTTCGCCGGCTCGGTGACCGTCAGCACGCCCGTCTCACACACGGCATCGCAGCGGATGTCGTAGCCGTAGCGGGCGTTGAGGAACACCTCGACGGTGCTGAGCGAGCCGTCCGCGGTGCGCACCAGGATGAGGAACGGGTCCGCCAGGTCCGTGGCCGTCGAGCTGGGGTGCCCGGCATGCCAGCTGACCTCGGTGACCGGCGCGTCGAGCAGCCACGGGATGAGGTCAAGGTCGTGGATGGCGGAGTTGAAGATCACGGACTCGTTGGTGGCGCCCGGGCCGGAGCTCACCCCGCGGCCCACCGAGTGGATCATGAGCGGACGCCCGTGCTTCCGCGAGGCGATGGCCGCCTTCATGGCCACGTAGCCCGGATCGAAGCGGCGCATGAATCCGACGGCGGCGCGGGGCGTCCCGCCTGCCACGGCGGACCGGTGTGCGGCCACGACCTCGGCGCAGGTGGCGGAGTCGTAGGCCAGCGGCTTCTCGACCAGCACATGTTTGCCCGCCTCGAGGCAGGCCTTCACCTGGTCCGCGTGCAGGAAGTCCGGGGAGGCGATGACCACGGCCTGCACGTCGTCGGCGGTGATCAGGTGGTCCGGGTCCTGGAGGACGCGGGCGCCGGGGATGCCGGAGATGGCCGCCTCGGCGCGGCCTTTGTCCGGATCAGCGATGGCGACGACGTCGGCGCCTGCGATGAACCGGTGGATGTTCTGAGCGTGATCGGCGCCCATGATGCCTGCGCCGATGACCCCGATGGAGAGACTCATTTGTCCTGACCTTTCTTGGGTGAGTTCAGCCTACGCGATGTGGGGGTGTCGCGGAAGAGTCATGCGCCCAAGTCGCGGTGGGGCGGCGGCGAGGTCGGGCATCGGTGGGGGCGTAGCCTGTCCGCCGTGCACGAGATCGACCCCACCCACGTCCGCGCCCTCAGGCGCACCGTCCTCGTCGTCGCCCTGCTGAATCTCGGCTACTTCTTCGTGGAGAACGCGGTGGCGCTCGCCATCGGGTCGGTCTCGCTGTTCGCGGACTCGGTGGACTTCCTGGAGGACACCGCGGTCAACCTGCTTATCTTTGTGGCGCTCGGCTGGCCGCTGGCCCACCGCTCCGTCGCGGGCAAGGTGATGGCGGGCATCATCCTGGTCCCCGCGGCGGCCGCGCTGTGGCAGGCCGTCGCCAAGTTCCAGAACCCAGACGCCCCGGACCCGCTGTCGCTGATCGTCACCGCCGGCGGGGCGGTAGTGGTCAACTCCATCTGCGCTGTGCTCCTGCTGCGCCAGCGCGACCACGGCGGGTCCCTCTCCCGCGCCGCCTGGCTGGCCGCGCGCAACGACGTGATCATCAACCTCGGCATCATCGCGATGGGCGTGCTGACGCTCACGCTGGTGCCCAACGGCTGGCCGGACCTGATCCTCGGGCTCGGCATCGTCGCGCTGAACCTTCGGGCCGCCAAGGAGGTGTGGGAGGTCGCGGAGGAGGAGAACCTCGCCGCGAAGGCGCTGGCGGGAGAGGTCGACGACGACTGACGCCCGCCGGCCCTCCTCGACGGCGGCTGCCCCGGTCAGGGAGCGGCAGGAACGGGGGCCTCGGGCGGGGCAGGCTGCGTGGCGGCCGCGCGGCGACCGCTGGGGTCAACGGGCACGATCCTGAACCCGTCCCCCTCCGCGACCACGACCACATCCGCGCCCGGGTAGGCCGACAGCCCGGCGGCCAGCGCCTCCACGTCCCAGTCCGCGACGGGAGCGTCCAGGCGCCCCCACACCTCCACCCGCGCACCCGTCGCGTGCGACACCTCCCGGTCCACCTCCGGGCCGACGGCGCCCACCAGCACCACCGTCCGCGGCCCACGTGGGCGGGCCGACGCCCCGGAGACCCGGTCGGCCCGGAACACGGAGCCGTGGTAGGCCGAGACTGCCGCGGCACCCACCAGGGTGCCCAGCGCGTAGCGCATGGACCGCACCGTCGCCGGCCCGAGCGTCCCCCCGACCACGTCCTGCATCAGCGTGACCGCCGCCGTGATCAACGCGATCACCGCCGCGACACCCGCGATCCCGAACAGCACCACGAGGTAGACCCGACGGGTGGGCGAGGCCGCCTCCGCCGTCGGATCGACGGCGGCGCCGCGCCCCACGCGCCGCCAGAACAGCCACCACACGGGCACCCCGACCACCAGCAGCGTCACGGCCGCCCACAGGGTGTTGACCACCGGCATGCCGGCGTCGATGCCGGGGGTGACCGCCTCGATGAGCGTCACCAGCACGGTGCCGACGCCGATGGCAGCGGCCACCAGCCCGATGCCCGCCACCAGGTACTCGTAGACCCGCTGGGGCTCGGTCCGGGCCGTGCCCTTCTCGGCCCCCGTGGCGAGCACGGAGCGGTGGTACCACCAGACCAGGATCCCCACCAGCAACGCGGCCAGCTCCAGGGCGGCGCTGTCGAAGTGCACCGACGCCGACATGTCCTGCCTGTCGCCAAGGAACCACACCAGCACGCTCCACAGCAGCCGGCTGCCGGCCACCAGCGCCATCACCAGGCCGCCGCCCACCCCCAGGGGCAGCACGAGGGCCAGCCACAACGGCCGCCGCGGCAGATGGACGGCCGCCGTCGCCCAGTAGCGCACCCAGATGAGCGCACCCACGATCAGCGTGCTGGCGCCCTCGCCGAGGATGCCAAGCGGCCGCCCGACCGCCTCCGGCCGCAGCAACAGGTCCAGGGAGGTGCCCAGCGTGATCACCAGGCCCGCCGCGGCGAAGATGAGCCCCACCAGCGAGCCGAGCAGGAGGTGCGGGGTCTGGCGTGCGGTGTCGAGCGTGCGGCGGGCGATCTCCCAGTGCGCCCACCACACGGCCGCCCAGGTGACGAACAGCGCCGCGGACTCGGCGTCGAGGCGTCCGTCCGAGAGCAGCATGTAGCCGGCGTTCTGCACCGACGAGGCCGCCACCACCGCGCCGGTGAGCGCGGCGAGTGTGACGTAGGCCACCCACACGGGGGACTCGGCCTCCGCCGGGTCCGCCCGGTGCATCCGCCGGGTCCACCACGCCAGGAGCGCCAGCAGCGCGCCGCCGACGATGGTGAAGGCCAGCCCCGTGGCCAGTTCGGTCGACGGGTTCTGCCATTCGGGCACCTCTGCCCCCAGGAGCCGCCCCAGCAGTTCGACGACGCCCAGGGCGACGACGATCACCAGCGCGTACAGGACCGCGTACTGGAAGAACCGGCGCACGCTGCGCGCGTCCACGCCTGGGCCGCGACGCCTGGCGCCCGCCGCGATGAGCGCGATGAGCCCGACGACCACCGCCAGGCCGATGAACCCGGTGACCATGTCAACCAACCCCCAGTCCTACTTGCAGCCGTAGACCGGCCAGGGATGGCCGGTGAGGAGCCACTCGCCGTCGGTCTGGCGCAGCTGGAACTCCTCGCGATGCTCCCACGTGTCCAGCATGCCGCCCTGGGATTCCGTGATATCCGCCAGGACCGTGGCACGCTCGCCGGTCACCTTGGTGTCGGCGACGGTGAGGCTCACGCGCAGCGGTCGCGGCACCCCGGGCAGGGGGGCGGAGCAGCCGAGCGAGGGGTCCAGATAGGTGACGGCCTCCTCGTCGTCGCCCCTGATGAGGGCCAACGCGTACAGCTGCACCACACCGTCGGGCGTGGACGGGTCGGCCTCCGGCTGCTGACGGGTCGCGGTGAAAACCGCCGCGAGCACGGCCAGCAGCGCCACGATCGCGATCACCACCGCGAGCACCACGTTCGGGCGCGTGTTCATACCCCCAGAGTCCTCCTGTCCGCGCCCCATGGGAAGGGGTCTCGCAAGCGCGTTGCCGTGCGTGTCGGGGTGGCGTGCCAGAATCGACGCCATGACACGCGTGATCGCGCTGGACCGGCGCTCCTGGTCCAAGGCCACCTGGCCGCTCGGCACCCACCCCCACGCCGAGGGCGTCACCTTCGCGATCTACGCCCCGGCCGCCACCAGGGTCCAGCTGGAGATCTACCCGGACGCGCTGGGGGCCTCGGCGGAGCGCACGTACCTGCTCGTCAAGGGCCGCGACGGCGTCTGGCGGGCCTGGTTGCAGGGCCTGCAGTTCGGCGCCCTCATCGGCTTCCGCGCCTGGGGGCGCAACTGGCGCTACGTGAAGGGCTGGAAGCCGGGATCGGACCTGGGCTTCGTCTCGGACCTGGACCAGGACGGCAACCGGTTCAACCCCAACAAGGTGCTGTTCGACCCGTACGCCCGCGAGGTCACGCACAACGTCTTCACCGATCAGCTGCACGACTACGGAGTCAACGACGGCGTGTTCGGCACCGGCGGTGACCTGGTCGACGGGGTCCCCCGGCGCAACATCGACACCGGCCCCTATGCGCCCAAGGGTGTGCTCATCGCGGACTACACGCCCGTCACGCCCAAGCCCCGGATCCCGGGCGAGAAGAACGTCATCTACGAGGTGCAGGTCGAACAGCTCACCGGGCACCCCTCGGTGGCGCGGCTGTCGCAGCTGCTGAGCCGCGAGCCGGGCTTCGAGGGCGTGGTCGACATCCCGGAGGAGTTCCAGGGCACCTACAAGGGGGCCGGGATGATGGCGCCCTACCTCAAGGCGCTGGGCGTGACCACCGTCGAGCTGCTGCCGGTGCACGAGACCAACGCGTCGGAGTCCGCCCGGCACGGCGCCGTGAACGCCTGGGGGTACATGACCCTGTCGTTCTTCGCCCCCAACCGCCAATACGCGGCGGACAAGAGCTGGTGCGGGCCCACCAGGGAGTTCAAGGAGATGGTCTCGGCGTTCCACGACGCGGGCCTCGAGGTGTACCTCGACGTGGTGTACAACCACACCGCCGAGGGCGGCAACTGGAACGGCGACGTCAACACCACCGGCTTCACAAGCCTGGGCGGGTTCGCCTGCGCCGAGTACTACCAGATGACCTCGGACAAGCGGCTCATCGACGGCGCCACCGGCACGTCGAACCAGGTCAACTACTCCTCGCAGGCCGCCCGCAACATGGTGCTGGACTCCCTGCGGTACTGGACGCAGGACATGCAGGTGGACGGCTTCCGGTTCGACCTGGCAACCGTCCTCGGGCGGCTCCCCGGAGAGGCCCATCCCGACGACTGGGCCAGGCAGAAGCGCTTCTTCTCGGACCATCCGCTGCTGGTGGACATCGCGGACTTCGCGCGCGAGGAGCGCATCGAGGTCATCGCCGAGGCGTGGGATCTGTGGGGCTACGAGGTGGGCAACTTCCCCCGCGGCTGGGGCGAGTGGAACGGCCGGTACCGCGACGCCGTCCGCCGGTTCACCAAGGGCGACGCCAACATGGTGGCGTTCACGGACATGTTCAACGGGGACTACCACCACTTCCACGACAGCGGCGGCGCGCAGAAGACCATCAACTTCATCACCGCCCACGACGGCTTCAACATGGCGGACCTGGTGTCGTACCAGGAGAAGCAGAACGACCAGCCGCCGCCCTTCGGCCCGTCCGACGGCGGGTCGGACGACAACCTCTCCTGGGACTCGGGGGGCTCGCAGGCGCTGCGCCGCCAGCGGCTGCGCAACCTGTGGACCATCCTGTTCTTCTCCCGCGGCGTGCCCATGATCGTGGCTGGAGACGAGTTCGGCCGCACCCAGAACGGCAACAACAACCCGTGGGCGCTGGACTCGGTGGCGATGCGCAACAACTACGCCATGATCCCCACCAACGCCCCGCAGCGGGTGCCGGTGGCCGACGGCGTCGACGAGCCGTACCACGACAACCTGGGCCAGTACGAGACGCCCTCCCATGTCAACGGGCAGTTCCGCTTCGCCACGTTCCTCGCCAACCTCCGCCAGCGGCACGAGGCCCTGCAGCAGAGACGCTGGGGGGACATGGTGGCCGACGACAAGGACGTGTCGTACCTCTTCCACACCCCGTCGGGTGAGGGGTTCCCCATGGAGGGGGACCGGGCGGTGTCCATCCAGATCGACTCCCCCGGGGACGACTTCTGGGTGATGATCAACATGGCGGACCACGAGATCGAGTTCAAGGTTCCGCCGCCCCTGGAGGGTTGTGTGTGGCGCCGCCTGGTGGACACCTCCACCTTCGCGGAGCCCGCGTGCAACTACTGGAACGAGGGCGAGGGCATGATCGTCTCGGACAGCGCGACGGTGGCGGCCTGGTCCGTCATCGTCTGG
Source organism: Tessaracoccus yangjingae (assembly GCF_055326235.1). NCBI lineage: Bacteria > Bacillati > Actinomycetota > Actinomycetes > Propionibacteriales > Propionibacteriaceae > Tessaracoccus > Tessaracoccus yangjingae. Next base: position 36,006 of record NZ_JBUZNN010000005.1, on the reverse strand, counting down.
CAGGAACAGCCCAAGCCGGACGGCTCCCGTGTCATCCCCGTGTGGAAGGACTGACATGACCACTCAGACTGAGGGGGGCCCCGCCAGTTCTGCGGCGGGGCGGCGCGCCGCCGTCGTGTTCAACCCCACGAAGGTGGATCGCGCGGACCTGGCGAAGGCGGTCGCGGAGGCCGAAAGGTCCGCCGGTTGGGGGCTCTCGCTGTGGCTTGAGACCTCCGCCGAGGACCCCGGGGCGGGCATGGCGCGGCAGGCCGTCGAGGAGGGCTGCGCACTGGTGCTGGCCGTGGGCGGCGACGGCACCATCCGCGCCGTCGCCGAGGGCCTGAGGGGGAGCGGCGTGCCGTTGGGTCTCTGCCCCCGCGGCACCGGGAACCTGCTGGCCAGGAACCTGCGCCTCCCGCTGGGCAATCTCCAGGGCTCGGTGATGGCGGCGTTCAAGGGGGTCGCGCGCCCGGTGGACGTGGGGGTCGTCGACTGGGTGCGCCCCGGGGGAGACCACGAGGAGCGCGTCTTCGTCGTCATGGCCGGCATGGGGCTGGACGCCCAGATCATGTCCAGCACCGACGAACAGCTGAAGAAGCGGGTGGGCATGCTGGCCTACGTGAAGGTGGGCGTGGAGAAGCTGCGGCGCAACCACCGGATGCGCCTGCAGTTCCGCCTCGACGACCAGCCCCCGCAGCGCGCCAGGGTGCACACCGTGCTGGTGGGCAACTGCGGGTCCATCGGCGGCAACGTGATGCTGATGCCGGACGCCGCCGTCGACGACGGGGTGCTCGACGTGTTGGCGATGGAGCCCCAGGGCATGTTCGGCTGGGTGCGGGTGGCCTGGGGGGTCGTCGTGGACAACGGCATCTTCCGTGGGCGCCGGAACCGCGAGGGCGGCCAGGGCGAGCTGAGGTACCAGCGGTGCCGCAGCATCGAGGTGTGGCTTCGGGAGCCGGAGTCGATCCAGCTCGACGGTGACTACTTCGGCAAGGTGGTGTCGCTGTCGGTGCACGTGGAGCCCAAGGCACTCCAGGTGATGATGCCCCCCGGGTGGGAGCCGTCGTCGCCCGCGTGACGCGTCGGGGGCTGCCCCGACGGTAGGCCGGCCCAACTCCTGGGCTCGGCGCGTACGTCCCCTCGGTCCGGCTCGACGTCTCCGCGTGCGGCGCGACGAGCACGCGCCAACAAGGCGCTCGACATAATGGGCGCATGGAACTGCTCCCCATGACGTTCGCCTCCGGGTGGGCCTCCGGCATCAACGCCTATGCGACGGTGTTCATCCTCGGCCTGCTCGGGCGCTACGCCGGCACCGGCGGCGTGCCGGAGGGGTTCATGCGCACTGACGTGCTGATCATCATGGGAGTCCTCGCCCTGCTGGAGGTGATCGCGGACAAGATCCCCGTCGTCGACTCCATCTGGGACGTGCCGTCGACGGTGATCCGCCCCATCGCCGGAGCCGTCATCGGGGCGCTCATCGCGGGCGCCCAGGGCGACCTGCTGACCATCTCGCTGGCCGCCGTCGGAGGCGTGACGGCGTTGCTCAGCCACCTCTCCAAGGCCGGCATCCGGCTGGCGATCAACACGTCGCCGGAGCCTGCATCCAATGTCGCGGCCTCGGTGGCGGGCGACGTCGGCGTGGTCAGCGTCACCACGCTGGCGGTGCTCCTCCCGGTTGTCGCGGCCACCATCGCGCTGGTCCTGCTCCTCATCATGATGTGGCTGGCGTGGGTGTTGATGTCGCGGATCAAACGCGGATGGGAGTGGCTCAAGGCGCGCTGGGGCAACGGCGACGCCGGTTAGCGGCGTCGGGAGACGAACCAGGCGGCAAGCCCGCTGGCCACGAGCGTGAGGGTGATGACCCCGGCGAGCCGCGGGTCGGCCAGCCCGCCGCCCCCGCCCGCGGGGCCGTCGGTGGGGGCGGGCGCCACGGCGGTGGGCTCGCCCAGGTACGCCGTCAGCTCGGCCGCGACACCGTCGTCCGCGGGACCGGATCCGTCGCACAGGTTGGAGCGCCAGGCTTCGCCGTCGGCCTTGGCGAACAGGACGATCTCCATCCCCTCCTCGATGCCCTCCCAGCCGCAGCTGGCGCCGTCGACGGCGGTGAGGACCTGCACGGTGGCCGGAGGATCGCCCTTCCACACCTCGGCCAGCGCGACGGTGTAGGTGGCGTCCTCCAGGCTTGACGTCGGCTGGGCCGGCCGGTCCACCGCCACGACGGTGCCGCGGGCGACCACCTCCGCAATGTCCGCCTGCTCCGTCGGGGTGAGCGCCACGCAGCTGCAGGCGGCGGCGCGAGGGGCCTGCTCCCACGAGAGCACGAGTGTCGCGGCAAGGAGCGCGACGGCCATGAGGACTGCTCTGACCTTCATCACACCAGCGTGACACCGAGACCGGGCGGCGTCACCCCCGCCGCAGGTTCCGTGGCTGAAACGTGACCGTCGGGCCGCAGGCGGTCGCCCGGGGACGGTCCGAACCAGGCCGCGACCCCCGCGCTCCGTGCAAGACTGACGCCCATGGAGTTCACCTCGCTCTACCGGCACGGGTTCGCGCGGGTCGCGGCCTGCACGCTCCCGGTCACCCTGGCCAACCCGTCGGCCAACGCGCACGCGATCGCGGTGGAGGCCAGGGCCTGTCACGACGACGGGGTGGCGGTCGCGGTGTTCCCCGAGCTGTCGCTGTCCGGCTACGCCATCGACGACCTCCTGCTCCAGGACGTGCTCCTCGACGCCGTGGACCGCGCCGTCGTCGAGCTGGCGGACGCGACGGCGGACCTCCTTCCCCTGCTCGTGGTGGGGGCGCCGGTGCGCGCGGGCAACAGGCTCTACAACTGCGCGGTGGTGATCCACCGCGGGCACGTGCTCGGCGTGGTGCCCAAGGCGTACCTGCCCAACTACCGCGAGTTCTACGAGAAGCGCTGGTTCGCCGACGGCGCGGACCTGGACGTCTCCATGCTCCACCGGCCCGGCTGGCCCGCGGAGTTCGGCGAGGTGCCATTCGGCACCGACCTGCTGTTCGACGCCCGCGACGTGCCCGGCCTCACGGTGCACGTCGAGGTGTGCGAGGACATGTGGGTGCCGGTGCCGCCGTCGTCGCTGGCCGCGCTGGCCGGGGCGACGGTGCAGCTCAACCTCTCCGCCTCCCCCATCACGGTGGGCCGCGCCGAGGACCGGCACCTGCTGGCCCGCTCGTCGAGCGCCCGCAACAACTCCGCGTACCTGTACGCCGCGGCCAGCTTCGGCGAGTCCACCACGGACCTGTCCTGGGACGGCATGACGATGGTCTACGAGATGGGGGATCTCCTCGGCCAGACCGAACGCTTCCCCCACGCGGCCCAGCGCACCGTCGTCGACGTGGACCTGGATCGCCTCCGGCAGGAGCGGATCCGGCAGGGCTCGTTCGAGGACAACCGGCGCGCCGTCGGGGTGGGGGGGTACCGGAGCATCGAGTTCGCGGTCCGGCCGCCGTCGGGGGATCTCGGGCTGCGCCGCCCGCACGACCGCTTCCCGTTCGTGCCCGACGACCCGGCCCGCCTGCACCACGACTGCTACGAGGCCTACAACATCCAGGTCTCCGGGCTCGAGCGGCGGATGAAGGCCATCGGCGGGGGTGATGCGTCGAAGGCGCCGAAGATCGTGATCGGCGTGAGTGGGGGCCTGGACTCCACGCACGCGTTGATCGTCGCGGCGAAGGCGTGCGACAGGCTGTCGCTGCCGCGCACCCACATCCTGGCGTTCACGCTGCCGGGCTTCGCCACGTCGTCGCACACGAAGAACAACGCCACCCTGCTCGCCGAGGCGCTGGGAGTCACGTTCGAGACGGTGGACATCACGCCCATGGCCACCCAGCTGCTCAAGGATCTGGGCCATCCGGCCGGCGACGGGAAGCCGGTCTACGACGTCACGTTCGAGAACGTGCAGGCCGGCATCCGCACCGACTTCCTGTTCCGCGCGGCCAATCAGCGCGGCGGGATCGTGCTCGGCACGGGCGACCTCTCGGAGTTGGCGCTCGGCTGGTGCACCTACGGGGTGGGCGACCAGATGAGCCACTACGCCGTCAACACCGGCGTCCCGAAGACCCTGATGCAGCACCTCATCCGGTGGGTGATCTCCACGGGCCAGTTCGAGGAGACGGGCGTCAACGAGACCCTTGCCTCCATCCTCAACACCGAGATCTCGCCCGAGCTGATCCCGGTGGGGGAGGGACAGAGACCCCAGTCCACGGAGGACTCCATCGGCCCCTACGCCCTGCACGACTTCACCCTCTTCGGCCTGCTGCGCCGCGGCTACCGGCCGAGCAAGATCGCGTTCATGGCGCACCACGCCTGGCGCGCCGTCGACGCGGGCCACTGGCCATCCGGCTACCCGGAGGCCGACCGCACGGCCTACGACCTGCCCACCATCAAGAAGTGGATGGCGGTGTTCCTCCGACGGTTCTTCGGCAACCAGTTCAAGCGCTCCGCCATCCCGAACGGGCCGAAGGTGCTCTCCGGCGGCGCGCTCTCGCCGCGAGGTGACTGGCGGATGCCGTCGGACGTCTCGGCGTCGGCATGGCTAGCGGAGCTCAAGGACAACGTCCCCGACTGACAAGGAGATTTCGCATGAAGGACCTGACCATCCTGCACAATCCGCGCTGCTCCACCTCGCGCGCCGGTCTGGAGGCCGCGGAGGCGTCGGGGCTGAGCCTGGAGGTGCGCAACTACCTCAAGGAGCCGCTCGACGAGGCCGCCTGGCTCGAGCTGCTGGAGATCCTCGACGCGGACCCCACCGACATGGTGCGCCGCGACAAGGCCTTCGACGAGCTGGGCCTGAGCGACGACGACGTGGCCAGTGCCGACCAGGTGGCGCGGGTGCTGGCGGAGAACCCGGCGCTGGCCCAGCGCCCGGTCCTCATCCGCCGCGACGGCGCCCGCCCGCGAGCGATCATCGGCCGCCCGAAGACGGCGGTCGCCCCCTTCCTGTCCTCCGCCGGCTGAGGCGCGACGATCGAAGGCGAGCAACTCCTTCCGTCAGCTGGCTGACTTGTAGGAACGCTCCTTCTCGCGCCACAAGGGCCGCCCGCGGCCCCGGACACTGAGGTGTGAGGAGCGAGGCGAGGACCTCCCATCGCTGGTTGAGGTGTGAGGTGCGAGGCGAGGACCTCCCATCGCTGGCTGAGGTGTGAGGTGCGAGGCGAGGACCTCCCATCGCTGGCTGAGGTGTGAGGAGCGAAGCGACGAGCCTCGAAGCCTAAGAAACGTTCCTTGTCAGCCCATATTTCCACGGTTGGAGGTGGTGTCGACTCTCCGCCACAGGCCCAAGGATCAGGCCGGGAGGACGTAGAAGTACATCAGGAGGTAGTGCAGGAACGCCGCCACGGCTACGAGCACGTGCCAGATCTCGTGGAAGCCGAACCGGCCGGGCCATGGGTTCGGCCGCTCGATCACGTAGATCACGAAGCCCGCGCTGTACACCAGGCCGCCAGCCGCCAGCAGGACGAGCGCCATGGGCGGCAGCGAGACGTCCGCACCCATCAGCACGACGCCCATCCAGCCCAGCGTGATGTAGAGGGTGTTGGTGACGTACTTCGGGACCCGTCGCCACACGGAACGCAGCACGATCCCAAGGATGGCGACCACCCACACAGCGCCGAACACCGCCCATCCGTACACGGTGCGGAAGAGCACCAGCACCAGGGGCGTGACCGTGCCGGCGATGAGGAAGAAGACTGACGCGTAGTCGACTGTCCGCAGCGCTTCATTCAGCCGGGGGCCACGATCGAGCCCATGGTGGAGCGTGCTCGCCGCGAACAGCGTCATGAGCGATAGACCGTAGATGCTGAAGCCGACGACCTTCCAGGGGTCTCCTAGAGCGACGGCCTGGGAGACGAGCAGGACCGTCCCCAAGACCGAGAAACAGAAGGCCGCTAGGTGCGAGAGGGTGTTGAACCGCTCGTCGGTCACGTGGACGCTGCCGTCCCTGCTTCTGTTGGTGGTGCTCACAAGCCGCCTTCCGCCGTGTGGCCGTGCGTGAGGGAGGTCCCGTCCTGGACGTAGTTTACCGGGGCGAAACTGTCGGACCTCCGTCGTAGCGTCGGCGTCAGTCGTCGACACTCGGGTCGGCGCGCGGACGGTGGGAGGTACTCATGGACGTAGTCGATGTGGATGTCATGGTGGAGGCGTCATGGGGCAGGTTCGAGCAGGAGTACGCAGCCGCGGTGCGGGAGCTGCGGCCGGGGCAATACCTGCTGGCGAGCGTCGATGACGGATACAACGGTGAGGACGACGAGGACGGCGAAGAGGGCGGATACGTGGTGACGGGCACCCCCTCCGTCATGACCTTGGCCTGGGAGGGCGAGGTCGGCGTCATCGTTGAGGGCAACGACGTCCTGGCGTGCGCCTATCGCCTGACCCGGGCCGACATGTCCGCATTGCGGAAGTGTGGGCTGCGGCGTTTCAGCAGGCACAGCTCGGCGTACCGGTTGGTTCTTCCCGTGAGTGAGGCGGCGCGGGCGGCTAGTGTCGCGGCCTCCGTGCTCCGCGACGTGTTCTCCGTGATCCACCCGTCCTTCCTTCAGGGTGGAGGATTCTCGGTCGGCGGCCAGGCCCGCATCCAGTGACATCGCCACGTCTCCACAGGCGCCCGGCCCCACCCCGATGGCTGAGATGCGAGGAGCGAAGCGACGCCCCTTTCCGCTGGCTGACTTGTAGGAACGCTCCTTCTTGCGCCACAAGGCCGCCCGCGGCCCCGGACACTGAGGTGTGAGGGCGCAGCGACGAGCCTCGAAGCCTCGGAGACGTTCCTTGTCAGCTTGCGTTTCTTAGGCTTCGAGGCCGCTGCGCGGCACCTCAGCCAGCGAGGGTGGCCGTTCCTCAACCGGCGAGGATCTCCCCGACGTCGGTCCACTCGCGTCCGAACGCCTCCGCCACCGGCCGCGACGCCAGCGCCCCGCCGTGCGTGGACAACCCCCTCGCCAGCGCCTCGTCGCGACGCATCGCCTCCCGCCAGCCGTGGTCCGCGATCGCCTCGACGTAGGCCAGGGTCGCGTTCGTCAGCGCCCACGTCGACGTGTTGGGCACCACCCCCGGGATGTTCGAGACGCAGTAGAACGTGGAGCCCTCCACCTGGAAAGTGGGGTTCTCGTGCGTCGTGGGGCGTGAGCTCTGGAAGCAGCCGCCCTGGTCGATCGACACGTCCACCAGCACCGAACCCGGCTTCATGGAGGCCACCATGTCGTCGGTGACCAGCTTCGGCGCCCGCGCGCCGGGCACGAGCACCGTGCCGATGACGAGGTCCGCCCCCAGCACCTGCTCGCGCACCGCCAGCGTCGACGACGCGATCTGGTGCACCCGGTTGTCCCACCTCCAGAAGCTCATCCGCAGCTTCTGCAGGTCGGTGTCGAGGAGGGTGACGTCGGCGCCCATGCCGAGCGCGATGTTGGCGGCGTTCTGGCCCGCCACGCCCGCCCCGAGCACCACCACCTTCGCGTTGGCCACCCCGCCGATCCCGCCGAGCAGCACGCCCCGGCCGCCCTGGTTCTTCAGCAGCGCGTGCGCGCCCACCTGGGGCGCGAGGCAGCCGGCCACCTCGCTCATCGGGTAGAGCAACGGCAGCAGCCCCGACGACAGCTGCACCGTCTCATAGGCGATCGACGTCGTTCCGGCGGCCAGCAGCGCATCCACCAGCGGCTCGTCGGCGGCGAGGTGCAGGTAGGTGAACAGCACCAGGCCCTCTCGGAGCCGGTGGTACTCCTCCGCGATGGGTTCCTTCACCTTCAGTACCAGCTCGGCGTCGCCCCACGCGGTGTCGGCGTCCTTGACGATCTCGGCGCCCACCGCGCGGTAGTCGTCGTCGCTGAACGACGAGCCCACCCCCGCGTCGTGCTCCACGAGGACGCGGTGTCCGCGGGCGGTCAGTTCGTGCACCCCGACGGGGGTGATGGCCACCCGGAACTCGCTGTTCTTCGTCTCTCGGGGCACGCCGATGCGCATGGGTCGCTCCTTGCGGGGTCGCGGGCCGCGACGTTGCGGCCGACGCTTCAGGCTAGCGGCCAGCCGGTCCGGCCGTGGATCACTCGGGCGGTCGCAGGGCCTCGAGCTGCCGACACCTCAAGCCTCGCCTGAGGCTTCTCAGTTGGTGCCCTGTTGCGCGTGAGGAAAAGCCCTTGCCAGAGGCGGGGGGTGAACCAAGCTGAGAATTACATCTGAGAAATTCTTGGAATTCTCAGGTATCGGGTGTTACGGTCGGGCCCTCGCGGATCCGTGGAAAGGACCCACCACCATGTTCAAGCGCTTCCTCCTCGCGGCCATGGCCACGCTGATGGGCGCGGTGTCCCTCGGCGCCGTCGCACCCGGCGTCGCGCACGCGGCCACCGATCCCTACACGCAGCCGGGCCAGCACTACGTCAACGGCCGCTACTGGCGCACGGAATGCGAGAACTACTCGGACACCGTCATCCGGTGCCGCACCGAGATCTGGGCCACCAAGGTGGTCAAGGAGAACGGGGCATACCGCCAGCGCAACGGGTGGGTGTTCAACAACCTGACGTACCTGGCCTCGGACCGCGCGCAGTGGGAGGGCAACCCGCTCGGCAACAAGGGCACCTGGACGGACGCCGACGGCCGCGCCTGGCGCACCGACTGCGACAGCGAGGTGACCGGCGGCAACGGCTGCCGCACCTACGCGGAATCAACCGTGGTCAGCTACCAGAACGGCCGCTACGTGCAGTACACCACCGAGGTCTTCAACAACCTGGTGCACTTCTCCTCCGACGGCGCCGCCCCGGTGACCGCCATCCCGCCGCGCACCCCGGACATCGCGGGCTTCCCCGTCGAGCCGGACCCGTCGTCGGCCCCTGTGACCACCTGCAAGGCCTCGTACTACTGGCAGGGCAGCAAGACCGCCAACGGCGAGAGCTACAACCCCGACGGTCTCACTGCCGCCCACCGCACGCTGCCCTTCAACACCATGGTCCGCGTGGTCAACCCGGCCAACGGCAAGGAGGTCACGGTGCGGATCAACGACCGCGGGCCGTACATCGACGGCCGCTGCATGGACCTCTCGCGTGGCGCCATGACCATCCTCGGCGGCACCTCCGCCGGCGTGATCACCATCAACTACCAGGTTCTGCCTGGCTGAGCAGGGATCCCCCCTCCCCGACCGACGGGGCCGCGCCGACCGCGCGGCCCCGTCGGTCTTTCTGCGCGCCCAGGTCTACGTGGGGGTGGGCACGAATCGCCGTCGGAGTTGGGGGTCGAGGTCGCTATGGGCGTCGGGGTCGGGTTGCGGCGGTGTGTCGTGCTCAGGGCGGCGGCGGATGGGTGGTGGCGGGTCGACGGTGAGGGCGGCGGGTTTTGCGCGGTGGGGTGGGCACGAATCGCCGTCGGAGTTGGGGGTCGAGGTCGCTATGGGCGTCGGGGTCGGGTTGCGGCGGTGTGTCGTGCTCAGGGCGGCGGCGGATGGGTGGTGGCGGGTCGACGGTGAGGGCGGCGGGTTGTGCGCGGTGGGGTGGGCACGAATCGCCGTCGGAGTTGGGGGTCGAGGTTCCTATGGGCGTCGGGGGCGGGTTAGGACGGCGTGTCGTGCTCGGGGCGGCGGCCGGGTGGTGGGGGCGCGACGGTGGGGGCGGCGGGGTGCGGGTTGGGCCCGGTGGGGTGGGCACGAATCGCCGTCGGAAGTGGGGGTCGAGGTTGCTATGGGCGTCGGGGGCGGGTTGCGACGGCGTGTCGTGCTCATGGGGCGGCGGCCGGGTGGTGGGGGCGCGACGGCGTGTCGTGCTCAGGTGGGCGGCGGATCGTCGCTGCGATTCGAGAGTTTGAGAGCGCTCTACAAGGGCTATTGCGTTGAAGAAACTCTCGGGTTACGATGAGTCGTCGAAACGCTTCGCCAACGGAGGCAGTGTGAATATGAACCAGGAACAAGCGCCCACGCCGGGTGTCCATCCAGGCACCGACGCGCTCGCGCCGGTGTCGCGGCCCGAGGGCCGGGGCCGATGACCGTCGCGGCCCCGGTGCAGCCCCCGAAGCCGGAGGTGGTCGCCTCCGCCAAGCGGAAGCTCCGCCGAGGCGACGCCCCCGCCGGGTCCGCCTCGTCGCGGCGCAAGCCGTCGAAGGCGATGTTCCTCAGCATCCTGCCCTTCCTCATCCTCGTCTTCCTGTTCTCGTACTTCCCGCTCTACGGGTGGATCTACTCGCTCTACGACTACCGTCCGGCGCTCGGCCTCTCCGGCAGCGAGTTCGTGGGGCTGCAGTGGTTCCGGCTCCTCGTCGGCTCGCCCACGCAGCTGGCCCAGATCGGCCAGGTGATGGCCAACACGTTGGGCATGAGCTTCATCGGCATCGCGTCCTCGGTGCTCCCGCTCGCGTTCGCCGTGTTCCTCAACGAGATCCGCGCTCCGTGGTTCAGGAACGCCATCCAGACCCTGACCACGCTGCCCAACTTCATCTCGTGGGTGCTGGTCTACATGATCGCCTTCTCGATGTTCTCCACCACCGGCCTGGTCAACTCGCTCATGCTGGACTCCGGCCTGATCACGGTGCCCATGAAGTTCCTGGACACGGATCAGCACATCTGGCTGACCATGGCCGCCTGGGGCATCTGGAAGACGGTCGGTTGGGGCGCCATCATGTACCTCGCCGCCATCGCCGGCATCGACCAGGCGCTCTACGAGTCGGCCAAGGTCGACGGCGCCGGCCGGTTCCAGACCATGTGGTACATCACCGTCCCGCAGCTCATGCCCACATACTTCGTGCTCCTGCTGCTGTCCATCGCGAACCTGCTCAACAACGGCATGGAGCAGTACTACGTGTTCCAGAACGCCTTCAACAAGACCTACATCCAGGTGCTGGACCTCTACGTCTACAACATCGGCATCACGGGCAACAGCCTGTCGATGGCCACGGCGATCAGCATGCTCAAGTCCATCATCTCGGTGGTCCTCCTCCTGTCGGTCAACGCCCTCGCCAAGCGCGTGCGCGGGACGTCCCTCATCTGATCGGAGCAGCCAGACATGACCGCGCTCGCGCAGCAGCCCACCCGCATCGTCGAAGAGAAGGGATCCTTCGTCTTCCACGGGATCAACTACCTGATCTTCGCCCTCCTGGCGCTCATCTGCGCCTACCCCTTCTACTACCTCATCATCAACTCGATCAGCGCCAACGACGTCGCCGCCCAGGGCGACGTGCGGTGGTGGCCGGTCGGCCTCCAGTTGCAGAACTACGCGCAGGTGTTCAGCCTGCCCGGCCTGCCGCAGGCGGCGCTCGTCTCGATCGGCCGCACGGTGCTGGGCACCGCCGCGACGGTCCTGGCCTCCGCGTTCCTCGGCTTCATGTTCACCCAGCCGCGGCTGTGGAAGCGGCAGCTCTGGTACCGGCTCGTCGTCATCACCATGTACTTCAACGCGGGCCTGATCCCGGTGTTCATCATCATGAAGACCCTGGGCCTGACCAACAACTTCTGGGTCTACGTCCTGCCCTTCGTGGTCCAGCCGTTCAACATCATCCTGGTCAAGACCTATGTCGAGTCCATGCCGGACTCGCTGCAGGAGGCGGCCGAGGTCGACGGCGCGAACGTGTTCCAGACGTTCTTCCGCATCGTCCTGCCCAACATGACCCCCATCCTCGCCACGGTGGCCATCTTCTCCGCCGTCGCGCAGTGGAACAGCTTCCAGGACACGCTGCTCTACATCACGGACCAGAGCCTCTACACGCTCCAGTTCCTGCTCTACATGTTCATCAACCAGGCCGCCTCCCTGGCGGCCGCGGCCCAACAGGCGGGCGGCAACCTGGGCTCCATCGCCTCGGCGGCCACCTCCCAGACGGCCACGTCGATCCGCACCACTGTGTCGGTCATCGTCGTGCTGCCGATCATCTTCATCTACCCCCTCTTCCAGCGGTTCTTCGTCAAGGGGATCATGCTCGGCGCCGTCAAGGGATGACGGTCCGGCTCCCTCACCTCCAGAAAGGAAACCCAATGCAGTACAGGAAGGCTGTGGCCCTTGTGGTCGCACCATTGATGGGTCTCGCCGGGCTCGCAGCCTGCAGCCCCGAGCAGGCTCCCGCCGACGACTCGTCGCAGGCCGCCAGCGGCACGTTCCCCACCGAGTGGTCCGAGGAGATCACCATCGACGTGTTCGACGGCCTGGCCAACCAGATGGGCGAGCAGCCCGGATGGTTCGCCAAGATCGTCAAGGACAAGTTCAACATGAAGCTCAACATCATCGCCCCCAACGTGGCGGGCGGCGGTGACACGCTCTACAACACCCGCGTCGCGGCGGGCGAGCTGGGTGACCTCATCGTCACCGACAAGGGCGAGAAGCTCGACGAGCTGGTCCAGGGCGGTCTGCTCCTCGACGCCTCCCAGTACTACCCGGCCATGTCGAACGCCGCCGTGTTCGACGCCGCCGTGACCCGCCTCAACGAGGGCAAGGACGGCACGTACGCCTTCCCGACGCAGGTGTCGCAGCTGAAGCCCACGGACTCGAGCGAGGGCATCGACCCCACCTTCGGCCCGTTCGTCCGCTGGGACCTGTACGCGGAGCTCGGCTACCCGGAGATCGGCACGCTGGAGGACCTGCTGCCGGTGCTCAAGAAGATGCAGGACGCCGAGCCCACCGCCCCCAACGGCAAGAAGACCTACGCGCTGTCCATGTTCAAGGACTGGGACGGCAACATGATGAACAACGCCAAGCAGCCCGCCACCTTCTACGGCTTCGACGAGATCGGCTTCGTCTACGCCAAGGCCGACGGCTCCGAGTACCAGAGCGTCATCGACTCCGACTCCGCCTACGTGCGCAACCTGCGCTTCTTCTACGAGGCCAACCAGCTGGGCATCATGGACCCCGAGTCCACCACGCAGAACTACGACACGCTGTTCTCCAAGTACCAGAACGGCCAGGTGCTGTTCTCCTGGTGGCCCTGGCAGGGACAGTCGGCCTACAACACCACCGACAACGTCAACGCCGGCAAGGGCTTCATGATCGCCCCGCTGCAGGACATGCAGGTGTTCTCCTACGGCGCCGAGCCGTTCGGCGGCAAGCAGGTCATGGCCATCGGATCCAAGGCCGAGGACCCGGAGCGCGTCGCGGCGTTCATCGACTGGCTGTACTCGCCCGAGGGCACCTACTCCAACAACAGCCAGACCATGGGCGCGGCCGGCCCGCAGGGCCTGACCTGGGACGTCAACGCCGAGGGTGCGCCTGAGCTCACCGAGTTCGGCATGAAGGCCCTCGTCGGCGGCGGCGCAACCGTGCCTGACGAGTGGGGCGGCGGCACCTACGAGGACGGCGCGTCCTGGCTCAACACCACGCTCGTGCTGCCCATCGACGTCGACGAGAACACCGGCGCGCCGTTCAGCTACAAGATGTGGGAGACCTTCCAGGCCGCCACGTCGAACCCGCTGATCGAGGACTGGTCCGCGCAGATGGGTGGCGCGGCCACGACGATGGACTACCTGAAGGCGGAGGACAAGATCATGGTCGCCCCCGGCGCGAGCTACACGGCCCCCGCCGACAGCTCGGAGATCGAGACCCTGCGCAACCAGGTGAAGGCGATCATCGTCCAGGAGTCGTGGAAGATGTCGTTCGCGGCCAACGACGCCGAGTTCGAGTCGCTGCTGGCCAACATGCAGGAGACCGCGCGGGGCCTCGGCTACGACCAGGTCCTCGAGGTGGACATGGCCAACGCCAAGGAGCAGAACGCGCTCCGCGAGAAGTCGGCCGCTGGTAGCTGACCCAGAGCGGCCACACGGCCAGGGGGGTGCGCGGGATCGCTCCGCGCACCCCCCGTCGTCGTTCCGGCAGAGGTTCGGGGCGTGGCCACCGGAGCTGATTGTCACGCCCAGTGTCGAGTACGACACTGAGCGTGACAATTAGCTCCGGTGGCTCGCGCGGGATGCCCGATCCACGATCATTCCTCCATGGTCAACGCACAACCAGCCGGCATCCACCGCCCCGCCGTCACCGGCGCAGACGTCGAACGCGTGATGGGCAAGCTCCTGCTCACGGAGGGCAGCGACAGCCGCACGAAGCTCACGGGATTCTGGGCGCTGCTCATCCTGGCGACGGTGATCGCCGCGTCCGGCATCATCGCGGACTCGACGGCGGCGGTGATCGGCGCCATGATCGTCGCGCCACTCATGACGCCCATCCTCGGCACCGCGCTCTCGGTGGTGTTGGCGCAACGGAGGCTCATCCTGGCCAACCTCGGGATGGTCCTCGCCGGGGCCCTGTGCGTCGTGGCGATCGCGTTCCTGCTCGGCCTGATGACGCAGACCCTGCATGTGGCCGACACCAACACCCAGATCGCGGCCCGGGTGTCGCCGAGGCTGATCGATCTGGTGGCAGCCCTGGCGACCGGCGTGGTGGGGGCCTTCGCGATGGTCCGCTCCGACATCTCCGACGCGCTCCCCGGCGTGGCCATCGCGATCTCGCTGGTCCCGCCGCTCGCCGTCGTGGGGCTGACGCTCGAGTCCGGCGCTCCCGAGCAGGCGCTCGGCGCGCTGCTGCTGTTCGGCACGAACGTGACGGCGATCATCGCCACGGGGACCGTGGTCTTCATGATCTACGGCGTCAGGCCTGCCGCCACGGCCATCGGCGTGGAGGTGGGCCACCTCCGTGCCCGCACAGTGGCGGTCGAGCTGGTGGCCCTGGTGGCGCTGGCCGTCCCGCTGGCGATCGGCAGCGCCGTGGTGGTGCAGCAGGAGATCGTGGTGTCGCGGGCGGTCCCCGTGGCCACCGAGTGGGCCGAGGCGCAGGGCTGGCAGGTCGACGACGTCACGTTCAGGCACGGCACGCTCGTGATCGTCGCCCTTGGCCCGCCGCCGACCATCCAGGAGACCGGCCTGCGCGAGAGGCTGGACCAGGCAGGGTTGGAGGGTGTGGACGCGCACGTGACCCTTGTGCTGGGCGGCAGCAGGGAACTCCCGGCCAACCGCTGAGCTTCTGCGATCCCCCCGGGATCGCCACACGGTGGACATCCGGCCGCCATGAGTGAGGAGGAGGCTCGTCGGTGCTCACGGAAGGACGTCCGCGCCGGCCGGATGACCGGGTGTCGGGTCAGGAGTGCCGGGCGAACGCTCCCCTGAAGACGAACGCCATCGCGTACGCGGCCAGCGAGAAGCCCAGCGTCAGCAGGATGTAGATGAAGCCCGGCAGGACGAAGACCAGCGCGAAGCAGGTCACGAGGATGGCCACGAGCAGCATCGTGCGCATCGCCTGCGCCACGGGGAGCAGCAGCGCGTTCTTCAGCGTCTGGCGCGTGGTGTTGGTGTAGCCCGCCACCAGCGCCAGGCCCCACAGCAGGGCCGCGACAGCGTACGCCGCCGCGACCGCCGCCGCCATGCCCGCGATGGAGGAGAGCTGGCTGTCGAAGGAGAACCAGAACGCCGCCGCGAAGGCCAGCAGCCCGGCCGGCACGCCCAGGGCCAGGAACACCAGGGTCGCCTGGCCGAGGTTGCGGCCGAACGCCACGAAGTAGCCCTTGATCAGGTCTCCCCGCTCCTCGTCGGCGTAGCGCATGGTCACCTCGAACAGCGCGCTGGTGGCCACGCCGATGGTCACCACCGGCAGGCACGTCACCAGGTAGATCACGTTGAGCGCGATGAATGCCAGCAGCGTCGAGATGCCGTGGACGTTCTTCCCCATCGGGTCGACCTGCATCTCACCCTCCCTCCGGCCTTCGCCGCACCGCGACTCGCCAACGGCGTCTGCCCGTCACCCGGCCTCCCCGATCTCCGCCAGTTCGACGGTGCCGCGGAGCTGCACCTCAAGTGTGGTCGCGCCCGGCGCGGGGCACTGCACCTGCACATCGTGCCACTCCCCGCGCCTCGCGGGGTCGGGGGAGACCACCGCGACACCGTCGCCGCAGCGCACCTCCACCTCGCCGCCGAGGCCCGTGGCCACCCGCAGGCGCACGCTCAACCACTCGGGCAGGGGCTCGACGGAGGGCCACGCCACCCGCCCGGCCCCCGCCCGCGCCCGGTAGCCGGAGCCGCGGAGCGCACCCGCCGCGACACCCACCACACCCGACCACTCGGGGGCCTCCCACGCGCCCAGCGGCAGCGCGGCCGGACCCGCGGCGCGCTCCGGCGCGGTGGTCAGCGTCAGCTCGGGGCCGTTCAGGGCGGCCGACGGCGCCGCGACGATCCGCCAGCTCGTCGCGGGCAGGTCCATGCCGGCCTCGGGGCCGCTCCAGATCCGCAGCCGCTCCGGGCGCAGCGCCACCTCGACGGTGCCCTCCGCCCCGTGCTCGACGACCACCCGCGCATGCCCCAGCAGCCGCCGCCCGATCCGCTCGTCGTCGCTGGCCGCGTACACCTGCACCAGCTCGTGCGCCGGCCGGGCCCCGCGGTTGGCCACGCGCACGCGGGCCGCGCCGTCGAGGCCGTCCGGGAGCTCGAGCCCGAGGTACTCGACCGCGCCGTAGGTCAGGCCGTGCCCCAGCGGGTAGAGCGGGGTGTGCGGGGAGTACCACCAGGTCATGCGGGAATCGACGATGTCGTAGTCGAAGATCCCGCCGACCTGCGACTCGTCGGCCCACCAGGTCTGCGCGAGGCGGCCCGTGGGCTCCACCCTGCCGTCGAGCACGTCCATCAGGCCGTGCCCGAGCTCCTGCCCGGCGTGGCTGGACCAGACCACGGCCGCGGCGTCGTCGGCCAGCGCGCCGAGCGCGTACGGGTACGACGAGACCGCCACCAGCACCGTCGCGGGGTTCGCGGCGAGCGCGGCCTCGACGATCGCACGCTGCACGGCCGGGAGCGCCAGCTCGGGCCGGTCAACGGTCTCGCGGCCGTTGAGGTACGGGTCGTTGCCCACCGCCACCAGCACCACGTCGGCGCCCGCGGCAGCCCTGGCCACCTCGTCGGCGCCGCTGCTCAGCACCTCGACGTCGAACCGCTCGGCCGTGGCCAGGTCGTCGGACGAGGAGCTGACCAGCCCGCCCCAGGACTCGACGCGCAGCCAGCGCCGGCTCCCGCGGTGCTGCAGGGACCAGCTGCCGTCCCCGTGCGCGTGCCGCACGAAGTGCTCGTGCGTGACCCAGCCGCCCGGGCGCGTGGAGTCGACGCGGACCATGCCCTCGTCGGAGCCGCGCCAGAGCAGGCCGGTGGGGTCGTGGCGGAGCGTGACCACGTCGGATCCCCACTCGACGACGGCGAACGCCGAGGCCTCGGCGTCGTGGCCCTGATCGGCCACCAGCACGCCGTCGGCCGCCCGCGACACCGCCAGCCCGGTGGTCCGCGACCGCAGCACCACCCGGTCCGCGCCGTCGTGCGCGCTCACCTCGTGGGTCTCGGCCGCGGCCGCGGCGAGCGTGACCATGTAGGGCGGGGTGCCGGAGTACCAGTCGTGCTTGACCACCTCCGCCATCGGCCCGACGACGGCCACGCGCGCGCCCGCGGCGAGCGGGAGGACGCCGTCGTTGGCCAGCACGGTGACCTGCGCGGCGGAGGCGCGGCGGGCGAGGTCGCGGTGGGCCGGGGTGTCGAGCTGGTCTGCGGTGATGCCCGCGTACGGGTCCGCCTCCGGGGTGAGCTCCCCGGTCAGCGCCCGCACCAGCAGCACGCGTCGGGCGGCGCGGCGGACGTCGTCCATGGTGAGCAGGCCCTGTGCGAGGGCCGCCTTGATGGCCGCGAGCGTGGAGGAGGAGTCCGCGTCGTGGTCGGTGAAGGAGTCCAGGCCGGCGAGGATCGCGGCCGCGTGGGATTCGGCCTCCGTGGGGTAGGCCCGCTCGGCGCCGGTGAGGTTGGTGGGCGCGTAGGCGTCGGAGACCGCGAGCAGGTCCGGGTTCGCCGCTCGCACGGCCTCGAACAGCTCCTGCGAGGTGTGCGCCGGGCGGCCGTTGACCAGGTTGTAGGCGGCCATCACGCCGCCCACCACGCCTGCGGCGATGGGCTCGACGAACGGCGGGAGGTCGTACTCGTGCAGCACGCGGGGCGGCAGGCTCGACGACGACGTGCAGCGGTCCTGCTCGTTGTTGTAGGCCAGCAGGTGCTTGAGGGTGGGCACGGTCTTCCAGAACACGTCGTGGTCCCCGCGGAGCCCTGAGGAGTAGGCGATGGCGCACTCGGCGGTGACGTGCGGGTCCTCGGAGTAGCCCTCCTCGTTGCGCCCCCACAAGGGGTGGCGCAGCGGGTTGACCACGGGTGCCCACACGTTGAGCGACATCCCGACGGGGTCAGCCGCGTGCTTGGCGCGCACCTCCGTGGAGGTGGCCTCGCCGATCTCGCGCAGCAGCCCGGCGTCCCACGTGGCCGCCATGCCCACCGGCTGCGGGAAGACCGTGGCGGTGCCGGTCCAGGCGACGCCGTGCAGGGCCTCGGCGCCGGTGTGGAACTCCGCCAGGCCGTGAG
Source organism: Tessaracoccus yangjingae (assembly GCF_055326235.1). Taxonomy (NCBI): domain Bacteria; kingdom Bacillati; phylum Actinomycetota; class Actinomycetes; order Propionibacteriales; family Propionibacteriaceae; genus Tessaracoccus; species Tessaracoccus yangjingae. The sequence continues at coordinate 17,701 of NZ_JBUZNN010000005.1, read as the reverse complement.
CCGGCATCGCCGGGTTGACCTGGTGGAGGAGCGCGACCGCCTCGTCGTCGCTGAGGCGCGCGAGTGTTGCGGCCACCAGGTCCTCGAGGGTCGCGGGGGTGGGAGTGGTGCTGCTGGTCGTCGAGTCAGAAGCCATGAGGTCGAAGCCTTTCGATGCTTGAGTGGCGGCGGTGCCCGCAGTGATCGTTGCCCCAATGATGCACTATCTACGCTGCGCGCGCGAGACCGGGCGCCCAATCCGCCCCGAGGTGTTGCGGCCTGAGGCGCCGTCGTGATTCACTTATGTCGAAATGATTCGACGACGAATCGACAGACCAGCTCAGCGAAGGAGTGCAATGCGATCCGGCCCGCAGCGCGCACCGTCACCGGCCGCGCCGACGGCTCACTCCACCCGCGGAGCCACCAGCCGTCGCTCCGGCAGGGAGTGGTCGTTGACCAGTGCCATCAGCATGTCCACGGCCGTGGACCCGATGGTGGTGCCGGGGATGTCGATCACCGTCATCGGCAGCAGCGGCGCCAGCAGCAACGACTTCGGCCCGATGGCCACCACCGCCACCGAATCGGCCACCTCGGGGCCCCGTCGGGCCAGCGCGGTGATGACGCCCGGCAGCGCGGCCTCGTTGTGCACGATCAGCCCGGTGATGCCGGACTCCACCAGCTCGTCGATGAGCGGGGTCGCCTCCATGGGGTCGTCGCCGCAGGCCAGGCGCTGCAGCTCGATGTGGTGGGCCTCGGCCTCCCGCTCCGCGCCTCGCGCCAACCGCACCGCGTACGACGTGCCGCGGGTGTGCACCGCGGGCGAGGAGCCGATGAGCGCGATGCGGGTGTGCCCGGCCGTGGCCAGCTTCCGCACCGCCATGGAGCCGGCGGACTCGAAGTCGAAGTCGATGCAGCTCAAGGATCCCGGGTCCTCCGGCATGCCGATCAGCACGCTCGGCTGGCGCAGCGCCGCCAGCGTGGGGAGCCGGCTGTCGCGGGACTCGACGTCCATGACGATGAAGCCGTCCACCATCGAGCGCAGCGAGACGCCCTCGATGCCTGAGGCGTCCGGCTCGGTGACCAGGAGGACGTCGTGCTCGAAGTGACGCGCCCTCGTGGCGATGCCGGCCACGAACTGCATGATGACGTCCACGTTGACGCCCGGGCGCAGCGGCGTGACCAGGCCCAGCACGTGGGTCTTCGACGACGCCAGGGCGCGCGCCCCGGCGTGCGGGCGGTAGTTGAGCTCGTCGATGGCCTTCATCACCCGCTCGCGAGTGGAATCGGAGATGGGCCGCCGGCCGCTCAGCACGTAGGAGACGGTGGACTGCGAGACCCCCGCCTTGCGTGCGACTTCCTGGATACCAGCCATCGTGACCCCTTGTCCCAGGGCGGGAGCGGCGGGGTCTGGCCCCTTCGGCCCGACGGGCCGGCGCCGTCTTCATACGGCCCTGTGAGAGCCAAGCGTAGGCCCGCGCAAGCGTTTCGACCAAGCGGGGGAGGCCGTCGCCCGGCCACCCCCGGCACGGCGGGGATCCGCCCCGTGCCACCCACCATCTCGCGGCACGCGCACGTGTCGCGGCAGGACGAGAGGACCCAAGGATGAAGTTCACCGACGGCTACTGGCAGCTGCGCCCCGGAGTGACCGCGCTCAGCCCGCGCAGCATCGCCGAGATCGTGGTCGAGGACGACCGCATGGTGGCCCACACGCCCACGCGCGTGATCGAGACCCGCGGCGACACCCTCAACTGCCCGGCCCTCACCATCACCGTCGACTCGCCCGCCGACGGCGTCATCGGGGTCACCATCGAGCACTGGGACCAGCCCACCGCCGGGCCCAGCTTCGCGCTGATCGACGGCGGGCACCAGGTCTCGATCACCGAGAGCGCGGACTCGGTCTCGCTCACCAGCGGCACGCTGACCGCCACCCTGGGCCGGGACGTGCCGTGGGACCTGCGGTTCGTCGGTGCGGGCGGGCCGCTCACGTCGTCGACGGGGAGGTCGCCGTCGGCGCTGACCAACCCGGACGGGCGGCGCTTCGTGCGGGAGCAGTTGGCCATCGCGCCCGGCGAGCACCTTTACGGGCTGGGCGAGCGGTTCGGGCCGCTGATCAAGAACGGCCAGAGCGTCGAGATCTGGAACGCCGACGGCGGCACCTCCAGCGAGCAGGCCTACAAGAACGTGCCGTTCTACCTCAGCGACCGCGGCTACGGCGTCTTCGTCGACACCCCGGACCACGTCTCCTACGAGCTGGCCTCCGAGTTCGCGTCGCGCGCCCAGTTCTCGGTGCCCGGCCACCGGCTGCGCTACCTGATCATCGACGGCCCCACCCCGGCCGACGTGCTGCGCCGCTACACCGCGCTCACCGGCCGCCCCGCCCGGGTGCCCGCCTGGAGCTACGGGCTGTGGCTGTCCACCAGCTTCACCACCGACTACGACGAGGCCACGGTCACCTCGTTCATCGACGGCATGGCCGAGCGCGACCTGCCCATGTCGGTGTTCCACTTCGACTGCTTCTGGATGCGGGCCTTCCACTGGACCGATCTGGTGTGGGACCCGGCGACGTTCCCGGATCCGGAGGGCATGCTGGCCCGCCTCCACGAGCGGGGGCTGAAGGTCTCGGCCTGGATCAACCCCTACATCGCGCGCCGTTCGGTGCTGTTCGCGGAGGGTCGGGATCGCGGCTACCTCGTCAAGCGCCCCGACGGGTCCGTGTGGCAGTGGGACCTGTGGCAGGCCGGCATGGCGCTGGTCGACTTCACCAACCCGGAGGCCACGGCGTGGTTCGTCGGCAAGCTGCGGGGCCTGCTTCGTCAGGGCGTCGACTGCCTGAAGACCGACTTCGGCGAACGGATCCCCACCGACGTGGTGTGGCACGACGGCTCGGACCCTCAACGCATGCACAACTACTACGCCCACCTCTACAACAAGGCCGTCTTCGACCTGCTGGTGGAGGAGCGGGGCGAGGGCGACGCCGTCGTGTTCGCCCGCTCCGCCACCGCCGGCGGCCAGCAGTTCCCGGTGCATTGGGGCGGGGACTGCGAGTCCACCTTCTCCGCCATGAGCGAGTCGCTCCGGGGCGGGCTGAGCCTGGCCGCGTCGGGCTTCGGCTTCTGGAGCCACGATATCGGGGGCTTCGAGGGCACCCCCGATCCGGCAGTGTTCAAGCGATGGCTGGCCTTCGGGCTGCTCAGCTCGCACAGTCGCCTGCACGGCTCCAACTCCTACCGGGTGCCGTGGGCGTTCGACGACGAGGCCGTCGACGTGGCGCGCCAGTTCACCCGCCTCAAGATGCGGCTCATGCCTTACATCGGGCAGCTCGGCGAGATCGCGCACCTGGAGGGGCTGCCGGTCATGCGGCCGCTGTTCCTCGAGTTCCCGGACGATCCGGGCGCGGCGATGGTGGACCTGCAGTACATGCTGGGCGACCAGCTGCTCGTCTCGCCGATCTTCTCCGACGACGGCACGGTGTCGTACTACGTGCCGTGCGGGCGCTGGACGCGGGTGCTCGACGGGGGTGTCGTCGAGGGTCCGGGGTGGCGCACCGAGAAGCACGGCTTCGACTCGCTGCCCCTGCTGGCCCGGCCGGGGTCGGTGATCCCGTGGGGCGCCGTCGCGGACCGGCCGGACTACGACTGGGCCGAGGGCGTGGAGTTGCGCGCCTACGGCTTCGAGGCCGGAATGTCGCGGACCGTCGAGGTGCCCCGTCCGGACGGTTCGGTGTCGCGGTTCGAGGTGCTCGCGGATGCGGACGGCGAGGTCTCGGCGAGGCTCGTTGACGGCTCGGCCCCGGTCACGTCGTGGACCCTCACCGTCCACTGACCCGGCCTGCCACCAAGGGCTCCCTGCACCGGCACAGGGAGCCCCGCGGCATCTGGCCGCGCGGGCGTCGTGTCAGGGCTCCCGGCGCCTGACGCGCCGGGAGGCAGGAGTCAGGGCAGGGAGAGCCCGTCGTCGACGGTGATCGCGAGCCCGTCGGCCACCAAGGACGCCGCGCACGCCTCCAACTGCGCCGCGTCCGGCCAGGCGACGTCCGCGAGGCGGACCGCCCCGTGGCCGCGCAGCGCGGCCATGATCCTGCCGCGACACTGCCGGTCCGTGCCCTCCCAGGCCTGGACCCGTCGCTCCGGCCCGTCCCACGACGGCCGGCCGGCGGCCAGCCAGGCGCACGCGTCGGCGACGGGGCACTCACCGCACAGGGGGGACTTCGCCGTGCACACCAGCGCGCCCAGCTCCATCGCGGAGACCGACCAGAGCGCCGCGTCGGCGTCGTCGTCGGGGACGAAGTCCCATGCCCGCCGCCGTTCCGCGGCCGTCTCGTGTGCCAGGGGGAACTCGACGCCCCCGTCGAGCCGGGCAAGGACGCGGCGCACGTTGGTGTCCAGCACCAGGGAGCGGAGGCCGAACCCGAATGCCAGCACCGCGGCGGCCGTGTACCGCCCGACGCCGGGGAGGGAGAGGAGCGCCGCCTCGTCGTCGGGCACCACCCCGCCGTGGAGTTCGGCGACGACGCGGCCCGCCTCCTGCAGACGCAGCGCCCGCCTCGGATAGCCGAGCCGCCCCCAGGCGCGCAGCACGTCCGAGGTCGGGGCCTCCGCGAGGTCCGACGGCGCCGGCCAGCGGTCCATCCACTCCACCCATTGCGGCGCCACGCGCGCGGCGGGCGTCTGCTGGCACATCACCTCGCTGACCAGCACACCCCAGGGTGTGGTGCCGGGCGCGCGCCACGGCAGGTCGCGGGCGTGCTCGACGTACCACGCCGCGAGGCGGGGGTGGAGTGGGTCGGTGGTCATCGGTCGATCATGCCAAAGCTCGCTGGTGCCAGGCTGGGCCGCGGAGACGATCCTCGCGGCGCTGTCCCGGTGGAGCGCTGAGGGCGGCGCCGGTCAGTGGGGAACCGTGTCCGCAGTGCCGCCGACACCGCCCTACTGGCCGGGCTTGGACCCGACGACAGGCGGCAACTGCCTGCAACATCCGCCCCGGACGCATGTTCCAGCACCGGGCGGTTTAGGCTGAGCGGTCTAGCCAGGAGTCCCGGCGGGCTCCGGTGAAGGGACCCGACGATGGAATATCCGTGGTGGAGCATGCTGCCGTTCGTCGCGATGCTCGGCGGCATCGCGGTGTTCCCCCTGCTGTCGCGCACGAGGCACCTGTGGGAGAAGCCGGCCACCCAGCTGGGATACGCGCTCGTTCTCGGCCTGCCCGTCGCCCTCGCGGTATGGGCGCTGGACGACCCGTGGCGCGTGGGTCACGCGGTCTACGAGTACGCCCAGTTCATCGCCCTCCTCCTGGCGCTGTTCGTCGTCTCCGGGGGGCTGTTCCTCAAGGGCGACATCGAGGCCACCCCGCGCAACAACACCACCTTCCTGGCCATCGGCGGCCTGGTGGCGTCGTTCGTCGGCACCACCGGCGCCGCGATGCTGCTCATCCGCCCGCTGCTCAACACCAACGTGGAGCGCAAGCACCGGGTCCACACCGTTCTGTTCGCGATCTTCATCGTCGCCAACTGCGGCGGGCTGCTCACCCCGCTGGGGGACCCGCCGCTGTTCCTCGGCCTGCTCCGGGGCGTGCCGTTCACCTGGACGTTCGGGTTGTGGCCCTACTGGCTGTTCGTGAACGCCATCCTGCTGTTCAGCTACTACGCGCTCGACCGCCGCATCTACGCCACCGAGGCGCCGGAGGACGTGGCCTTCGACCGCACCCACATCGAGCCGTTGGGGGTACGCGGGAAGATCAACTTCCTCTGGTTCGCGGTGATCATCGCGGCGGTGGCGTTCGCGCCGTCGATGGACCTGCACGCCATCGAGACGGGGCATGCGACGGCGTGGTCCTGGGTCCCGGTGCGGGAGCTGATCATGCTTGCCGTGACGGCGGCCTCGCTGCTGACCACCCCCCGGAGCGTCCGTCACGGCGACAACGAGTTCAGCTGGGCGCCCATCGGGGAGGTCGCGGCGCTGTTCATCGGCATCTTCCTCACCATGATCCCCGCCCTGGAGTTCCTCGGTCAGCAGGCGCCGAAGCTGCCGCTCAACGAGATCACCTTCTTCCTCTTCACCGGCGGGCTGTCGTCGGTGCTGGACAACGCGCCCACCTATGCCACCTTCTACGAGATGGCCTCGCAGGTGCCGGCGCCGCCGGGCGTGGCCATGATCGGCACCTCGCCTGCGGTGCCGGAGACGTTCCTGATCTCGATCTCCCTGGGCGCCGTGTTCTGCGGCGCGCTGACCTACATCGGCAACGGACCCAACTTCATGGTGAAGTCCGTGGCCGACTCGCGGGGCGTTCACATGCCGTCGTTCGGGGTCTACGTCGTGCGGTCGATGCAGTACCTGGCGCCCACGCTGCTGGCCATGATGCTGCTGATGATCGCGGAGCACTGGGCCGCGAGCGCCGCCGGGGCCGCGGTCGTGGCGTGGATCCTGGTGCGCGCGGTCCTGGACATCCGCCGCTCGACGCCGGTGGCGGCTCCCCGGGACGCCTGACGGGGGCCCGCGGGCACGTCTCCACTCAGGAACCGTCGTGGGCCAGGCCCGCGGAGTAGGCTCGAATGGTCACTTGCGAGGAGGCGGACATGGTCACACCCGATCTCGGAGCCGAGGAGGGATTCCCCCCTGACCCGGAGGACTGGCCCACGCACGATTCCCATGAACTGTCCCCAGAGGTCCTGCACAACGAGGCGGACGACCTGTCCGCGGCCCTCGAGGCATCCGCGGCGGGGTCGACGGAGGCTGACGAAGCCGACCTGCTGGACCAGCTACGCGACGCGGGGCCCGATGACGAGGGCGTCGGGCGAGCCGACTAGGCGGCCGGTGACGACGCGGGTCCCCGGTGGGGAGCGACGCGACTAGCCCGTGTTCTGCAGGCCGGCCGCCGCACCATTGACCGTGAGCAGCAGCACCCTGGCCCACACGGCGCGTTCTGCGTCGTCGATGGGCGACGCGGCGTCGCGGATGAGACGCAGCGCGCGGAGCTGGAGGTGGCTGAGGGCGTCGATCGACGGCGCCCGCAGGCTCACGCGGCCCTGGAGCATCGGCTTGGCCTCGAGCAGCTCGGACTGACCCATCGTCTCCAGGACGAGGCGCCTCGTCAGCTCCAGCTCCGCCAGCACCAGCTCGGTGACCTCGGGCTGCCCGCCGAGCGCCAGGAACGACCGGGCGAGCCGTGGGTTGGCCTTCGCAAGGCTCATCTCCGCCACGTCGATCAGGCTGGCGAACAGCGGCCAATCCCGGTACGCGGCACGGAGGCGCTCCGCGTCCCCGACGGCGGCCAGGCCGGTGCCGAGCCCGTACCAGCCGGGGATGTTGGCCCGAATCTGCGACCAGGCGAAGACCCACGGGATGGCCCGCAGGTCCGCGAGGTCGCGGCCCTCGGTGGCCCCGCTGCGGCGCGCCGGCCGCGACCCCAGCCGCAGCTCGCCGAGCTCCTCCATGGGGCTCGACTCGGCCACCACGTCAGCGAACCCCGGGATCCGCACCAGAGACCACCACGCCTCCCGGGAGGCGCTCTCGACGGTGGCCGCGACATCGGCGAACTGCGCCGCCGCGTCGCGGTTGTGGCAGGTGGCGTCCTCGGTGTCGGCCAGCAGCACCGCGGAGGTGAGCCGCTCCAGGTGCGCCTGGGCGAGTGTCTCGTCGGCGTAGCGGGCGAAGATCACCTCTCCCTGCTCCGTGACCTTGAACCGGCCGGCCACCGAGCCCGGAGGCTGCGCGAGGATGGCGCGGTGCAGCGGTCCTCCGCCGCGGCCGAGGGAGCCGCCGCGGCCGTGGAAGATCGTCAGCTCGACGCCGTGCCGGTCCGCCCAGTCCACGAGCCCGCTCTGCGCCGTGTAGAGGGTGAGGGTGGCGCTGGCCGGGCCGACGTCCTTGGCCGAGTCCGAGTAGCCCACCATCACCTCGACGTGGCCGCCGGTCTGCCCCAGCCACGCCTGGGTGCTGGCCAGGGGGAGCCAGCGTTCGAGGATCCCGACGGCGCCGTTGAGGTCTGCGCCGGTCTCGAACAGTGGCACGACGTCCAGCCGGAGCCGGCCGTCGCCGACGGCGAGCCGGGCCAGCGCCCGCACCCCGACGAGGTGCTCAGGTGCCTGCGTGAAGCTCACGATGTAGCGGCCGCAGGACCGGCTGCCCCACCGCTCCTGCAGCCAGGACATCACCCGCAGGGTGTCGAGGACCTCGCGCGTGCGGTCGCTCGTGGCCTGGACGTGGCTCGGCCACCCCTCGACGGCGAGCCGGTCCAGCAGCGCGATGCGGGCCTCGTCGTCGGCCGGCGCCTCGTCGAGCTGGCCGAGCAGCTCCTCCAGCGCGGCCTTGTGGACCGCGCTGTGCTGGCGTACCTCGAGCTCTGCCAGGTGGAACCCGAAGGTCTCGGTGAGCCAGATGAGGTGCTGCAGCTCGCCGAAGGCGGCGCGGTCGTCGCCGGCCGCGCGCAGGGAGTCCTGGATGAGGCGGAGGTCGGCGAGCAGCTCCTCGGGTTGGCGGTAGGCCAGCTCGATGCGGCCGGATCGGGTGGCGGCCAGCCGCTCGGCGACGAACAGCAGCTTCTGGCGGTGCGGCTCATTGGGCGACGACGTCCGGATCGTGGCGAACGTCTCCGGCGCGGCGACGGCGTCGCGGGCCAGAGAGTTGGCCAGGTCCGGCGACGGCGGGGTGGCGTCATCGCTCATCGTCAGCGTGCGGGCGATCCGCATGGCCCCGGTGGCGAGCGCCCGCAGCGCGTGGTCGGCCTGGATGGCGGCGGTCTGCCTGGTCACCTCGGCGGTCACGAACGGGTTGCCGTCCCGGTCCCCACCCACCCACGAGCCGAACCGCAGAAAGGCAGGCACGGCCGGCTCGCGACGACCCGCGTCGCCGTCGGAGATGACCGACTCCACGGATCGGTACAGCCGGGGCACCGCGTGGAAGAGGGTCTGGTCGAAGACCTGCATGATCGCGCGCACCTCGTCGGAGGGCTGCGGCAGGGTGGTGCGCAGCGGAGAGGTGCGGCTGAGGATGTCGATCTCCTCCAGCATCCGGCGCAGCGCGGCGCCCCGCTCCTGGTGGCCGACTGCGGCGTCGTCGTAGCGGTCGAGGTGGTCCCCGATCCGGTCCAGCGCCGACGACACCGCCCGGCGCCGGGCCTCCGTCGGATGGGCCGTGAGCACGGGGTGGACGCGCAGGTCCCGCACCCGCGACGCCAGCTCGCCCAGGGCCGCCACCGCGGGCCACATGTCCGGCGTGGCCTCCCCGGAGCGTGGATCCGCCCGGCGGAGCAGGCGCGAGCGGTGCCGCTCCTCGGCCAGGTTGATGAGGTGGAAGTGCACGGTGAGGGTCTGCGCCAGGCTGGCGGCCGTGGTGGCGGTGAGGCTCTCGATGATGTGCGACGGGGCGTCTGGGTCTCCCCCATCCGCGGCGCCGGCGGCGGCCTCCTCGAGGCGGTCCATGAGCGTGGCGAGCTCCCCGCGGCCGGACTCGGTGAGGACCTGACGGTGCAGCTCGGTCAGCAGCGTCAGGTCCGCGACGAGGAGCGCGTCCGGGGAGGTGTCGACGGGGGGCAGGGCTTCACCGGTCATGAGAGGGCCTTTCGATCGCGAAGTCCGACACCTCGCATTATTCAGCACACCGCACGTGACCGGCATTCGAGCTAGTCAGGGGGCCTGACTGCGGAGGGGGTCACATGGGGGCGTTGGTGAACCGGCTGTAGTGGCCCTGGAAGAGCGCGTCGATCTTGCCCGTCTCGCCGTTGCGGTGCTTGGGGATGTGGAACGCAGCCAGGCCGCGCTCCTCGTCGGTGGGGTTCTGCGAGTACATCTCCGGGCGATGGATCATGAGGACGATGTCCGCGTCCTGCTCGAGCGAGCCCGACTCGCGCAGGTCCGACAGCTGCGGGATGCCGTCCTTGCGCTGCTCGGTGTTGCGCGACAGCTGTGACAGGGCGATGACCGGAATCTCCAGCTCCTTGGCGAGCAGCTTGATCTGGCGGGAGAACTCCGAGACCTCCAACTGCCGCGACTCCACCTTCTTGCCGGAGCTCATCAGCTGGATGTAGTCGATGGCCAGCAGCTGCAGGTCGTGGCGCTGCTTCAGCCGGCGCGCCTTCGCGCGGATCTCCATCATCGTCAGGTTGGGCGAGTCGTCGATGAACAGGTTCTTCTCGCCGAGGATGGCCGACTTGTCCGTGACCCGCTGCCAGTCGTTCTCGTCCATCTTGCCGCCGCGGATCTTGCCCAGCGGCACCGACGCCTCGGCCGAGAGGATCTTCATCACGATCTCGGTGCGGCTCATCTCGAGGGAGAAGAACGCGGCCGTGAGGTTGTGGTGGATGGCCGCAGAGCGGCACACGTCCAGCGCGAAGGTGGACTTCCCGACGCCGGGGCGGGCGGCGACGATGATCATCTGCCCGGCGTGCAGGCCGTTGGTGATCCGGTCCAGGTCCACGAACCCCGTCGGCACGCCGGAGAGTGCGTCGCCCGAGGAGGCGATGGCCTCCATCTCGTCGAAGGTGGGCTCGATGAGTTCCCGCAGCGACTTGTAGTCCTCTGACGCCTTCTTCTCGGTGACCTCGAAGAGGGTCTGCTGGGCTTCGTCGACGATCTTGTCCACCTCGCCCTGGCCCTGGTAGCCGAGCTGGGCGATGCGGATGGACGCGTTGACCAGGCGGCGAAGGACGGCCTTGTCCCGGACCAGCTCCGCGTAGTAGATGGCGTTGGCGGCGATGGAGACCGAGGCCAGGAGGTCGTGCAGGTAGACCGCGCCGCCCACCTTGGACAGCTGCCCGGACTTGCTGAGCTCTCCGGCGATGGTGATGGGGTCCGCCGGTTCCCCGCGACCGTAGAGGTTGATGATGGCGTCGAAGATGGTCTCGTGGTTGGGGCGGTAGAAGTCCACCCCACGCAGCACCTCGACCACATCGGAGATGGCGTCCTTCGACATCATCATGGCCCCGAGGACGCTCTGCTCGGCGGCCAGGTCCTGCGGGGGGGTACGGTCCAGATCCCGATCGTCGTAGACGGCGGTCTGCGTCATGTTCCCCTCCTCTGGCCCAGGAATCCGGCCACAGGACAGGCTAGGGCACGTCTCCGACAGCTCCCGGCGGCCTGCTGTGGGCAAGCCTGGGGGTGGCCTGTGGAAGGCCTGTGGACAACTCTCCACGGCCAGCCGCGTGGCTGTGGACATCGCTGTGCGCCGAGCGCCAGGAGCCGTTATCAAATCGTTATGTTTACCGGCTGGGTGGGTGTGTCGCATCTGTTTGTCCACAAATCGCCGCGGCGAGGGGCAAGGCGGCCCTGCACCTCGTCGTAGCAACCGCCCTTCTGGTCGATCCGGGCCCGGGGGGCTCGGCGATTCTTCGCTGACTTGGGTTGCGTGTGAATTCCAGCATTTGTTGCGCGATGATCCGCGGTCTGTGATAGAGGGCCCTCATCGCGGCCTTGGCGCCAGAATGGCGCCCGGACGGCACGCTTTCCACAGCCGTGCGGCCCTCCTTGTGGACAAGTCCGATTCCGGTCTGGCTAGCCGACCCCGCCCGCAGGTCCGAGGCCTCGTCATGTCATGATGGGACCAGTTGAATCCGATACCCCCGTGGGGTATGCTGGGTGGCGAGAAGGGGGATCGATGACCGAGACCGTTGACGGCAGCTGTCACACCACGCACGGCTACACCCCGGAGAAGGCGGCGTACCTTCGCCGGCTCAAGCTGATCGAGGGCCAGACGCGCGGGATCGCGCGCATGGTGGAGGAGGATCAGTACTGCATCGACATCCTCACCCAGGTCACCGCCGTCACCAGCGCCCTCAAGGCGGTCTCGCTCGGCCTTCTCAACGATCACCTCTCCCACTGCGTCGCCGACGCCGCCCGCCAGGGCGGGCCGGAGGCCGAGGAGAAGATCGACGAAGCGATGCAGGCCATCAAGCGGCTCGTCCGCTGACCCACGAGAGGATTCACACCATGATCAGCAAGTACACCGTCTCCGGCATGACCTGCGGCAACTGCGTCAACCATGTCACCGAGGAGGTCTCCGAGGTCGCAGGGGTGGACAACGTGTCCGTCACCCTCGAGGGCGGCTCGATGCTCGTCGAGTCCTCGGAGCGCATCCCCTTCGACGCGATCATCGAGGCCGTCCGCGAGGCGGGCAGCTACTCCGTCGTCGAGGCCTGACGCAGGCGGGTAAACCCGCTCCCAGCCACGCGCCGTCGGCGCCCATGAACCACTCCCGCGTCCGCGCGTACGAACGCGCCCGAAATCCGGAAGGGCCGGCCATGGCCAGTTCCACCATCCAGCTCGACATCCAGGGCATGACCTGCGCCTCATGCGCGGCCCGGATCGAGAAGAAGCTCAACAAGGTCGACGGCGTCACCGCCACCGTCAACTACTCCACCGAGCGGGCCACCGTCGAGGCGCCCACGGGGATCACCGCGCAACGCCTCATGGAGGTGGTGGCCCAGGCCGGCTACGGCGCCACGCTGCCGGTGCCCGAGGCGGAGAAGACCGACGAGGCGGCCGCGCTGAAGCCGCGGGTGCTCTGGTCCTTCGCGCTCAGCGTGCCCGTGGTGGTGGTCTCCATGGTGCCCGCGCTGCAGTTCCCCGCCTGGCAGTGGGTGGCTCTGGTGCTCTCCAGCGTGGTCGTCCTGTGGCTGGGCCGCAGCTTCCACCAGGCGGCGTGGACCAACGCCCGGCACGGCACCACCACGATGGACACGCTCGTCTCGATGGGCACGCTGACCGCCTACGCGTGGTCCCTCTACGCCATGATCTTCGGCCACGCCGGGATGATCGGCATGAAGCACGAGTTCTCGCTGAGCCTCAGCCGGCAGGACGCGCGCGGCTTCATCTACTTCGAGGCCGCCGTCACCATCATCTCCTTCCTCCTCCTGGGCCGCTGGATCGAGGCCCGCGCCAAGACCGAGTCGGGAGCCGCGCTGCGCGCCCTGCTGGAGGTGGGCGCCAAGCAGGCCACCGTCGTCGTCGACGGCGGGGAGCGCCTCGTGGACGTCAAGACCCTCCGTGTGGGGGACCTGATCGTGGTGCGGCCGGGCGAGAAGGTCGCGGCAGACGGCGAGGTGGTGGAGGGTCGCTCCGCAGTCGACGCCTCGATCATGACCGGCGAGTCGCTCCCGGTGGAGGTGGAACCCGGATCATCCGTGGTGGGCGGGTCGGTCAACACGACGGGGCGGCTGGTGGTGCGCGCCACCGCCGTCGGCGCCCAGTCGCAGCTGGCGAGGATCGCGGCCATGGTGGAGGAGGCGCAGACCGGGAAGGCCGAGGTGCAGCGCCTCGCAGACAAGGTCTCGGGCATCTTCGTGCCGATCGTGCTGGTGATCGCCGCGCTGACCCTGGCGGGCCACCTGCTGGTGGGCAACGGGGTGACGATGTCGCTGTCGGCGGCCATCGCCGTCCTGATCATCGCCTGCCCCTGCGCGCTGGGGCTGGCCACGCCGTCGGCGCTCATGGTGGGCACCGGCCGCGGGGCCCAGCTCGGCACGGTGATCCGTGGGCCGCAGGTGCTGGAGCGCGCCCGACGGGTTGAGACCGTGGTGTTCGACAAGACCGGCACCCTCACCAGCGGACAGATGTCCGTGGCCGGTGTCGAGACGGCCGAGGGCGTCACCCGCGAGCAGTTGCTGGAGCTCGCCGCCGCCGTCGAGTCCGGTTCGGAGCACCCCATCGCCCAGGCCATCGTCGCAGAGGTGGAGCGGCCGGGAGCCGTCGTCGACTTCGTCAACGTGCCTGGTCGCGGCGTGCGGGGCGTGGTCGACGGGCGTGCGATCTTCGCGGGCTCGGCCGCCTTCATGGCGGACCTCGGGCTGGCCCCCGTGGCATGGGAGGCCGAGCAGGTGGGCAGCGTGGTGGAGGTGGCTGACGAGCAGCGCATCCTGGGCCGCATCATCGTGGGCGACACCGTCAAGGAGTCGGCCGCCGCGGCCATCCGCGAGCTCAAGGCGCTGGGCCTGCACCCGGTGCTGCTGTCGGGGGACAACGAGCGGACCGCGCGCGCCGTGGCGGCGCAGGTGGGCATCGACGACGTGCGGGCGGGAGTGACGCCGGAGGGGAAGGTGGCCGCCATCAAGGAATTGCAGGCCGCGGGGCGGCAGGTGGCCATGGTGGGTGACGGCGTCAATGACGCGGCGGCCATCGCGCAGGCGGACCTGGGGATCGCCATGGGCACCGGCACCGACGCGGCCATCGCGGCGGGCGACATCACGCTCATGCGGCACGACCTCATGGCCGCCGTCGACGCGGTGCGGTTGTCGCGGGCCACGCTGCGCACCATCAAGTCCAACCTGGTGTGGGCGTTCGGCTACAACACGGCCGCCATCCCTCTGGCGGCTCTGGGGATGCTGACCCCCATCATCGCCGGCGCGGCCATGGCCTTCTCGAGCGTCTTCGTGGTCCTGAACAGCCTTCGGTTGAAGGGATTCCGGGGGGTCAAGGCCCGCTGACTGGGGGTGTTGTCATCCCGCGTCAAGAAAGGGTCAAGGACCCCGAAAACCCAGTACCGGGAGCGCGCGCGAGAGGCCCCGGATCGGGTACTGTTAGCGCGACACCCGATGGTGTCACCAAAGACCGCCCGACCGCTGCCGCCCCCCCAAGGGCAGCGGTCGGGCTCTTTTTTGTGCCGTGACGCACCACTGGCGCGGGTAGGTTGGGCCCATGAGCACCCGCATTGAAACCGACTCCATGGGCGAGGTCCCGGTCGACGACGACCGCTACTGGGGCGCGCAGACGCAGCGCAGCCTGCACAACTTCGACATCGGCCGCGACACCTTCGTCTGGGGACGCGCCATGATCCGCGCCCTCGGCGTGCTGAAGAAGGCCGCGGCGCAGGCCAACGCCGAGCTGGGTGAGCTCCCCGCGGACCGGGCAGAGCTCATCGCGCAGGCCGCCGACGACGTGATCGCCGGCCACCTCGACGACCACTTCCCGCTGGTGGTGTTCCAGACCGGCTCCGGCACCCAGTCCAACATGAACTCCAACGAGGTCATCTCCAACCGCGCCATCGAGCTGGCAGGGGGAGTGCGCGGCTCGAAGACGCCCGTGCACCCCAACGACGACGTCAACCGCGGCCAGTCCTCCAACGACACCTTCCCCACCGCCATGCACATCGCGGTGGTGACCGAGCTGAACGAGCGGCTCTACCCGGCCATCGCCCGGCTCCGCGACGTGCTGGCGGCCAAGGCGGGGCAGTACGACGACGTGATCATGGTGGGCCGCACCCACCTGCAGGACGCCACGCCGGTGCGCCTGGGCCAGGTGTTCGGCGGCTGGGTGGCGCAGCTGGACTTCGCCGTCGAGGGCGTGCGCCACGCCGACGGCCGGGCGCGGGACCTGGCGATCGGCGGCACCGCCGTCGGCACAGGGCTGAACGCGCACCCCGACTTCGGGCGCCTGGCCGCCGAGAAGATCACCGCGGAGACCGGGCTGGAGTTCCGGCAGGCCGAGAACCTGTTCGCGGCCCTCAGCGCCCATGACTCGCTCGTGGAGGTCAGCGGGGAGCTGAGGGTGCTGGCCGACGCGCTCATGAAGATCGCCAACGACGTCCGGTGGTACGCCAGCGGCCCGCGCAACGGCATCGGGGAGCTGAACATCCCGGAGAACGAGCCCGGCAGCTCGATCATGCCCGGCAAGGTCAACCCCACCCAGTCGGAGGCGCTCACCATGGTGGTGGCGAGGGTGTTCGGCAACGACGCCACCGTCGGCTTCGCGGGTAGCCAGGGCAACTTCCAGCTCAACGTGTTCAAGCCGGTGATGGCGCACGCCGTGCTGGAGTCCATCCGGCTGCTGGCCGACGGGGCGCTGTCGTTCACCGAGCACTGCGCCGTCGGGATCGAGCCCAACCTGCCGCGGATCCAGCAGAACCTGGAGACCAACCTGATGCTGGTCACGGCCCTGAACCGGCACATCGGCTACGACAAGGCTGCCAAGATCGCCAAGCAGGCGCACAAGGAGGGCACGTCGCTGCGGGAGTCGGCCCTGGCCAACGGGGTCAGCGGCGAGGACTTCGACGCCTGGGTGATCCCCGGCGACATGACGGGGAAGTAGCAGGCGGGGAGGGGTCGTCGGGTTCTTCGGCCCCTCCCGGTGGCTGAGGTGCCGCTCTCTCCCGCTGGAGGGGGCGGCCCTTTGCCGCTGGCTGAGGTGCCCCACCCGCTGGCTGAGGTGCCGCCCTTCCCGCTGGCTGCGGTGCCGCCCTTCCCGCTGGCTGCGGTGCCGCCCTTTCCGCTGGCTGAGGTGCCGCGTAGCGGCCTCGAAGCCTAAGAAACGCGAGTTTGACCATGGACTCTGCTGGTGGTGTCTGTGGTTGGGCTGGCGGTGTGTGGTGGGGGCCGGGCCGCCCATGCTTCCGGCGGTGGCGCTTCGCGCTTGCGCCGTCAGCAACGCCCACCCAACCTGCCCCGGCCCCCACCACTCTTCTTAGGACGCTCCTATGTTTTGTCAACCCCTTTTTTGAGGATTCTGAAGGTCTGGCGGGCGACGTATCGTTTGAGGCAGCGGCGGATCTCTCGCTTGGTTCGGCCTTCAGCGGTGCGGCGTTCGATGTAGGCCTTGGTGGCTGGGTCGTTGCGTTGTCTGCAGAGGATGATGGTGTGGATGGCCTGGTTGAGGTGGCGGTCGCCGGAGCGGTTAAGGCGGTGTCTGGTCTGTTGTGTGCCGCTGGTGGCCGGGATGGGGGCGGTTCCGGAGAGCATCGCGAATGCGGCCTCGGAGTGGACGCGTCCGGGATGGGACCACACCAGCAGCAGGCTCGCCGCGACGATCGGTCCGACGCCGTTGAGGTCGAGCAGGTCAGGGCGCCACTTCCTGACGATGTCGAGGATCTGCCGTTGCAGGGCCTTGGCGTAGAGCCGCAGCGACCGGGCCCGCTGTGCGAGTTCCTTCAGTACCGGCATCAGGATCCCGGTCAGGGGGTCGTCATTGGTGTGGGGTCGTAGTTTCAGGGCCTGGGTGACCATCGGGGCGGTCTTGCGGCCGGTGAACCGTGACCGGAGCTCGTCGGGGGCGGTGAGCACCATCGAGCGGAGTTGGCGTTCGGTGTCGGTGGCCTGCGTGATCGTCAGGTGTCTGCTGGTGACAAGGACCTGGAGCGCGGCACGGTCACCGGTGACCGCCCGCGGGGTGGACAGGGAGTCCCGGCCCAACGCGTCCCGGGCTGCCCGGACCGCGTCGATGGAGTCGGACTTTGCGCCGTTGCGGCGCTTGATCCGCTCTGGTCGGTCGACCTCGACCACCAGTTCGCCGGCCAGGGCGCGGGTCAGGCCGATGCCGTGGCTGTTGGTGCCCTCGATGGCCCACCCGCGCCGGCCGGGACGGGTGTGGGCCCAGTCGATGAGCTGCTGATAGCCGGCCGGGTCGGCCGGGGTCTTGATCGTGTCGAGCACCCCGCCGGTGACCGCGTCAACGGCCGCGGCGACGTGGAACTGCTCGTGGGTGTCGACCCCGATCACGAGGTCGACAAGCTCGCGGAGATTCTTCACACTGGACATGCGTCCCCTTCCATGGACGTCAACCATCGGGTTCCGATCCGGGCAGGGACTAGGCACAACTGTGATGGGACACAACCGGCGCTGCTGACGCTGGTTGGTCAAGCTCCTGAATCAGGCCACTGGTTTCTGCTCGGGTCGGGGTCGACGCTCACGCCGGACATGTCCTGACCAAGGCACCCGGAGGGCCAGCTTCGAGGAGAGTCACGACGCGACCGTCGATCCCAACAACACCACCAATGAGGTGGTGACACCAGACTCACAGCTTCGAGGC